>CAYWKN010000164.1:0-5113 GCA_964458765.1 uncultured Verrucomicrobiota bacterium
GCCCAGGCGCCGAGCAGTCCGCCGCCAGCCGCCAGGATAAGCCACCGGGCGGCTGTCGCAAGGAAACCGCGGCGGGTGATCTCGTTCCGCGGGCTGACCGTCATGGCGTACCCCCCCTGCCCCGGCCGGCGGCGGCCTGCGGCTGGTCGCAACGGGCGGCGCGCGCACAGCGGGCGCAGGCGCCGGCCGGCCGCGAACAGGGGCCCCCGCGCCCGGCCATCGCCCGGAATGTCACCGCGGCCAGCCCCGCCAGGACGCCAGCGCGCAGGATCGCCTTCAGGAAATCACGCCGATCGAGAAGCCGGGAGTCCACTTCATTTCTCCTTCCGCTCGAATACGCGCACGGTCCGGGTGGCGGGATCCAGGACGTAGATCCGTCCCCTGGCGTCCGTGGCGACATCCAGGCCCGCGGCCAGACGGACCAACTCCAGGACGTTCAACTTGCCCGGGGGGATCAGGGTGGCCAGCAGTCGGCCCTCGGCATCGAACACGCGCACACGGGCCAGCGCGCCCTTGTCGGCGGTGACGATCGTGCCGTCCGGCGCGCAGGCGAAGTCCGCCGGGTTGCAGCAGCCGGTAAAGCCGGCGGGATCCTCGTGGGAGAAGAAGCCCCAGGTCCGCAGCAGGGCGCCGTCGGGAGCATGGATCTGCAGCCGGTGCCGGCCCGGATTGGCCACCCAGACGCGGCCTTGCGCATCCTCGGCCACGTCCAGATGGGGCGAAGGCACCACGAGGCCGTTCGTGTCGCCCTCGCCCGCCCGGCCGCCCCACCGCGCCGTGATGGCGCCGTCCGGAGAATAGCGCAGGATCTCGCGCCGGCCGGCGTCCGCCACCCAGAGGCTTTCGCGCCCGACCGCGATCGAGGTGATGACCGAATTCGAGGCCGGCGCGGCCCACTGCGCCCTGGGGGTTCCGCAGTGCTCGACCACGTCCACGCGGTCGCCAATGCCGATGTACAGCAGGCCGTTCGTGCCGATGGCGATGCAGGACGGATCGCCCCGCAAGGGAAACGCGACGTGATCCCCGCCCGGTCCGATAATGTGCACGGCCTGGTCTCCGGCCGCGTAAATCCGCCCCTCCGGCGTGACGGCGATCCCGCGGGCCGCACGGACGAAGCCGGTCTTGAGCGTGCGGACTTGCGTGAAAGGCCGGTCCAGCGTGTCCGCCCGCCCGGCGGCGGAGGCCGCCACGGCCAGGGCGGCCGCAAGGCCTGCGAGAAAGACGCTCCGGACCGGGCCACCCGCCCGGGGACGATCGCTTTGCCTTCTGATCCACATGGCCGCCTCCTTACTTTGCCGAAACATCCAGACATACAAGGCGCGAGGAATTGGGACGGTCGCCGCTGGAGTCCCGCACCAGCAGGCGGCCGCCGGTGACGGTCACGGGGCACCACGTCTCACGGCCTGTCAGCACCTTGCGCCGCGCCACGGGGCGGTAGGCGTCGGGCACGGCCTCGACCACGGCCAGGGTGCCATCGTCGTCCATGATGAAAATCAGCCCGTCCGCGATCGTGAAGCCGCCGAGGCCGAACTTGACACCGGCGCCGCTCGTCCATTTCGGGTTCCCGTCCGGATCCAGGCACACCAGTTCGCCGCGCGGCGGCCGGACGCCGTACACGTGGCCGCCGAAGAAGACAGGCGTGTGCTGGTCCGAGCCGAAGACGCGGCGCGGAAGTTTCCTGACCAGTTCCGCCCGGAACGCGCCGCCCTCCTCCCGGAGTTGCAGGATCAGGGAGCCCTGTTCGTAGGCGCGGGCCACAAACAGCTTGTCTTCGCCCATTGCGATGACCGAGGGAATGTCCGCGATGATCCTGCGCCAATCCTCGAACTCCCACAGCAGGGCGCCGTCGCGTGCGTCCACGGCCGCGATGCCGCCGCGGGAAACATAGATGTACATGCGCCGGCCCTTGAAGGTATGCGGCACGATCGAGGCGTGCGACATGGCCCAGCCCCTGGGATTCGGGGTTGTCCAGGCGACCTTGCCGTCGGCGCTGTTGACGGCGACCAGCAGTGCGTTGCTTCCGCCCGGCGCCAGGATGACCCGCCCGTCTTCGATCACGGGGCACTGCCCGGCATACCACTCGGGCACCGTCGCGCCGTATTCCCGGACCAGGTCGATGCCCCAAAGACGCCTGCCGGTGGCGGGCTCGAAGGCATTCACATGGCACAGCGGGCCCAGCGTCACCACGCAGTTGCTGGAGACGGCGGGGACGGTGCGCGACATGCCGTGGTTGCGCTTGACGTCGGCCGGGTAGGCGTGGTTCCAGAGCGGCCGGCCGTCGGCCAGGCGGAAGCAGCGCACGTTGTCGTTCCTGCCCGTCTGGTCATAGTCCACGAGGAAGACGCGGCCTTCCGCGACGGCCGGAGCGGCGTAGCCCTCGCCCAGGTCGTTGACGGACCAGAGTTCCTTCGGCGGGTTCATCTCCCAGTCGCGGTTGAGTTTGGCCGTCTCCTTCGAGACGTTGTCGAAATCCGGTCCCCGGAAGCAGGGCCAATGGCCGGGCACGGTCTCGAACGGGCTGGCGGGCGCCGGAGCGGCTGGCGTGGCGGAAGGCTCGGGAACAACGGGTGCGAGGGCGGGAGCAGGTGCGGCGGGGAGCGATGCGATGAGCGGCCGGTGCGCGATCGGCACGCGGGGTTGCTCCGTCGGCAGGGCGGCCACCTGGCGCATCCACTGGGCAAGGGCCAGGACGCCGGCGAGAGCGAACAAGGCGGGAATTCCGAGGCTGATCAGGGCTCTTTTCATGAAAGACAAAAACCTGCGGTTCTCTCCAACAGCCCCTTCCACCCTGGCTCGGCGTTCGTCCAGCGGGGGCCTACACACGCGAACCATGATAGCCAATGATTCGCGTAAATGCACGCAAATGCGGCCGCGTGAAGGGGCATGCCCTGTTTCAGCCCCGGCAACGAGTCATTCCCGTGGGGTTGAACGATAGCGATAATGTGATGTGTTGCCATGTCGAAACGTGATACAAGGACGAGATGAGCAAGCCAAAGACGAGAAGAAAGACGAACCGTGCAACTGGCCGAGCAAAGAAGCCTGCTTTCGCGCGTGAATCTGCTGCGCGTTACGGGACACGAAAACTAACAGCGGTCTCCCTGTTCAGCGGCGGCGGAGGCATGGACATCGGCGTTGAGAATGCCGGATTCCAAACTCTGGCTTGCGTTGAGTTCGACCACAACGCCGCAGACACACTCCGCTACAACGTCGCCCGGAAAGGTGGCGACACAAAGGTTATTGAGGCAGACATTCGCTCGGTTGATCCTCTGTCCTTAGCCAATCCCGGCATAGACCTTCTTCATGGAGGTCCGCCATGCCAAGCGTTTTCTCTCATCGGTAAACGCGACTCCCTCTGTGATGATCGCGGCATGCTGCTTTTCGAGATGGTTCGCTTTGCCCGTGCATTGCGTCCCCGCGCCATACTCATGGAACAGGTGAAAGGACTCCTAAGCGCGCCCACAGAAACGGGCGAGCGGGGCAGCGTCTTCAAGAGGTTCACTCATCAACTTGCAGAGATCGGCTACTGCGTCAAGTGGGCGGTGCTTTGCGCCGCCGACTATGGGGTTCCTCAACTCCGCGAGCGCGTGTTCATAGTTGCCACACCAGGGACAAATGGCTTTTCGTTTCCTCCGCCAACGCACACCGAGAGTCCCGAAGACACCCCACTCCTACCAATGAGGCGATATGTTGGCGTTGGCAGCGTCATCGGTGATCTCCCGAAGCCAGCGCCCAAAGGCACGACGCCGTCAGTTCCAAATCATGTTGATGTGACTCCCGACAGGGACAGGGAACGCATACACCCGGTTGCCGAAGGCGGCTTCTTGGCGGGGACAGCAAACGCGCCGCCTGATCTCAAACGCAATCTCACCAAGAAGGATACGACGAAGTACCGACGACTTCATCGGCTGGAACCTTCGCTCACGTTGCGGTGCGGCGAGATTTTCTTCCATCCAACGGAAGATCGGTACTTGACCCCGCGTGAGTATCTCCGAATCCACGGCTACCCAGATTCACACATCCTTTGCGGTCCGATTAGAAGCCGTTCAGGAACGGTCAAGAATCTGGACCAACACCGATTGGTAGCCAATTCGGTCCCACCCCCGCTTGCGCAGGCAATCGCCACACAAATCAGAGGGATACTCACATGAGTTCACACATCTACGAGCTTTTCGGTTACCTGACCGCCGATCATAGCGCCGAGGCCATTCGGCACAGGAAGGAATGTCTTTGCCCATTTACCGGCGAGGAATGCGACGGTGGTGGCAACCGCTATCAGTCCTTCCTGAATCTGGACGCAAGAAGAGACCGCCAATTGGTCGCGTTCTTCAACGGGCGCAAGGACAACATCCCCGCCGGCGTTTGCTCGCTGCTCACAACGAACCAAGTCTGGATCGTCTGCCCCCGCCGACTGTTCGCGCTGGATCATGGCGTGGAACACACGACGCACGAGGGTTTCTGCGAGAACCTTCTTCGCCGGTACGCGCCATCAACTCGTGCTCAGAAAGCCGGAGTCTGGTCCGAAGTGAAGATGAAGTACACCGAAGACGGATCGGAGGGGGACGAAGAGAACGAGAAGTCCTTTGACTACACTTTCGATTACATCGTTTGTCCAACAAACCCCAAGTTGCTTTCGGAAGTCGCCGCAAGCCAAGAGGTCACGGAGCGCAAACTTGAAAGCGCACTGTCCAAGAACGGCTACACACTGGCCCGAAGAAACGGCCGCACCTACGTGGAGGAATACCCGGACGGGATCCCCTTGATTATCGAGGTCATGACATCGAGCACATCCGGCGGGAACAAAGCAAAGGGGACTACCATTCAGAACGCGTTTCGTCAGGCGATCCTTGGCAACGAACAGCATGCGCCGGGGATCAACTACCGCCAGATATGGGCACGCATGGTCAGTCAACTGATCGTCAAGTCACAGATCGGCAAAGCGTGGGGCGGCAAGACCATTTGGATTCTCCAGGATGCGCTTGCGAACTACATATCAAGTACAACCGACCTGAACCTGCGGAAACTCATGTCGCAAGCCCTCAAGGAAGTCAACTTGCTCACGCTCCGATACCAGCAGGGGCGCAGGCAACGAACCGGGACTGTTCCGCTTGAGGTT
>CAYWKN010000165.1:0-3865 GCA_964458765.1 uncultured Verrucomicrobiota bacterium
TGCGCCGCGCCGCCAATGGCACGAGCGCAACGGCTGCCTGGCTGCGCGGCGTGCTCGACCAGGCAACCGGCAAGTCTTTGTTTACCGAAGGTGGAACGGGCGCATTGCGCCAGGCCGCCGAGGAAAGCGGGCATCCTGGGCTGGTGAGTCTTGCCATCCAGCTGGGCTTTGTTGGGCGCGGCGTGCAGGTGCAGTCGCTCTTGAAGTCGCTGGCTCAGACCTTCGCCGACGAGTTCATTGCCCAGGCCGAGACGCGCGCCGAGAAGCTGGGTTCGTCCCTCGGCGTGATGGCGGCGATCTTTTACTTCATGCCCTTTGTCATTACCGTCTTGGTGGTGGTGGGCGTCCCGCTCATCCAGACCATCACCGGGCAGTAGCGAGGAGGTTTGGATGAAACGCAAACTTATCTATTGGTTCTCCCTGCTGGCGCTCCTGGCCGGACTTGGTGCGGCGGCGTATTCGTATACCGGCCCACACCGGACAGTCACGACCACCTATACAACCAACGAACGGCGCGTCTGTTACTGGGAGGCGCACCACCCAGATCTGCCTTCAGGCCCGACCTGCTACCTGGCGTTGTATTACTCCCCAAGCGACAGTTGCCCGTATCTCGACCCGCGTTACAACCAGGGTTATTTCAACACCAACGACTGCCGCCAGGCCTGGCAAGGGAATTATGGCTGCCCGGCCAGCGGAGGCCGCCTGTGCTCGATCACCGGGCCGGACACCTGGACCGAAACCTGCACGCCGGGGCAGCCCGGCTGCACCTCCGTCCCGCATACCACAACCACCACCTACCCGCCGGCGACCGTCTCCGGCTCGACGGCCTGCGCGCAGGTGGGTTACAACGGCTGGTGCACCGACGGGGCAAGCCTGAACCTGTCCGCCAGTGAACCGCTTTCCGGGTATGTCATCACCGGCATCGAGAGTAGCCTCGGAATGTTGTGCAGCACGAACGGCGCGTCCGTTTCGTGCAGCTGGTCGCCTCCGGAAGGCGCAAGCAGCCTGAATTTCTGGGCGCTGTCCTCCTACGGGGATACGAGCACCATGCAGTCGGTTTCCTTCCAGGTGGACACGGTTTCCCCGGCCATGACCCTGTCTGCCCCCGATCCGGATGGGCAGAACGGCTGGTTCGTCTCCTTGCCTGTGACCGTCTCGGCGACGGCCAGCGATGCTACCTCGGGGCTGGCGTCGCTGCAGGGGCAACTTGACGGAGGCGCCTGGCAGGCCGGAAGCATTTCCATCCTGGCGGACGGCATCCACGACGTTACCTTCCGCGCCGAGGACCGCGCCGGCAATGCGACCACCTGGGAGAAACGCATCACCGTGGATACCCAGCCGCCGGAGTTGTCCATTTCCATCCCGGCCAGTGATGGCTATGACGGCTGGCACATCACACCAGTGACGGTCCATGTAGATGCCTCCGATCTCTTGTCCGGGGTGCAGGAGGATGCAGTTTCCGTGGATGGCGGTACGACCTGGCAGGCTACCACCACGCTCCAGGATGGTTCCTATACTGTCTTGGGCCGGGCGACGGATGTGGCCGGCAATACTTCCACCGCTTCCACAAGTGTGAAGGTGGACACCCTCCCGCCGCAGGTCCAGCTGGACCTGTCCGGGACGCAGGGGAACGCCGGCTGGTACACCTCGCCACTCTCCCTGACCGTCCAAGCCACGGATGCCACCTCAGGCGTGGCGAGTATCCGGGTGCTCCTGGACAATGGAGACTGGCAGGATGCTTCGTCCCTGGTGATCCCAGACGGCCTGCATACCGTGCAGGTGCGCGTCTCCGACCAGGCCGGGAACGTAACAACCGAAAGCCGCACGCTGGCCGTGGACACCCTCCCGCCGCAATCTGAATTCACCGATCCGCCCGAAGGCAGCACGACGGTCATCTCCGGCCAGGTGACCTTCGCAGGCGCCAGCCAGGACGCCACGAGCGGACTGGCCGGGGCGGAGATCTCGCTTGACAACAGCAACCCTTCGACAGGCTCACCTGTGCCTGCGGCACTGGCGCAGGCAGGGCAAGTCTGGCAGACGCTCACGCCGGACGCCAGCGGGGCCTGGAGTTTTCCCTGGGACACGACCAAGGTTCCGAACGGGACCTACACTGTGCTCGTGCGCGCCGTGGACGCGGCCGGCAACCAGGAAAACACGGCGCGGGTGACCGTCGTTGTTTCCAATCCTCCGCCGCTCGTGATGATCCCCGAGAGCTGGCAGATTTCGGAAAGCGTCCCGGTGACCATCCTCCCGCAGGGCATCCCCCTCGGTGGGGCGCGCCTGACGGTTTCCGACCCGCGCGGTCGCTGGCCGGCGTTCATCGAGAAATACACGGCGGATAGCTTGCCTGCTGAAATCCGGTGGAACGGCCGCTTCGGCGATGGGACAGTCGCCCCGCCCGGAGAGTATCCTGCACGGCTCGAAGCCTGGGATGTTTTTGGGAACACCGGCAGCGATGCGGGCACAGTCATCATCCCCATGCCTCCCACGCCCACTCCCACTCAGGTGCCGACAGTCCTCCCTTCCCGGACACCCTTGCCCTCCTCCACTCCGGTGATGACGGTCTCCCCCTTGCCCACGGCAACGCCCGCGCAGACTGCTACGACCCTGCCTACCCAAACGGTTCCTGCAACTCTCTCGCGGCCTCCCGCCACGCAAATGCCGCTGGAACCGGTCGCCACTGAAGAGCCAGTACCCGCTCCAAAGCCGGCGCTGCTCTGGCCGGTCATCGGCTTCGTGGCGCTCCTGGCGGCGCTGGCCTCGGCCAGCCTCTCGGACCCCCGCCCGCGCGCCCTGCGCTTCCTTGGAAAGGCCCTGGACTCGTTCCTGGGTAAACCCCTCTAATCCACCTCTCAAGAAAGGAACACACCATGTTAGACGTCGTATTCGCACTCTCTGTCCTGGCTGCCGTGATCTTCTTCGGCGCATTGATTTCGGTCGGCAACGAACGCCAGCGCAAGGCCATTGACGGCATCCGTGAGCAGGCCTGTCATTGGGCCGAACAGGACCTGCGGCTGAAGCGCGCCCGCGCCATTCAAAACGTGCGCGTCCCGGATCCGCGCCAGTGGCTGGCCGGCATGGTCTCCCGCCTGCTGGGTCCCTTCCCGAATCTGCTCTCACTGAATCTCTGGGAGGAGAATGACCAGCAGGCCATCATCGTGCCCTGCTCGGACGGTCGCAAGCTGGTCGTGACGCCCGTCCCGCCGGCGCAGTTCGTGAAGGCCGTGCAGGTGAACGGCCGCGGCCGCCTGCAGAAGGCGGAGGTCGGCCTGCTCGGCGACCGCCCGAAGTGTGTCCCCGTCCACGAGATGAACATCGTCACCTGCGGGCCGTTCTTCGACCTGGAGGCCAAGCTGGCCTGGAAGCAGGTCACCGGTAACACGCTCGACGCCGAGTGGCTGTACCTGTTTGAGGTCCCGCCCGTGCGCGGCAGCGCATAATCTGTCCGGCATGGATGCGGATTTCTTTGCCCGGCGCGGGGTGACCGTGCATCCTGTCCCAGGGCATGTCCTGGAGAAAGCCGGCAGCATCATCCAGCGGCTGGAGCAGGGCGTCCCCTACTGGCGGATGCACGGCAAGCGCCTGCAGCGAGACAGGACTGTCATCTCCATCCCGGTCGGCAGGCGCTACCGCCTGCTAGCCGTGGAGCGGGACGGGCGCGTCCACCCCCGCGAGTTGCTTTCGCACGGGGATTACAACAATCGAGTTTGATCCTTTTCAGATTTGGAGGAACCATGTCCAAGACAAACAAACCTTCATTCCCCTTCTTTCGCGCCCGCGAAATGAGACAGGGTTCGGCGGAGTTCGGCACCATCCTGGCGGTGTTGATCGTCGCCGTGCTGATTGTGATGGCCATCTTCCGTGA
>CAYWKN010000165.1:3965-5037 GCA_964458765.1 uncultured Verrucomicrobiota bacterium
CCGTGGAGTTCGCCCTGGTCGTGACCATGGCCATCATCCTGTTCCTGGGGATGCTGCAATTTGGGATGTACCTTTACGGCCTGTCCATCGTGGAGAACGCCGCCCGGCACGGTGCACGCGCCGGCTCGGTGTCACAGTCCTGCCCGTCCTGCGAAGCGGTCTCGGCGGCGAATTCCGCCCTGGCCAGGCAGCCGGTCATCCGTGACGCGGCGGTCGCGGTGCTCGCGCCGGGTGGGGTGGTTGACTCGACGGTGCGCATCCGCGTCACGGCACACATCCCCCTCATCCTGCCGGGCGGGGATATGTTTGGCCTGGGGCCGCTTACAACCGTTTCCGCTGAAGCCACCTTCCGGCAGGAAGGATGGGCGCCATGAAGCAAAGGGAACGTGGCCAGACAACTGTCTTCTTCGCCCTCATCCTGACCGGCCTGCTGCTCCTGACGGCCGTGGGCATCGAAATCGGGCGAATCGTCTATGCACGCGGCGAGGTGGGCAATGCGGCGGACGCAGCCGCGCTGGCGGCTGCCTCCCGCATTGACGTTGTCCATTACCGCGAATCCGGGGAGATCCGCTTCCTGTCGGACGTGTACGCCACGGCGCAGAGTTACGCCTCGATGAACTCGGCGTTCCTGCGGAGCCGGCATATCGGCGTGGCGGTGACGGGGGTCAATGTGGACCCAACGACGCTGGTGGTCTCCGTGAGAGTGTCGGCGGACTTGTCTTCGCTGATGCTGGGTATTCTCCCCTTCCAGGGCGTTTACCAGATCACAGGGACAGCCGAGGCGCGCATTGACGGGAGGTAGTTGCCAACGAGAGCGGAATTGAAAAATCTTGTTGACACTAATATCCTTTGCGGTATAATACTGCCCGCAAAGGCCGACTAGCTCAACGGTAGAGCAGTGGACTCTTAATCCATTGGTTCGGGGTTCAAATCCCCGGTCGGTCACAAAAGCCCCTGGAATGGGGCTTTTATTTTGGTGAATGTGTAGAGGTTTTGCTACTTCAACGAATAATTATGGGGCATGATATAACATGCCGTCAGATTATTCGCAATATCAACAACCCTTTTTACT
>CAYWKN010000166.1:0-5004 GCA_964458765.1 uncultured Verrucomicrobiota bacterium
TCCGCGACGGGATTCCCTCCTCCTCCTGCAACCAGGAGAAGGGGCAGGTGCGCGCCATGATCCCCGGCGATCATCTGCAGTTGCGGTATCACTTCTGGCTCCTCAGCGACGCGATCCGCGGCCTCAGTCCGTGGATGAGCAATGTCTACGAATTCAATGAGGGAAGCGACGCGGCGCGCCGTGTCTTCAGCGCCTGCCTTCTCCCGTACTCGCTCGTGTATGCGGCGGGCGAGCGGCTGGGCGGCGCGGCCGCGGGCTGGAACCTGGCCGGACTGGTGGCGCTCCTGGCCACCTACGGATTCACCTGGGCGCTGGCGCGGCGTTACGCGCCGAGCGGCTGGCTGGCCGCCGCCGCCGCCCTGGTGAGCGTCACGCTGCCCTACCGCTGGGTCATGGCGCTGGGCGGCAGCCCGAGCGGATACGGCATGTCGCTGGTGCCGCTGTGCTTCCTCGGCATCGACCGCATCGTGCGCGATGAGGACTGGCGCGGCGGATTGCTGGCCGGCGTGGCGCTGCTGCTTGTCTACTGGAGCGATCTCCAGGCCTTCTTCTTCACGGCGTTGACCCTTCCGGTCTGGGGCCTGATCGCGCTGTCCGCGAAGGAGCGGCTGGATTGGCGGTCGCCGCGGCTATGGGGGCGCTGGACCGCGGCGGCGCTTGCCATGATCCCGGGCTGCCTCGCCATCCTGATCTTCGCCCTGAGTTTCAAGACGCGGCTCGCCGGAACCGAAATGCAGGGCGGTCGGCCCCTGACGGACGTGCTGCTCTATTCGCCTATCCGGCGCGGCATGGTTTCCTACACACTGACCGGGGCCGCCGGCCATGTCTTTGTCGGCTGGGTTCTGATCGCGGTGCTGGGGCTCGGTCTGGCCGTTCTCGCGCGCCGGGCATGGAAGGGGACCGCGGACGACCGGCGCCGCCTGGCGGTCTTCCTGCTGGTCGCGGCCGGTTGCGCGGCCCTGTTCGAGCTGGCGTTGGGACCCAACGGATCGCGCGGGGCAAAACTGTTCCATCTCGCGCGGGCGGTTGTGCCGACCTATGACATGGTGCGGCAACCGGCCAAGATTCTTGCCGTGGCGCCGACGTTTCTGGCGGTTGCGCTGGCCCTGGCGCTTGGGTCGTTCTGGCGGCCGAAGACCGGCGGCGTCTGGCGCGGAGCCGCCGTGGCCGGTTGCGTCGCGCTTGTCGCCATCGAGCACCGCGTGGTGGTCAACGCCACGGTCTGCCTGCTCGACCGGGAGCAGGGCGCCTATGCCGCTGTGGCGGCGGACGCCGCCCGGCGCGGCGTCGCCCCGCGCGTCCTGGTCCTGCCCTTGTGGCCGGGCGATTCGGCCTGGAGTTCGATCTACGAGCACTACGTTTCGCTCTATCGCATCCGCATGGTGAACGGCTACGCGCCGATGTTGAAAAAGACGTATATCGAATCCGTCTACCGCCGCCTGGATACGGCGAACCAGGGCTATCTTGAGGATTCGCAGTTCGCGGACCTCAGGCGGATGGGCCTGGACTATGTTCTCTTTCACGAGGCCGCGTATCCGGAGCAGGTCTCGCCTTTTCCGGTCGGATTCGCCCTGGCGCGGCTCCGCGCGAATCCGCGCCTGGCGTTG
This sequence comes from uncultured Verrucomicrobiota bacterium, assembly GCA_964458765.1. GTDB lineage: Bacteria > Verrucomicrobiota > Kiritimatiellia > CAIKKV01 > CAITUY01 > CAIVSY01. The sequence continues at coordinate 1,608 of CAYWKN010000166.1, forward strand.
ATGCGGCAGGCGGAGTCTGTCTGGGCGTTCCGGGTGCTTGACGCACCGCGCGTCCTCGCGGCGGAGCAGCGCGCCGTGCCCACCGCGCTTCTGACCGCGCGGCGGTGGGAAGCGGAACGGGTTCCTTCCACGAATGTCGCGGTCCGGGCGCAACCCGGCGCCGCCGGCGGAAAAGTCGCCGTGCTGGCGGGGCCGGACTCGATTCTCGATGTGGCCACGCGGTCGCGCGTGGCGCCGGTGGAGGGACTGCGGTGGATGGCGCGCGTCCGGGGCGACGGCGCTCTTTCCGGCGAGGCGCGGGTTGACGGCCGGGCGGCCGGCCGAAAAACGGAAACGCTTTCGGGCTCGGAATGGACGTGGCGCGAATGGCCGGTGGAGCCGGGGTCCGAAAGCGCGGTGCAGGGGTTCTCGCTCCAGCGCGAATCCGGCTCCGTCGAGGTCGACACGATCCTGCTGGCCGCGGGCGACTTGATCCGGCCCCGGGACTGCCGGAGCATCTCGCTGCCCGCATCGCTGTGCTTTCACGCCGGTTACACGACCGCCGACGGCGGCGTGCAACTCGACCCGCGGGGCGATCCGGAAGGGGACGTCGTCTATGCCTCGAACCTGTTGCTGGAACCCGGCGAGTATGAAGTGACGCTAACCACGGTTTCGGACTTGGCCGTGAATCGGAAACTCGGCGAGTTGCGGGTGCGTGGCGAGGATGTGAAGGGCGCTCCGGCGCCTGTCCGGAGCGGCCGGTCCGCGACGACGCTCCGATTCGTGAAGACCGGGAACCTGCCGATGCGGGTTTCCTTCTTCTTCGCCCGCGAGAGCCGGATCGTGGTCGACAGGTTTACTGTCCAGCCGGTACCGGCGCCCGGGAACGGCCAGGCGGCGCGGCCCGAAGAATAGCCCGAGCCAGCTCCATGAAACGGCTTTCCTACGAGCGCTGGATCGGTTTCCTGGTTTTCGTTCTGTTCGTTCTCTGCCTGGCCGTGTTCGTGGCCCGGTTTCCCGCCCGCGACGACGACAAGTGCGTCCTGTATTACTCGGCGGCCTACATGAAGGCAGATACGGCGAAACAAATCGCCGTGCGGGACAATGTGGTGCGCTGGCGGGAGTCGATTGTTGCGTCGAACAATAGAAAACGCCTCTGGAATCAAGAAGCTCTGGATATCCGGATCTCGTACCCTTGGAACTATCCGCTGTTGGATAAGGCCATCGCGTTCTTTCATGACAGGGTGTTCGCGGGAAGCGATGACGTATTCCCGCTGTCGCTGAAGGCGTCGCTCATGCTTCTTCACGTTCTTTCCCTCGGTTGGCTTGTCTATGCGTGCAGGCGGAATTGGGAAATGGCGCTGCTCGTGACGGCGGCGCTTTTGATCGCAGCTTGGCGCTGGATTCCGCTACCCGGCCTGGCCGGGTTTCCGTGGAAAGGCGGCTTGCCTATGAGTTACCCGCCGTCCGCGGCGGCGATACCGCTCGTTCTGGCGGCGCTGGTGTGCATGGCGCGCAACGACCGGGTGCGCGGCGGATTGTCCTGCGCCCTGGTGTTCCTGTGGCACATGGGACTCGGAGTCATGAGCGTTGTCACGCTGGCGGTCACGCTTGCCTTCCGGCGCATTCTGACGCCCGGCCGCGCGGGGCCGCTGCCGAACCGGCGGCGGGCCGCCCTCCTGTTCCTGCTGGCCGGTATGGCGGTGTGTGCGATGACGTGGATGGCGTCGGGATCCGCGGGGTTCGGCGTGAAGATTGTCGTGCCCGCCGCGCTCGCGCTCGCGGCGGGATATGCCCTGCGGCGCGGCCCCCGTGAAGGACGGGATTGGCTGGGTCTCGTGGCGGTCTGCGGGAGTTTTCTGGCCGCTTCGGCCTGGCTCCTGGTTGTGGTTTCCGCGCCGGCCGTTGTCAGTCTATCCCGGGAATTCCCGGCACTGCGACTGTTCCACGAAATACCGCGCCGTCTGGGCGGCGCCCGGTACGTGGCGGCCATGGCGGTCGTTCTGGCCGGCGTCATGTACATGGTCGAGCGCTACGGCATCCGGAGGATCGTCGCACAAGGCAGGTCGGCGCGTCCCTGGCGTCTGGCGGTTCTGTCCTTAGTGGCCGCCCTTGCGATGGCGGGGGGGCTGGCCGTGTGTGCCAGCCTGCCTCTCGGCGAGTCCGCGTTCCTGAACACAGCGGAGGCCCGGATCGAGACTCGCGATGTTACCGCCTCGACACTCCATACTCTGGATCCAAACAGGTCATATGAGTTTTTCCTGTCCTTGGCGCAATACTTGTGGGGAACCCGATGACCGGGACCGTGGCTCCAGACTATAGGCCGGACGTTGATGGGCTAAGGGCCATCGCCATCCTGGCGGTGGTTTTCTACCACATGGACTTCGGTTTCCAGGGCGGGTTCCTCGGGGTCGATGTCTTTTTTGTCATCTCCGGCTTTTTGATTACCGGCCTGATCCTCAAGACCCTGACGGCCGGAACCTTCCATATTGTGTCGTTCTGGGAACGGCGCATCCGCCGGATCCTGCCTGCCCTGTTGTGCATGGTCTTCGTTTGCCTGGTTGCGGGCTGGTTCCTGCTTTTCCCGGCGGACTTCCGGGAACTCGGGCAGTCGGTGACAGCCCAGGTCATGCTCGTCTCGAATATCTTCTTCTACCGGAACTCCGACTACTTTGCGCGTGCGGCCGAGATGAAACCGCTTCTCCACACCTGGTCGCTGGCCGTGGAGGAGCAGTTCTACGTTCTTCTGCCATTCTGCCTGCTGGCCTGCCGGCGCCTCTCCTCCCGTGTCCTCGCGGGCATCCTCGCAGGCGTGGGGGTGATATCGTTCGGGGCTGGCGTCTACTGTTCCACCCGCTACCCGGCGGCGAACTTCTACCTCCTTCCCATGCGCGCCTGGGAACTGCTGATCGGGGCCGTACTGGCCGTCCATCCGGTCCGGCATGCCCGCGCGTCCTGGAAGACGGAGGTCGCCAGTTGGGTCGGGCTCCTCGCGATCCTGGGCGCCTTGCTGGTCCAGACCCGCGCCGGTCGTTATCCCTGGGTCGGCCCCCTGGCTGCGTGTGCCGGCGCCGGGGTCGTGATTCACGCCAACACCGGCAGCCTGACGTCCGCCGGAAGGTTTCTTGCCTTGCGTCCCGTTGTGTTTATCGGCCTCATCTCTTACTCCCTTTACCTCTGGCACTGGCCGCTCATCGTGTTCACCCGGTATTGGACGGTGGGCCCCCTGTCCTTGGGAGCCCGTCTCGGCCTGCTCCTGGCCGGGCTGGTTCTCGCGACCCTCTCCTGGTGGTGGGTGGAGCGGCCCTTCCGCGCCCGTACCCTCTTTCCCGCCCGCCCGGCGATCTTCGCTTTCGCGGCGTGCGCCGGCCTCATCCTCTTGTTTGCCGGTCTCGCGGTTGACCGTGCCAACGGCTTC
>CAYWKN010000167.1:0-4940 GCA_964458765.1 uncultured Verrucomicrobiota bacterium
CCGCCGCTTTCCCGAGCGCCTGCGGCAAGACCAACCTCGCCATGCTGCAGCCCACCATTCCGGGCTGGAAATGCGAATGCATCGGCGATGACATCGCCTGGATGAAGGTCCGGCCGGACGGCCGCCTGCACGCCATCAACCCGGAATCCGGATTTTTCGGCGTGGCCCCGGGGATGAGTTACAAGTCCAACCCGATGGCGATGGATACGATCAGGAGCAACTCCATCTTCACCAACTGCGTCCTGACCGACGACGGGGATATCTGGTGGGAGGAGATGAACGTCGAGTGCAAGCACGGCATTGACTGGAAGGGCCAGGACTGGACCCCCGACAAGAAGGATGCCGACGGCAAGCCGGTCAAGGGAGCCCATCCCAACGCGCGGTTCACCGCCCCGGCGCGGCAGTGCCCGGTGATCTGCCCGGACTGGGAAGACCCCAACGGCGTGCCGATCGACATCTTCATCTTCGGCGGCCGCCGCTCCAAGCTTGTGCCGCTGGTGAGTCAGGCGTTCGATTGGGACCATGGCGTGTACATGGGCGCCACGGCCGCCTCGGAGGCGACCGCCGCGGCCCTGGACGTCAAGAGTTCCATCCGCCGCGACCCGATGGCGATGCTGCCCTTCTGCGGCTATCATATCGGCGACTACTGGCAGCACTGGTTCAACATGGGCGACAAGCTCGGCGCCAAGGCGCCCAAGATCTTCTACACGAACTGGTTCCGCAAGTCGCCGGAAGGCAAGTGGCTGTGGCCGGGATTCGGCGATAACGCCCGCGTCCTGAAATGGATGTGCGAGCGCGTGGATGGCAAGGTCGGCGCGGTTGAAACGCCGATCGGCTATGTTCCCAAGGCTGGCGACCTGGATGTGAGCGGGCTGAAGATCAGCGAGGCCGAAGTGGCCGAACTGCTGCGCATTGACGTGGAAGGCTGGAAGAGCGAGGTCCCGGAGATCGAGACTTATCTCAACACCGCCGGCGCCAGGCTGCCGGCCCGTATGAAGACGCAGCTCGCCGGATTGAAGAAGCGCGTCGGCCTGTGACGGCCGGCGAAGCCCCATATACGAACAAGCAAGGAGCGGCTGGGAAATGACCACGGCATTGGCCAACGACCTGAATCGCACCCTCCAGAAGGAGGCGCCGGACGTTTTCGAGATGCTCTCGGGCCTGGGGCGCGAGTTGTACTTCCCCAAGGGCATCCTGACGCAGTCGGCGGAGGCGAAGCAGAAGGCGAGCCGCTATAACGCCACGATAGGGATTGCAAAGGAAGGCAACGTGGCGATGAACCTGCCGTGCGTGATGCGGCAGTTCACCTCCCTTTCGCCTGACGACGCGCTGCCCTATGCGCCGTCGTTCGGTCTTCCAGCGCTTCGCGCAAAGTGGCGGGAACATATCCAGGTGGCGAACCCGGCCCTGGCCGGGCAGGCGATCAGCCTGCCGGTGGTGACCTGCGGGGTGACGCACGGCTTGAGCCTTGTGGCGGACTTGTTCGCCAACGCGGGCGACACCGTGCTGATTCCCGATCAGGTCTGGGGAAACTACAACATGGTCTTCAAGGTCCGCCGCGAGGCAAGGATGGTGAAATACCCCTTCTTCTCCGCCTCCGGCGGGCTCGATACCGCGGGGTTCGCGGCCACTGTGGCCAGGGAATCCAAGGGCGGCAAGCTGATCGTGTTGCTCAACTTCCCCAACAACCCCACCGGCTATTCCCCGACCGAGGCCGAGTCCAAGGTTCTGGCCGATGCCCTGGTCGCGGCGGCGGAGCGGGGATGCCGGGTGGTGGCTGTGTGCGACGACGCCTACTTCGGCCTCTTCTACGAGCCCGGGGTCGCGCGCGAGTCGGTATTCGCGAAGCTCGCGGGGAAGCACCCGCGCCTGCTCCCGATCAAGCTCGACGGCGCGACGAAGGAGGATTTCGTGTGGGGGCTGCGAGTGGCCTTTATCACGTTCGGAGCGTCCGGCGCTGCCGCGCATGACGCCCTGGAGAAGAAGGCGGCGGGATGCATCCGCGGCACGGTGTCGAACGTCTCGCAGGCATCCCAGACGATCCTGGTCCGCGCCATGGGCGATTCGGCGTACCCCGCGGAGAAGCAGGCCAAGTTCGAGGTGCTGCGCGCCAGGGCCGCCCGTGTGAAGCAGGTGCTGGCCGGCGACCGCTATGCGTCGGCCTGGATTCCGTATCCCTTCAACTCCGGCTACTTCATGTGCCTGCGACTGAAGACACTGAATGCGGAGGCGTATCGCCTGCGGCTTCTGGACCGCTGCGGGATCGGCGTGATTGCCACCGCCCCGACCGATATCCGGGTGGCGTTCTCGTGCATCGAGGAGAAGGACATCGCCGATCTGTTCGAGCGGATGTTCGAGTGCGCCCGCGAGATGGCCGCGGAACCGGGCGGCGGGCCGGCCGTGCCGGACTCGGCCTTCGAGGAATAGGAAGCGGGGAATATCGCCGTGCCCAGCTCCGACGGGCCCGTTTCCCAGTGACTCGTACAGGAATGGCGCCATGACCGAGAAAACGACGCCAGCGGTATTCCTGGACCGCGACGGCACGATCATCGAGGATCGCGGCCACCTCCGATCGCCGTCGGAAGTCGTCTTCTTTCCGGATACCGTCCCGTCCCTGAAGCGGTTGCAGGAACATTTCCGGCTGTTCGTGGTCACCCACCAGCGCGGTATCGCGGACGGGATTGTGAGCGCCGCCGAGGTCGCACGCGTTAATGAACATGTTGTCGCGGAACTGAGCCGTCACGGCGTGGACATCACCGAAGTCTACTGCTGCCCGCACCGCCGGGAGGACGGGTGTGACTGCATCAAGCCGAAGCCGTACCACCTCCGGCAGGCCGCCCGTGACTACCACATCGACCTGACCCGTTCGTTCATGGTGGGCGATCATCCCCACGATGTCGTCCTGGCGGATAACGCGGGCGCCTGTGGCATCTATGTCCGCACGGGGCATGGGGCCAAACACCTGGCCGAGATTCGCGGCCGCCCGGCGATCGTGCCCGGAATCCGCGAGGCGGCCGACTGGATCCTGGCCTGCCGCGAGATGCAGCGGCAGCAGGCCCTGCACCCGGCATGGCTGGACGAGGCGGCGGACCTGTTGCGCAACGGCGGCCTTGTGGCCTTCCCCACGGAAACCGTGTACGGGCTGGGCGCGGCGGCCTTCGATCCGACGGCCGTGGCCAGGATCTTCGAAGCCAAGGGGCGTCCCCGTTTCGACCCGCTCATTGTCCATGTTTCCAGCCCGGAACAAGTGTCCCTTCTGGCCGACGGGATTCCTGCGGCGGCACAGAGGTTGATCGGGCAATTCTGGCCCGGGCCGCTGACGCTGGTCCTGCCCAAGGCGGCCGCGGTGCCGGACCTGGTCACGGCCGGACTCCCCACGGTGGCGATCCGCATGCCACGGCATCCGCTGGCACTGGAACTGATCCGGCGCGCCGGAACGCCTATCGCCGCTCCCAGCGCCAATGCGTTCGGATTCACCAGTCCCACCAGCGCCCGCCACGTCCTGGATCACCTGGCAGGCAAGGTGGATCTGGTGCTCGACGGCGGATCGTGTCCGGTGGGCATCGAGTCGTCTATTGTCTCGCTGGCCGGGGAATCGCCCGTCCTGCTCCGGCCGGGTGGTATTCCGGCGGAGGATATCGAGGCGGTGACCGGCCCGTTGCAGAGGGAGCGGCACGGCAAGAGTGCCGTTGTCGCCGCGCCGGGCATGTTGCCGCGCCATTATGCGCCCCGCACTCCGCTCAGGCTGATTCCGGAAGCCGAGGCGTGGCCGATACCGGCGTCCGGACAGAAGGTGGGCCTTCTGGCCTTCCGGGAGGTTCCCGATCCAACGCCCTTCACCTGTGTGGAGGTTCTTTCCGGGAGCGGCGATCTGCGCGAGGCCGCCGCCACCCTGTTCGGCGCCATGCGCCGGCTGGACGAAATACATCTGGATTCGATTGTAGCACGACTTGTGCCGCAGGAAGGCCTTGGCCGGGCCATCAACGACCGGCTTACCCGGGCCGCAGGGCAGGGGACGTGAGTGAGCTATAGGAGTTTACAAAGGCCACGAAGGGTTAAGGTCTTCCCGCCGGAGGCGGGTAATAGTAATTCTCTTTGTGATCTCAGTGATCTTCTGTTCAAACTCTTGGTTTTGGTTCCGGCTATGCCAAGTTAGGATGGCTCAATTCGGCTGGCGTCCTCAAGAACTCTCGGCTATTCTCTCCCGCGATGAAAACCAAGGGCCAGATCGAGGCGGAGATCAGCGATGCCGTTACCCGGTTCGAACGCGAGTACATGGGCCGCGGGCCGGAATCGGCGCGCACGTACCTGTTGGAGGATCTGGTCATCGTCCGGTTGCGCGGTGTCCTGACCCCGGCCGAAAGCCATTTGGCGCGAAGCGACCCCGAAGGGCGCGGGCGGGCGCTCATCAAGCAGATCCGGACCGAGTTGGTGGAAAAGGCCCGGCCGCTCCTGGAGGCGATTATCCAGGACATTCTCGGGCAGTCCGTCAAGAGCCTCCACACCGATATCAGCACGCTCACGGGGGAACGGATCATTGTCTTTTCCCTGACGGCTCCCGTGAAGGTTTCCGACTGAGCGGCTTCGCTTCTTCAACGCGGGAGGTCCAATGCCTCCAGGGCCTCCTGTGCATCAAGCGTGAAGAGCGTGGTCACGCTGACTCCTCATCCTGGAGAGTTCTTCAAGCGCCGACTTGCGCGGTCCCGGTTGCTTCGCCATGCGGTCGGCGATGGCCAGGAGCCGCGCCCATGCCTCCCGACCGCCACCCCCGTCCCTTTGCGGCCGCGAAGTCCGCCGGGGCCAGCACGCCCACCGGGTAGACCGCATGGTCCTCGGCCACGTGGCGCACCAGTTCCGACGCCTTGGCTTTCAATTCCCGAATGCCGATTTCCCTCACGTTCCACCTCCACCGATAGGGTCACACAGGTGGCCACATGGGT
>CAYWKN010000168.1:0-4901 GCA_964458765.1 uncultured Verrucomicrobiota bacterium
TTCCAGCACCGGTCCGGCCGCCCGCGGATCGCACACCAGCAGCATCCGGCCTTCCGAAGCCACCTGCAGGGGATCCAGTCCCAGCAACTCCGAAACCGCGCGCGTCCCGGCCGAGAACGGCACATCCCGTTCCCGCAACAGGATCCCCGCGGGCCGATCCTCGACCAATTCGTTCAGCGCCGCCGCCAGGCCGCCGCGCGTGGGATCGCGCATGAACCGGATCTGCCCGGCCCAAGGCTGCGCCGCCAGGACCAGGCGGTGAACCGGCGCGGTGTCGCTGACCGGCCCGTTGCGGATGGCAATGTTCTTCCGCGCCGCCAGCACGGCCATGCCGTGGTCGCCCAGCGGACCGCTCACCAGCACTCGATCCCCCGTCCGGACTTCCGCCGCACCCAGGCGGAACCCGTCCAGCAACTCGCCAATGCCGGATGTGGTCACATACATCCCGTCGCACTGGCCGCGGCCCACCACCTTGGTGTCGCCCGTAACCACCTCCACGCCACAGTCGTCCGCCGCCCGTTTCATGGAATCGAGCACCCGGCCCAGCGTGGCGCGGGAGAGTCCTTCTTCCAGGATCAGCGAAACCGCCATCCATCGCGGCCGGCCGCCGCACACCGCAATGTCGTTGACCGTGCCATGCACCGCCAGGTCGCCGATGTTGCCGCCGGGGAACTCGATCGGCTGCACCACATACCCGTCCGTGGTGAACACCAGCCCGCGTCCGCCGGGCGGCGGAAGGGTTGCCGCGTCCGGCAACCCCTGTAACGCGCCGCTCCCGAACCGGCTGACAATCTCGGCGCGAATCAGGTCCCGGGAAAGCAATCCGCCTCCCCCGTGCCCCAGTTGTATCCATTCACCATTCATCAACCATTCCCCATTGCCCATCAACCATTGCCCATCAACCATTGCCCATCAACCATTGCCCATCAGTCCATACTTGTAATACGCCGCGCAGGTTCCCTCGGAGCTGACCATGCAAGGGCCCACCGGATGGTCCGGCGTGCAACCGCTGCCGAAGAGTGCACACTGCGGCGGCTTGAGCTTGCCCTTCAAAACCTCTCCGCAGGAACAGGCGGGGTTCTCCTGCCCGAGCCTGACTTCCACGCCGTGCCGGCACTCCGCGTCATAAGCCGCGTATTCCGGTTTCAGCCCCAGTCCGCTCCGCGGGATCACGCCGATGCCGCGCCACGCGGCATCCACCGGCCGCAGATACTTCTCCATCAGGGCCTGTGCCTGGCGGTTGCCGCCCGGCGTGACGACCCGCGCGTATTCGTTGTCCACCCTCGCCTCGCCGCGGCTCACCTGCTCCAGAATACCCTGGATCCCGTACAGGATATCCAGCGGCTCGAATCCCGCGATCACGCACGGCACGCGGTAGGTCCCGGCAAAAGGCCGGTAGGCGTCCGACCCGATGATCGCGCTGACGTGGGCCGGGCAGAGAAAGGCGTCAATCCGGATCGAGGGATCGCCCAGCAGGGCATGCAGCGCCGGCGGGACCAGCTTGAACGCGGTCAGCAGCGACAGGTTCCCGAGCCCGCGCCGCTGCGCCGCTTCCACCAGCCATATCACCGGTGCGATGGTGGTCTCAAACCCGATCGCGAGGAATACCACCTCACGCCCGGAATCCGCCGCCGCCAGTTCGATGGCGGTCATCGGGCTGTAGCAGACCTCCACCAACCCGCCCCGCGCCCGGCAGTCGGCCAGGGTTCCTTCCGAACCGGGCACATGGAGCATATCGCCGAAGGTGACCACCGTGAGGCCGCGCCCGGCCAGCGCCATGGCGGCATCCACATAACTCGCGGGGGTGACGCAGACGGGACAACCCGGACCGCTGATGAGTTCCACGTTGGGGGGCAGAACATCGCGAATCCCGTACCGGGCAATGGCCATCGTGTGGGATCCGCACACCTCCATCACATTCACGGCGCGGCGCCCGGCGTCCAACCCGGCGGCCAGTTCAGCCATGCGCCTGCGGATGGCCGCGGCGGCATCCGGATTCCTGAAACCTTCAATGTACTGCATCAATACACCGCCTGCATTTGCCGGCCGCACGGCCTGTTATCCGCGCGATCCCCCGTTCCACACCCTCCGGTCTGCCGGCGTCTACCGCCGGCCGCGCCCGCCGCCAAATCGCCCGCGGGAAGGCGCACGCCCCCGGAAATCGCGGCCGCGCCCGCCCTGCGGGGAAGGATGCCTTTCCACCGGAGCCGGGTGCAGCGGGGCCGGCAGTTGCAGGAGCGCCGGCTCGGGATTCTCGTACTCCAGCGCGCGCCCGATGTACTTCTCGATCTCCGGCATGGTGAACGCCTCGTTTTCACAGGCGAACGTGTAGGCCACCCCCTCCGCCCCCGCCCGGCCGGTCCGTCCGATCCGGTGCACGTAGTCCTTGGCATCAAAGGGAATGTCGTAGTTGATCACATGGCTGATGCCGTCCACATGCAGTCCGCGCCCCGCCACGTCGGTGGCCACCAGCACCCGGATGGTCCCGGCCCGGAACGCCTCCAACACCTGCAGCCGCTTCTTCTGCGGGACCGCCCCGGACAACATCTCCGCCTGGATGCCGTACCGCGCCATCTTCCCCATGACCCGCTCGGTCTCGTCCCGCCGGTTGCAGAACATCAGGACCCGCTCCGGCTTGTCGCGCTGGAGCAGGTTGTAGAACAGGGCAAACTTGCTGTGGGACGAGACCGTGTACACCACCTGCCGGATGGTGTCCACCGTCACCTTCTCCGGCTCCACTTCGATCATCACCGGCTCCTTCATCCAGCGCGAGGCCAGGCGCAGGATGTCTTCCGACAGTGTGGCGCTGAACAGCAGAGTCTGCCGCAGTTCCTTCCGGGGCGTGGAATAGACAATGGTCCGGACATCGGGAATGAACCCCATGTCGAGCATGCGGTCGGCCTCGTCAATCACCAGCACCTCCACGTGCCGCAGTTCCAGGACCCCGCCGCGCCGGAAATCCAGCAGCCGGCCCGGCGTCGCCACCAGGATGTCCGGACTGGCCGCCTTGAGTTCCGCCTGTTGTTTCCCGTAATCCATGCCGCCATACACGGCCAGGATGTTGAAGGGCATGTACTTGCCCAGGTCATTCGCATCCTTCTCGATCTGGAGGGCCAATTCACGCGTCGGCGCCAGGATCAGGGCCCGTGGCGCGCCATGCCGGGGCGGCGCCTTGCGCGGATGCCGCAGGAAGTGCGTGAAGATGGCAATCAGGAACGCCGCCGTCTTGCCGGTTCCCGTCTGGGCCTTGCCCGCCACATCGCGGCCTGCCAGCGCCGGCGGAATGGCCAGCGCCTGGACCGCGGTGCAATACTGGAACTTGAGGTCCGCCACCGCGTGCAGGATCTCGCCCGGCAACTCCAGGTCGGCAAAGCGTTTCTTGCCTTCCGCCGGCGGCACAACGTAGTCCTCCGGCTTCCATGCCGCATGGCTTTCCGCCGCGGAACGTGGCGCCGGATGCCGGCGGGGCGCGGCAGGGGGTCGTTCGGCGGTCGCGGCCGGCTTCGGAACCGGCCCCTGCCGGGGTGCCGCCGGCCTTTCCCGCGGGGTGCTCTTGGATTTCGCCGTTTGGGTTTTCCCGGGCGCGGGGGGGAGCGGAGTCGTTTCGGCGCTCGCCCCGCCGCTCAATCGCTTGAGATGATGCCGGATCTTCTGGATGAGTCGTTGAACCATAGGTGGCGGAGAATTTACGCCTTTCCACCCGCAACATCAAGCAGATGGTATCCCCCCCCTACCGGATCATGATCAGCAACATCTTGAACCGCTCCACGGCCCGCACGGAATGGGGCACGTTGGCCGGCATGATGAAAAGCTGCCCCGCCTTGACCCGGTTGGGCTTGCCGCCCACCACCAGTTCCGCCTCGCCTTCCACGATCTGCACCGTGGCATCATAGGGCGACGTGTGCTCGCTCAGCCCCTGCCCCTTGTCGAACGCGAACAGCGTCAGCGTCCCGGTCTTCTTGTCGAGGATCGTCTTGCTGACCACCGACCCCGCCGCCACTTCCACCCCGCCCGCCAACTCGATCGCCTTGCCCTTGTATTCATCCAGATTGCTCATGATTGCATTCCTCCTGCCTTGATGTCCGATCACTGGTTGCCGAGTACCGGTCACACCCTCTTTACCCATTCCCCACCTTCCTCCTCAACCGCTGAACCGTAAACCTCCCAACCCTCTCCCATCAACCATCGCCCATTGCCCATCAACCATCGCCCATTCTTCCTACACCCACTCCTCCTTCAGGATATCGCCGCCCAGCCCGATCACCACGCACTTCACCGGCACCTTGCGTTTGGCCTCCGCAGCGGCCTTCTGCGCCAGCCGCAGCAACCCGCCACAGCAGGGCACCTGCATAATCATCACTGTCAGCGTATTGATCCTAGCCTCGTCAATCAACATCCGGATCTTCTCCACGTAGATTTCCTGCTCCGCGTCCAGTTTCGGGCACGCGATGGCCAGCGTCTTGCCTTTGAGGTAATCCTTGTGGAAGTCGCCCAGCGCGAAGGCCGTGCAATCGGCTGCCAGCAGGAGATCGCTGCCCTGGTAATGCGGCGCCCGCGGCCCAAGCAGGTGCAACTGGATCGGCCAATGTGTCAACTGCGACGGCCGGGTTCCGGCATCCGCTGTCTCCGCGTGGACCGCGGTTTTCTTCAACTGCATGGCCCGGCTGCCGGGGCACCCCGAATGACCCTGCCCTGCCGATCCGGCGCCACCTGCGCATGATTTGTCCTCCTCCCTGGCTTGTCCTGCCGTAGCGTACCCGCGTAGGTGGAAGGGGTTGGGGGTGGGTCCTCCCCAGTTCCCCTCCTTGGAGGGGTTAGGGGTGGGTCCTCCCCAGTTCCCCTCCTCGGCAGAGATTTTCAGGGGGGAGATGATTAGACTTCGGATTTGCGTGTATGGCCGT
>CAYWKN010000169.1:0-4898 GCA_964458765.1 uncultured Verrucomicrobiota bacterium
CACGCAAATCCGAAGTCTAATCATCTCCCCCCTGAAAATCTCTGCCTTGGAGGGGCCGGGGGTGGGTTGGACCTGCAAACGGTGTGCCCGTTGAGTCAAGCGCATGCCCCTGACGGACGTTATTCCGCGGCGGAAGAGGCGGGCGCCACCGCGTCGAAGGCGATTTCGGAGGTCAGCTTGCCCTCGCAAATCTCGCGCAGGGCAATGTCCACCTTCTCCTCGTTCGGCGTCAGCGGCTTGAGATACGGGCGCATGCCCGCGTTCAGTTGGCGGACGCGGCGGGATACCATGTTGACCAGGAGGGGCAGCGAGGCCACCTTCTGCTTGGCTGTTTCAATCAATTCAGCGTTCAAACTCTACCTCCATCCTAAAAGTGGACGGGACGCAGTGTATGCGTCCCGTCCACCAACGTCAAACGTTTTGTCTCGGCTCAGTACATGTCGCCGCCCATGCCGCCCATCCCGCCGCCTCCCGGCGCCGGAGCAGGCTTCTCGTCCTTGGGCAGGTCGGTGATCATGCACTCGCTCGTCAACAGCAGCCCCGTGATGCTCGCCGCGTTCTGCAGCGCCATGCGGGTGACCTTGGCCGGATCCAGGACGCCGTCCTTGATCAGGTCCACGTACTGCTGGGTCGCCACGTTGAAGCCCGTGGGGCCCTTCTGCTTCTTGACTTCCTGCACGATCACGGCGCCTTCCAGGCCCGCGTTGTCCACAAGCTGCCGCAACGGGGCTTCCAGGCAACGCCGGATGATGTCCACGCCGATCTTCTCGTCGCCGGACGTCTCGACCTTGTCCAGCGCACCCAGGCAACGCAGCAACGCCACGCCGCCGCCGGGCACAACGCCTTCCTCGACCGCCGCGCGGGTGGCATGCAACGCATCCTCGACGCGCGCTTTCTTTTCCTTCATCTCGGTCTCGGTCGCGGCGCCCACGTTGATCACCGCCACGCCGCCGGCCAGCTTGGCCAGGCGTTCCTGCAGTTTCTCGCGGTCGTAGTCCGAGGTCGTCTCCTCGATCTGCCGCTTGATCTGCGCCACACGGCCCTGGATCGCCGCCGCCTTGCCGGCGCCCTCGACGATGGTCGTGTTCTCCTTGTCCACCGTGATCTTCTTGGCGCGGCCCAGATCGTCCATCTTGACGTTCTCGAGCTTGATGCCCAGATCCTCGGTCAGGCAGCGGCCACCGGTCAGGATCGCGATGTCCTCCAGCATGGCCTTGCGGCGGTCGCCGAAGCCCGGCGCCTTGACGGCGCACACCTGCAGCGTCCCGCGCAGGCGGTTGACCACCAGCGTGGCCAGCGCTTCGCCTTCCACTTCCTCGGCGATGATCAGCAACGGCTTGCCGGCCTTCGCCACGTTCTGCAGCAGGGGCAGCAGATCCTGCAGGTTGGAGATCTTCTTCTCGTGGATCAGCACATAGGCGTCCTCGAGCGAGGCCTCCATCGTCTCCATGTTCGTCGCGAAGTACGGACTGATGTACCCCTTGTCGAACTGCATCCCCTCGACCACGTCCAGGGTCGTCTCGATCGCCTTGGCTTCCTCGACGGTGATCGTTCCGTCCTTGCCGACCTTGTCCATCGCGTCCGCGATGATGTCGCCGATGGCCTTCTCGCCGTTGGCCGAAATCGTCGCCACCTGGGCGATCTCCGTGTGTTCCTTGACCTTCTTGGACTGCTTGGCGATGGCGTCCACCACCGCTTCCACGGCCTGGTCAATACCGCGCTTGAGGCTCATGGGATTGGCCCCGGCGGTCACGTTCTTCAAACCTTCGCGGTAGATCGTCTCGGCAAGCAGCGTCGCCGTCGTCGTGCCGTCGCCGGACGTGTCGCTGGTCTTGCTGGCCACTTCGCGCACCATCTGCGCGCCCATGTTCTCGAACGAATCGGGAAGCTCGATCTCCTTGGCCACCGTCACGCCGTCCTTGGTGATCGTCGGCGAACCGAACTTCTTGTCCAGGATCACGTTCCGGCCGCAGGGGCCGAGGGTGACCTTGACGGCGCGGCTGAGTTTCTCCACACCGCGCAGCATCGCCTGCCGCGCATCACCGTCGTACTTGAGTTGTTTGCCTTTGTCTGCCATTTGCTTGACTCCTTTATGGGTTCAGTTGTCCTTGATTCGCCGGCGATCACTCCAGGATGCCGAGAATGTCCTCTTCCCGCATGATCTGGTATTCCTTGTCGTCCATCTTGATCTCCGTGCCGCCGTACTTCGGCATCAGGACCACATCGCCGACCTTCACCGTGAACGGAATGAGTTTGCCGTCCTCGTCCCGCTTGCCCGTGCCCACCGCGATGACCTTGCCCTGCATGGGCTTTTCCTTCGCGGAGTCCGGGATGATGATGCCGCCCTTGTTGACTTCCTCCTCTTTTTTCGGCTCGACCAGAACACGATCAGCCAACGGTTTAACCTTCATTGCCTGCTTTCTCCTTTTTCTGTTGTTGCTCGATCAGGGAAACCCATCCCTCTCACGGTCATGGAAACCGCCATGCCCGCGCCTATTTCCTTTTCTTCTTGTCGTCCACCATCTCGAAATCAGCGTCAATCACATCGCCCTTGTCGCCGCCCTTCCCGCCGCCGGCCTCGCCGCCCGCCGCGCCCTCACCGGCGGCGCCCTCCCGCCCTGTCTTGGCCTGGGCGTACAACTCGGACGAGAACGCCTGCATCGCGGTGTTCAACCCCTCCACGGCCGCCTTGATCGCCTCGCTGTCGTCACCCTTCAGCGCCTCCTTGACCTTCTCCACCGCCTCCGTGACGGGACGCTTCTTGTCCTCGGCGATCTTCGCCCCCTGCTCCTTGAGCACCTTCTCGGTCTGGTACACCAGGTTATCGGCCAGATTGCGCGTCTCCGCCGACTCCCGGCGCTTCCGGTCCTCGTCCGCATGCGTCTCGGCGTCCTTGACCATCTCCTTGATGTCCGACTCGGACAGC
This sequence comes from uncultured Verrucomicrobiota bacterium, assembly GCA_964458765.1. Classification (GTDB taxonomy): domain Bacteria; phylum Verrucomicrobiota; class Kiritimatiellia; order CAIKKV01; family CAITUY01; genus CAIVSY01. The sequence goes on from CAYWKN010000169.1 coordinate 2,927, forward strand.
CCGCTGGACGCCGTGATGGTGATCTTCTGCTCGCGGCCCGTGCCCAGGTCCTTGGCGGACACGTGCAGGATGCCGTTGGCGTCAATATCGAACGTCACCTCGATCTGCGGCACGCCGCGCGAGGCCGGCGGAATCCCGTCGAGGTGGAACCGCCCGATGGTCTTGTTCTGGTCGGCCATCTTGCGCTCGCCCTGCAGCACGTGGATCTCCACCGAGGTCTGGTTGTCGGAAGCCGTGCTGAAAATCTCGGTCTTCTTGGTCGGAATCGTCGTGTTGCGCTCGATCAGCGGCGTAAAGACCCGCCCCAGCGTCTCGATACCCAGCGAAAGCGGGGTCACGTCGAGCAGCAGCACATCCTTGACCTCGCCCTTGAGAATCCCGCTCTGAATCGCCGCGCCCACCGCCACCACCTCGTCCGGATTGACGCCCTTGTGCGGCTCCTTGTCGAACAGCTTCCCGGCCATCTCCTGGACCTTCGGCATCCGGGTCATGCCGCCCACCAGCACCACCTCGTCCACCTTGTCAAGCCCGGCATCCTTCATGCAGTTGCGTACCGCGGATACCGTCCGCTCCACCAGGGACTCGACCAACTGCTCCAGCCTGGCCCGCGGCAGGGAGACGTTCATGTGCTTCGGGCCGGACGCATCGGCCGTGATGAACGGCAGGTTGATTTCCGTCTGCTGCGCGCTCGACAACTCGCACTTGGCCTTCTCCGCCGCCTCCTTCAGGCGCTGCATGGCCATCGGGTCCTTCGAAAGGTCAATCCCCTGCTCCCTCTTGAACTCCGCCACCAGCCACAACATGATCGCGTGATCGAAGTCGTCACCGCCCAGATGCGTGTCGCCATTGGTCGCCTTGACCTCGAACACCCCCTCGCCAATGTCCAGCACGGAAATGTCGAAGGTGCCGCCCCCCAGGTCATACACGGCAATCTTCTCGTCCTTCTTCTTGTCCAACCCGTAGGCCAGCGACGCCGCCGTCGGCTCGTTGATGATGCGCAGCACTTCCAGCCCCGCAATCCGGCCCGCATCCTTCGTGGCCTGCCGCTGGCTGTCGTTGAAATAGGCGGGCACCGTGATCACCGCCTGCGTGATCTTCTCGCCCAGATACGCCTCCGCGTCGAGCTTCATCTTCGCCAGGATCATCGAGGAAATCTCCGGCGGCGAGTATACGTCATTGCCGATCTGCACATGGGCGTCGCCGTTCTTGGCCCGTACCACCTTGTACGGCACCAGCGAAATCTCCCGCGTCACCTCGTCGAACTTCCGCCCCATGAACCGCTTGATCGAATACACGGTGTTGGTGGGATTCGTGATCGCCTGCCGCTTCGCCGCCTGCCCCACCAACCGCTCCCCGGTCTTGGAAAAAGCCACAATGGAAGGCGTCGTTCTCATTCCTTCCGCATTGGGAACAACAACCGGCTCTCCACCCTCCATCACCGCCATGCAGGAGTTCGTCGTGCCCAAATCAATTCCCAGTACCTTGGCCATTTTTGCTCCTTTGACACCCCTCAAGCAGGCGCTCGTGCCTTTGTTAACCGAAGCCAGAAAATCAAGGCCTGCCTTATAAGCAACGATCATGCCAACCACCTATGGACTTTCATCGCTTTTACGTCGCAAGACATTCTTCTGCATGCTGTTACAACTATCTTTATCGAAAGTTGTTTTGCGATCCGTGAAATCGCGACGCGTCACACTGTCGCACTTAGGCCTGCTGGGTTTCCAGCAACCGGACGCGATGTCGCACATACTCAAGTAGCCAGAACTCAGTCCGGTCTCTAGTGTCGTGTCCCTCAAATACCGTTGCATTATCGGTCTGTCATCCCGAGCGAAGTCGAGGGATCTCCGCCTTCGCCGCCACGGAGATTCCTCGACTCCGCTCCGCTGCGCTCGGAATGACAACGACTTATGTGTTTTGGTAACTGCTCAGGTACCCCGGATCGGTTCACGAGAACGGCGACGAGAACGGTGAA
>CAYWKN010000170.1:0-4798 GCA_964458765.1 uncultured Verrucomicrobiota bacterium
GGTGTGGCACCGGTGGCTGGCTGATAACCTCAGTCAGTCACCGGGAGCCGATTCGGTGCAGTTGTTTCCAGTTTGTCCATGTGGAAATGTGCGCCACCGGTTGAAGTCCCTGGATGTCATCCCTTGATACTTTGCCAATGCCGATGATTTGTGTCGGGGAAAAGCAGAAGTGGAGGATGAGTCCTAGAGCCGGGTCCGCCAACCTTCCCGCCAGCCGCTCAAGGTGCCTTTCACGATGGCGTGTTGTCCTTTGGCGCCGGCGATACCCAGGCGTATGGTTGTTGCCAGCAGAGCAGGGAAGACAGGCAGACGCGAATGTTTGCGAAGGAACCGGATCAGGCTTTGACGGTACAGTCGGGCGCGCAGTTCATCCTGGCTGCCGATGGTCCCTCCGCCCTTGTGCAGGACACGCGCATGCGGAGCCACGGTCAACCGCCAGCCCGCGTTGCGCAGGCGGAAGGAGTAGTCCGCATCCTCGAAGTAGAAGAAGAATCCCTCATCGAGCAAACCCGTTTGTTCCAAGGCTGACGTACGGATCAGGACGCTGGCGCCGCAGAGGTAATTGAGCCGTGCCCGCGGACCGCGGCACGGCAACGGAATCCCGATCCAAGGCGACACCCATCTGCCGCCCCAGGATTGAACAGCGTGGGGAGGATTCATGTCGCATATCACCGAACCCACGGCGCCGACGCGCGCATCCGCATCCATGCCGTGCAGCATGTGTGACAGGGTCCCGGGGTCCGCCACAGTGTCGTTGTTCAGGAGCCAAAAGGCACGCGGCCGCTGGTGCCGCAATACGGCCTCTATGGCCCTGTTGTTGCCCGCGGCAAACCCCGTATTCCTTTCCAGGCGGAGTATCGTGGCCTTGGGGCAGGCTCGCTGGAGATCCTCCACGCTGTGCAGGGTGGATCCGTTGTCCACCACCCACACCGCGCCCACTCCGTGCATCTGTGGTTCCAGCGACCGGCAACATGCCGCCGTGTCATCCAGCCGATTCCAGTTCAGGACAATGACCGCAACGGGCCCGAGTTCGTTCATTCAGGTTCTCCGGGGATCGGACGGACGCCGAGCATTCGCTTTAGCCATCGCCCGCCGAGGACGACGGCCGACCAAGGCCAGGCGATCGAGGGTGGGAAGTAACGGTGGAGAAGCGTCACATAATTCCGTTCAATGGCCAGATCCCGAAGCCGCGAACTGAGGCCGGAGTGGTTGTCATAATCCGTCACCAGAAGCGGCACATGCTGGAAGCGGAATCCGGCATCCTGGCGACAGGCCATGTTAAACACCCAGTCGGCCTGAATGGGGTAGGACAAGTCGAATAAGTGGGCGTCGAACACGGTTCTCGGATAGAAAATGGCTTGATGACAGATATTTTTCCTGGCCAGTCGAAAGCGGCTGAATCGGCCCCCATAGACGGTTCGGGTCCCCGTCATCCACACATCGCCGTAGTAGACGGTATGCGGGTCGGCGAGATGATCCGACATGCGCTTGAGAACGCCGGGGCGTAAGCGGTCATCGGCTCCGAGGAACAGGATCCAGTCGCCGGAAACCAGCCGGACGGCCTTGTTCATGGCGTCAAAAACGCCCTTATCCGGTTCGCTCAACCAGTGGAGCCGGGGTTCGGAGTTGTCCTGAAGGATCTGTACGGTGTGGTCGGTGGAGGCTCCATCCACCACCCAATGTTCAACACCGGCGGCGTCCTGGTTCTTCACGCTGGCCAGGCAGCCCGCAATGTGTCGCTCGGCGTTCCGGACGACGGTGATGACTGAAATCAGAGGTTTTCCGGTCATGTCTGCCCTGGGTTGCTCACGCTGGCTGTCCGTCGTCGTGCCAGGATTGGAGGGCGCTGTCGTACACGCCCAGCATCTTTTCCAAGTGAACGGCAATGTCATAGTTCTCGATGATCTGGCGTCTGCCCGTCTCGGCCATGCGTGCGCGGGAAAGCGGGTCAGCGATCAGCGCTTCAAGACCCTGCAGGAAATCCTCGTCATCGCCAGCCCTCGCCAGATAGCCGGTTTCGCCATGGCGGACGATTTCCGGGACTCCTCCGACATCAACGGAGACGGCGGGGCATCCGCACGACATGGCCTCGAGGAGAACCCGGCCCTGGACTTCTGCGCGTGTCGGGAAGACAAACAGATCCGCGGCGGCGTAATAGAGGGCCTTCTGGCTGTCGTTGTCATGGTACCCCAGGGACAGCCGCTCACAGCCGTGGACCTCGCTGCCTTTCCAGTCATCTTCTCCCAGTGTGGCCAGGACAACGTTGTTGCGGCGTGATGGCGCCATCCTGCCCAATGAGCGGAGCACCAGTGCAAAGTTCTTGAACGGACTGGCCGTGGACTCGGCGGCAAACAGCAGGATGATCTTGTCCTGAGGCCAGCCAAGGGCGGCGCGCAGTTCCCTGCGATTGCGGGGGACAAAAGTGGATGAATCAATCCCGTTGGGCACTTGGATGACGGTGTGCGCCCCGAGCAGGCTTTTCCTTGTCAGTTGCGCCAGCCATGCGCTTGGCGTCACGATGGTGAAGCGGGAGCGACGGTAGACATCCTGTTTTATCCGCCATTCCAGCCGGGTGGCGTCGCGGCGGATGGGGGGGTAAGTTTGCGGATAGGGGCAATGGCCGCAGCCGTGTTGCCAGCGCTGGCAGTCGAAGCTGTGGGCGCAGTGGCCTGTCAGTGCCCACATGTCATGCAGGGTCCAGACCGAGGGTTTCAACCGGGTTAGTCCGGGAAGAGCCCGATAGTTGAAAAAGCCGCCGTGGAGGTTGTGGTAATGCACGATGTCGGCTGCCTGGAACCATGGGTGGCGGGAAAGGCAAGGCGTGCCGGGAATCCCGGCGTAGTTCAGTCCGATCTGGTTGATGCCGTGGAAGGAGAGTCTGCCAAGCCAGGACATGGGTTGGATCCTGTCTATGCAAGGACTGATGCAGGATGTCCGTCCCATCAGCAGGGTGGACTGATGGCCGGCTTCGATCAGGGATTCATGAAGCCCCATCAGGCTTATGGCCGCACCACCCCGGTCATTGGAGGCCGATATGTGAAGGATTCTCATCCAGCGCGTGCTCCGGTTCGGGGCATTGCAGAAGTTGATCCTGCGAAGCGTCGGCACAAGACCGCGCATTGCTCGCCGCACGTTACAAGGGCATGAGCCATGCGGCAGGCGGGCCGCAAGGCGGAATACCGTGCGCCGAGGATGTCGATTTCGGGATGCAATCGGTTCCGTTTGTTGATTCGCCGCAAGCCGTGGGGAGAAAGCCTGTGGGTGGCGTCAGCCAGGGTGAGGAGTCGTTCGGTTCCGCCGGCCAGAAGAATGTTATGATCGCCCTCGGGGCCCGTCCATGAGCCGTCTCTGGAGTCCGGGACATGATGATATCCATGGTTGGGATGCACAACGGTGATCTGCTCTGTGGCGTCAATCACCGGAATTCCATGGATGCGCGCGCGGTACGGCATCCAGTTGTCCCATCCCGGGCGGCCGACGGCAAATGCCGGCATCTGCCAATCCGTCCCGCGGGGAAAGATGAAGTAGTCGAGTGCGCCCGCAACGTCCATCTCGCCTCGCGAGCGGACGACGGTCAGCGCCTGATCGCGCGGGGATAGCGGGAGACTCAGGAATGATTCGACGTCAAGGTTGCATCGTCTTCCGGACAGCAGGAATCGGTTCCCGGGAATGCGGGCCAGGGCAAGGCGGAGATCCGAAAGGAGCAGGATGTCGCTGTTCAGGTAAACGAGGTGCATTCCGTTTGCGGCTCGGGCGACTTTTTCAAAGGCATCGTTCAGCAGGGGGGTTCCATAATCATTGCGCCTGATGTCGGGGATATGACGCAGGTTCAACTCCGAGGCTGTAGCGGCAACACCAGGGTCGTCGCCGCAGAGGAAGACTTCGCAGGATTCCAGGGCGGCGGTCCAGCTCTGAATCGCCTTATGCTGGATGGAGGCGGTGACGCCTTGGAAGGGCTTTGGGATGGTGAACAGGGTTACCATGGATGGGGTCAGGGGATTTCTTCGAGCAGTGTTTCCAGTGCGGTTTGCAGTGTGCGTTCGTTGTGGATGGCGTTGTACTCCTCAAAACGCGCCCGGGCCAGCCACTGTTCGCGCCCGGGCGTGTGGCATAAGGCACGGAGGCCTTCCAGGCACTGGCGCACAGAGCGCGCATTCGCGGTGACTCCCAGGCGGCAGGTGCGGACCCGTTCCGCGATGCATCCGGCATCCGGCGCGAGGACGGGTTTCGCGAAATGTGCCGCCTTGCTGAGGATTCCGCTGCTGTGGAGATGGCCGTCGTAGGCCAGGTAAATGACGGAACTCGCGGCGACCAACGAGTTGAAGACGGGTTCACCCGGAACCGGCTGGAGATGGAGGAACATGTTGTCGCATTGACTGGCCGAGGCGAGGAGGGTGTCGAGCCTGCCGGTGTGCCACCCGTAGGTGGCGCGTTCCTCGATGCCCAGACGGCCGGCCAGCACAAAGAAAGCGGAGGCGGGATCCATCTTCCGAGCCGCCTGGAGGAACGTCAGGACGCCCTTCCGGCGTCCGAGGACTCCCAGCAGGCTGACAATCGGCCGGCCGGCCGCTTTCCGGACGATCGTGTGGACAAGGGGGTGGGGCTGGACCGGCAAGGAGGTGTCGGGGACATCGGGGATGTGATGGATGGGGAGGTTGGGGGCGAGGCGGCTGAGCGCTGGCCGGACGGATTCATCCAGCACGGCCAGGCCGCGGCAGTAGGGGGTTTGGAGGAACCGGCGGGTTGTGTGAACAAGCGGAGGCGGGAGGAATCCAGCCCAGGTGGGCTGGTTGTGTAG
>CAYWKN010000171.1:0-4781 GCA_964458765.1 uncultured Verrucomicrobiota bacterium
TCCCTATTCTGTTCATTCAGTTTGATTGAGGCCCGACGCCTGCCGGTCTAGTTGGCGGCGTCGGGTTCATTGGGCGATACAGCCGCGACAGGTGCTCCGGCTGCCGGGTCAACACGGCCTGCAGGAAGAGCCAACTGTAAACCAGGTGCCCCTCGTAGCCTGACGTGTTGCCGTTCCAGTCGAAGAACTCGGCCCCCTGGGCCGGCACGTTCACAATTCCGTTCTGGAAGCTTCCGCCGTTGGGAAAAACCGGCGTGCCCTGCCGGGCCAGCATGGCGGCCAGTTGCGGCTGGACCGCCGCTCCCTGACCCAGCCGGAAATGCGCGTTGAGCCAGTGGATCTGATCGCTGACCAGGCAGCCGCCGTTCAGATACCGCGGGAAGGTGTCCGACCCGTCCTCCCGGCTCGGACTGCCGGATTCCGCTCCGCAGGTGAGGTGGTAGTCCCCCCGGCGGATCGGGGTGAGCGTGCAGGGCAGGCCGAGATCCAGGCGCGAGAAGCCCGTCTCCTTGACCTTGTTCCGGACCGCCGCCAGGATGCGCGCGCCCTCGTCCGGCGGCACCAGGCCGTAGGCGATGGGCAGCCCCAGGATCCCCGGCGCCCAGTAGTCATGGCGCTGTCCATCCGCGCTGATCCACCAGGACAGCAGCCCCGTCCGGGGGCTGTGGAAGGTCCGGAAGAAGGCGTCCTTTAACTTCGCGGCCAGGTCCGCATACCGCTTGGCCTTGTCGTTGCGCTTGAGGCGTTTTTCAAGATCCGCCATGCAGCAGAACGCCCGGTAAGCCAGCGTGTTGATGTACATCTCCTTGTGCCCGGAGTTGATCGTGTCCCAGGAGGTGGCGCCCCGGTCCTCCTTCCGGAAGAGCGTATTGGCGTTACCGCTGTGGGGCGACTCGACGATGCCGTCCTGATCCACGTCGCGCACGGCCAGATAGTCCGTCAACCGTTCAAGCTGGGCGATCCGGGATCCGGCCCACGCAGGATCGCCGGCCATCTCGGCGCAAGCCCACGCGGCGATCAGGATGCTGGCGTTGGCGTCGAGCATGTCGTAGTGGTTCTCGTACCCCTCCATCGCGCCGGAGGCATCGATGTGGAAATCCAGCCACCATTCCACCGTATACCGCAGCAGGTATTCCGCCGAAATGCCCGGGGCCAGGTCCGGGATGAGCAGGGCGTGATCGGCGATGAACGGATAGACGGAGCTGACCGGATCGCTGATCGGGTTGTTGGCGAAGACCCCGGCCGGCGCGGGGATGACGCCGATGCCCAGATACCCGCGCACGCAGGGTTCGAACACATTCCACCAGCCGCGCCGGATGGGCGTCCACGTCGCTTCGTCCACGCCCTTGGGGAGCGGAAGCCGCCAGGGGGAGAAATCGAGCGTGACGGTCTCCCCCGGCTTCGGCACGGTGAACTCGAAGGCGACATCGATCCGCTTCCGGTGGCGGTCGCCGGTGAACGTCCCCGTCACCGCCGGGCCGCCCTCCTGGCGGATCAACAACTGCCCGAAGTCCGCCGCGCTCAGCACCGCCGGCAGCGCAAACCCTTCCGGCGGCAGCCAGCGGGAGGGCAGGACCGTCGTGGCGGCCATGCGCGGATTGAACGGCAGCGTGATGCGGACCCGGCTGATGGCGCCCGTGTCTCCCCGGTTGGCCAGCGACCAGACCATGCCGGGGCCCCTGGCCTGCACCGTCAGGCGCAACCCGCCCTTGCCGGCGCCGCCGAGGTCGAGCGAGCCGTCCTTCGCGTTCGCGCCCACGACGTACAAACTGCCGTCCTCCCATGTCCCGTTGCGCTCCACCTCGAACATAGGCCCGGCCGACGTTCTGGCTCGCAGGAGGTTGAGCGCCTCCTGGCCGGTGCCTTCGGTATCCCAGCTCAACGCCGTGATCCCGGCGCGGGTCATCTCCAGTGCGATCGCGGGCTCGCCCCGCCGGAGCGAGTCGGCCACGACGGCGGAGCAGACGGCGGCGGGGGATTCCTGGCCCGCGCTGTCACAGACCGTGACCAGCACATGGCAGGTGGCGCCCGGTTTCAGATTCTCCAGTCGCATCTTCTGCCGGTTGCCGGGCGCCAGGGGGCGGGGCGTACGCCAGCGCTCCAGCAGCAACTTCGGCTCCACCACGCTCACCGGCTCCACAAAGAGCGGTGAAGGCGCTCCCGCCTGGGCGAACGCGCCGGCCGCCAGAACCGCAGTCACGTCAAGCAACCTTCCGCACATCCCTCTTGCCTGTATTTCCTTGACTCCTTGGGAAAGTCAGACCGCCAGTTCACGGGCCAGGGCGGTCATGGGCAGAACTCGCGCGCGGTATTTCGCCATCTCGAAGTCTTTCTGCCCCTGATGCACTTGATAGAAACGGCGAATGTTTGTCCGTTCCGCGAAGTAGACGACGTTGCGGCTGATATCCCGCTCGCCGGTCTTGCACTCCACGGCAAACTCCGGCCGGTCATTCCGGAGGACGACAAAGTCCAGTTCCCGGCCCATCGAATCCCGGACAAACCGCAACTCCATCCGGTCGCCTTCGCCGTCCTCGATGAAATGGCAGTGCTTGAGCAGGTTGGAGGCGACGAGGTTCTCGAAGCGAGCGCTGGCATCGTCACACAGGGACCAGTCCCACATGTACAGCTTTCTCTCCTTTCTGGCGGCGCGAAGTTTCGGCAAGCCGTACGGTTGGATCCGGAAACAGAAGTAGAGGTTCTCCAGGATCGTGACCCAGCGGTCAGCCGTCTCGAACGCGACAGAAAGATCCTCGCGCAGGTTGTTGACGGACAGCAGTGAGCCCACCCGCTCGGGGAGGATCGATGCCAGAAGATCGAGCTGCGCGACCTCCTTGACATGCTCCAGGTTCACCAGATCGTCTTGCACCACTCTGCTCTGGCGTTCGCGCTGCCACCGCTTCCAATGACGCTGACTTCCCTTGCAGAAAGGTTCCGGAAACCCGCCGAACTGCAACAGATGCTGGAGATCCGAAAGCGTTGGCTTCGGGTTGACCTCGTAAAGCGAGAACGGGTGCAGGCGATGGTAGTGGTATCGGCCCTGCAACGAGTCTCCGCCCCGGCGGTAATGATCCAGTCTCGCCGAGCCGGTGATCAGGAATCGCCGGGTCGACTTGTTGACATCGTAGAACCCCTTCACCAGACCGCGCCATCCCTTGTACTTGTGGATCTCGTCCAGAATGACCAGGTTCTGATTCGGTGGAAGCGCGCCCCGCAGCAGGGCCTTCCGCGTCACGATGTCATCCCAGTTCAGATAGGCGGGATGCGCATCGCTGCCGCCGCCCCCCAGCAGGCTGAGCGCCAAGGTCGTCTTTCCGACCTGTCGCGGCCCTCCAAGAAAGACCATTTTCTCTTCCAGATCCTGTGCCACCACCGCCTTCAAGTAGCGTTCCATCGCCATAACTCCTGACATGCAGTTTTTAGATCGTACTCTAATATATGCATGCATGGATTAGAGTCAACAGGAATGTTCCGGAAAGCGCTCATTCCGCAGCCTCCACGATCTGATGCCGGAAGGGCAGCCGTTCTGTCACAGGGCGTCTCTTTCGTCCCCCGCCAGGCACTCCGCCAGCGGCTTCTGCCATTCCCGCCCCGGAATGAAGACCATCTTCCAGGCGACCGCTTCGACCTTGCCATCCTTGTTCTTGAAGGCGCATTCCACCTTCCGCGGTCCGGACGAGGGGCCGACCGGGATGCGCCAGGCCGGTCAGCCGGTTCTCCCACGACTCGGCCGACAAGCCTGGACCGGCAGTGAGCCGGAAAGAAAAGCAGGGCGAGCGCAGTTCGATCATCGTTCCATGTTGCGTCATGATGTGCTCCTCAGCCACCCACGTTTCACACCGACCTCTTTCCCAGCAGCCGCGCGACAAGGTCCCGCTCAAACCCGCCCTGGTCTTTCCAGGCCAGCGCGCAATTGAACTGTGGCGCCCGCGCGTCGTGGACGGTGAACCCGTCGTCGGTGACGCGAATGCCCATGCGCTTCATGCGCAGAAACCGGGTGGAATACGCCAGATGCACGGCGACGCAGTCGAACAGGATGGAACTGGCCTTGGTTGCATGGACCCAGCCGCCCTGCCTCTGCCATATCCGGTAGTTCTCGACGACGGCGCGCACAAGCGGATCCTTCGACGCGGCCACGGCGGCGAACAGGCGGCCCGCCAGGCTGACGCGGCCACACGTGTCGAGCGGTGTAATGGTGCGGTCGAGCCAGCGGGCGCGGAAGACCGCCTGGCAGGACGGGATGTCGGTCGTGACGTTGTACTCGGCGATGGCCTGGTGAGCACCGGCGTGGCTCCACGCGATGCTGCCGTGCATGCCGACAAAGCGGGCATTCCGCACGATGCGCGGTTCGCGGCGGAGCGCTTCCCCGATGTTGGGCATGGGTCCGATGCAGACCAGCGTGACCGGGACCGGCGAGTCCATGATGGTCCGGATGATGCCATCCACGCCGTCGCGCCAAACCTTGCCGGGGTAGCGGCGGAGGTCGTAGCCCTTCACCCAGTCCGACTGCAGCTTCTTCCTGCGGGGGCAGGGTTGGCGAATGCCCACGCCCACCGCCACATCCGTGCGTCCGGCGATCTCGAGCAGGCGCGCGATGATCCTGGCCCGGTAGCACGTGTCGGCCTCATCCGCCACCACCAGCTTCACATCCAATTCCGGGCACCGCAGCATCATGGCCAGGGCCCAGGTATCGTCAATGTCGGTGCCGATATCGGTATCAAGAATCACGGGAATGCGTTTGCCGGTCGCCATCGTGGTGCTCCTTCTCGGTCATAACAACTCAG
>CAYWKN010000172.1:0-1580 GCA_964458765.1 uncultured Verrucomicrobiota bacterium
TCCGAATTGGGGCTTTCGCCGCTCGCGTTTGGGCGCAGTCCTTTATGGAGCTGGCTGGTGGCCTTGACCGCCGCACTGCCGGCGGGGGAGGTGGTCTTCCGCCTCAATTTCCTCAGCGCCCTGTGCGGCGCCGGCGTCGTGTGGATGATCTTCCGCATCACGGCGGATGCCGTGTGGCGGGCCATGCCTGTCTCCGATCTCAACGCACAAGCGGCCAACCGCGCTTCGCTCCTTGCGGGAACAGCCGCGGCACTGGCGCTCATGGGCGCAATGCCCATCTGGTACGCCGCCACGCGCTTCCATGTCGCCCTGTTCGACCTCCTGCTCCTCCTCGTCCTCGCAAGGCTGTTGCTGCGCTTCCTGGATGACGCCGCAGTCTGGGCCGGGCTCCTGTTCGCCTTCTGTTACGGTGTTTTTGCCGCCGAATTCGCCACGCTGATCGTTTTCGGGCCGCTGGTGATCTTCGGTATCCTCTACGGCCTCTGGATCCACGGCGACCTTCGCTGGGGCCGGGTGGCTGGGATCGCCGGTTGCCTGGCGGCAGGCATGCTGTTCTACGGATGGTCGGCATGGCGCCTGATGGAAAGCGAACTGATGCGGCTGAGCGGGGAGACGGGCTTCTGGACATCGCTCTTCTATGTGTTCAAGGGTCAGTATCAACTTATCGCGAAGAGCCTGCCCGAGGTGGGCTGGCTGGTGGTTGTTGTCGTGGGCATCCTGCCCTGGCTGGCCGTGCTGGCGGTCGGCCGGCGGGGCCTGAATGAAGAGCGCGACTGGGGCCTTTACAGCCTGCATTTCATCCTCACGGGCGTGGTCATCGCGGTCCTGTTCAATGTCCCGTTCTCGCCCTGGCGCCTGCTGGGTCAGTACAGACTTCTGGTCACGCCGTACGTGTTGCTGGCATTCACGTATGGGTATCTCGTGGCCTACTGGTCGCTGCTTTCGCGGGTGATCGGCGCCCAGGTGGAGGAAGACGATGCCCGGGGACTCTGGTGGCGGGAGTATGGCGGCCTGATTCCCGCGGGGCTACTGGTGGCGGCAGCGGTGGCGGCCGGTTGCCTCAATTTCCGGGAAGCCGATGCCCGGCCCGCCGGCGCCTTGTACGAATACGCCCGCGCGGTGGTGAAGGCGCTGGGCGACAGGCAGTGGCTTGTGACCGACGGCACGATGGACAGTCACCTGCAGCTTGCGGCTTGGGAGGCGGGAACCTCCCCGCGCTGGCTCAACCTGCGGCTGTCGGGCAAGTCGGCCTACATGAAACACGTGGCGCGTTCCTTCGACAATCCCCGCCTCCAGGGGTTGGCCGAGGTGGATGTCATGACGTTTCTCCAGGAATGGATGCGGACGGATCCGGAGTTCCCACGCAAGGTGGCGTTCCTGGGCCAGCCGGACATCTGGATGGCTGGCGGGTTCCAGCCGGTGCCGGAATGCGTCCTGTTTGGCGGCGCGATGCCCACGGCTGCCGTGGATCCCAAAGCCCTGTGGGCCCGCCACGAGGCATTCTGGAAGCAAGCCTTCCCCGGACAACTGGCCGGGTTGCGGAGGGAAAACGAGTTGCTCTCTGCCTATGCCGCGACGGT
>CAYWKN010000172.1:1680-4769 GCA_964458765.1 uncultured Verrucomicrobiota bacterium
CAAATCTGGTCCCTTTCCCGTGTTTATGGCTATGTGCGCATGCCCGAGGCGTATGCCGATCTCGGGTTCACGTGGGCCTATTCCGGGCAGCCCGGACTGGCCGTGGCGGGGTACAAGCGGGCGATGGAACTGGCGCCGGGCGGCAAGGACCGGCTGAGCCAGGGGCTGGCCATGGCCTACGTGGCCCAGGACCGGACCGAAGCGGGCGAGGAAGTCCTGCGCGGGCTGCTGGACAATAATCCCACCAATGTGGCGGCGCTGGTATCGCTGTCCCGCCTGGCGACGCGCGGGGGGCGGTTCAAGGAGGCGGGCGAACTGCTTGACCGGGTGCAGAAGACGGGGGTCCCCAAGACGCAACTGGCGCTGGAATACGCGGTGGTCCATCTGGCGGCGGGCGATCCCGCCCGCGCCCGGGTTGTGCTGCAGGAGATGGTGGACCTCAAGCCCGACCTGGCGCCGGCGTGGGCCATGCTCAGCGGTGTGGCGATCGAGCAGGAGGATGCCGCGCTGCTCAGGGAATGCGAGCGGCGCCTCGAGCGGGTCAAGGGCAAGGATTTCCTGGCGACAACGGCGCTGGGGCAGATTGCCCTGCATCGCCAGGACTACGCCTCGGCGCGGGTGTATCTGGAACAGGCGCTGGCCATGCGGCCCGCGGCCACAGCGATCCTGGACCTGCTGCTCCGCCTGGATGTCCGGGAAGGACGGCGGGATCTTGCGACGGGTCATATCCGGCGCTTGCTGCTGATTGACCCCGGCCATTCTTTTGCCAACCAGGCACTGGCGTCGCTCCAGTTGGAGCGCAAGGAGTATGCGCAGGCCGAGAGTTCGTTGCGCAAGAGCCTCGAGCGGGGGCGCAAGCCCGGCCTTCTGAACGACCTGGCATGGACGCTCCGCATGCGCGGAAACCTGGAAGAGGCGGAAGCGCTGGCCCGGGAGGCGGTGGCGGCGTCGGACAGGGAGTTCAACTACCGGGATACGCTGGGGGTGATCCTGATGGCCCGCGGAAAGTGGGCGGAGGCGGAAGAGGTTTTGAAAAAGGCCTTGGAACTGGCGCCGGATGTGGCCATTGTGCAGTTGCATCTCGCGGAGTTATATGCGGCGAAGGGGGATGCCACGAAGGCGGCGGAGATGGCCAGCGCATTGATGGGGCGGCTATCGCATCTTTCAAGCGACGATCAGGAAAAGGTGCGGAGGTTGAGCAGAGGGAAGTGAAGAATGGTTGATGGGGAATGGGGAAGAACCCACCCCTGACCCCTCCAAGGAGGGGAAGTCCATCGGGCTCTTGCCGTTCCCCTCCTGGGAGGGGTCGGGGGTGGGTTCCATGCCGAAGCGGTGTGGCTGTTGAGTCAAGTGAATAGCCCTGATGGGGAATGGAGGAATGGTTGCCATGACATTGGATGAGGCCAGGCAAGTGCTGCGGCGGATTGGACAGGAGCACGTTCTGGGGCATTGGGACAGATTGGACGATAGCGCACGGTCCGGCCTGTTGAAGCAAGTGGAGGCGCTGGACATAAGAACCATCGAGCGCATACGCGCGCTGCTGGCTTCCGCGGGTTCCGGCCAGAGCACGCCTGCCCACACGGATATTCAACCGGCGCTGGTGGTGTCGTTGAACGCCGCGGAGCAGGCAGAACCCCGGGCGATGGGCGAGAAGGCCTTGCGCGAAGGCCGGGTGGGGGTGATCCTGGTCGCGGGCGGGCAGGGCACCCGGCTCGGCTACGACGGCCCCAAAGGCACCTATGCCCTGGGACCGATCAGCGGCGCCTCGCTGTTCGAAATCCATTCCCGCAAGATCCTCGCCCTGGAAAGAACCTACTCCGCCAAGGTGCCCTTCTACATCATGACCAGCGAGGGCAACGATGCCCAGACCCGTAGTTTCTTCCAATCCAAGGGCTATTTCGGCCTCGACCCCGAACGGGTCAAGTTCTTTGTACAGGGCACGTTGCCCGCCTTCTGGCCGGACGGGAAAATGGTTCTGGAGGCGCCCGGGAAGCTGTTCCTGGCTCCGGACGGCCATGGCGGGATACTGACGGCCCTGGACCGGACCGGAATGCTGGCCGACATGCAGCGGCGCGGATTATCCACGTTGTTCTATTTCCAGGTGGATAATCCGCTGGTGGAGATCGCCGATCCGGTCTTCCTGGGATGCCACCTGCGGCAGCGGGCCGAGATGTCGCTCAAGGTGTGCGCGAAGCGGGATGCTTCCGAGGGGCTGGGGGTGGTCGTTGTCCGTGACGGGCGGCAGGCCGTTGTGGAATACACTGAATTGACCGGGGAGCAAAAGCAGGCGCGGCGGCCCGGGGGCGACCTGCTGTTCAAGTTCGGCAGCGTGGCGATCCACGTGTTCTCCCTGGATTTCCTGCGTCAGGAAGCCGCCGCGGGGCTGCCGTTGCACCAGGCGCACAAGAAGGTGCCCTACTGCGACGAGGCCGGCCAGACCCGTAAGCCGGAGAAGGCCAATGCCTACAAGTTCGAGAAGTTCATCTTCGATGCCTTGCCCGACGCAAGGACCGCGCTGATCCTGGAATTCGCGCGGGAGGACGAGTTTGCGCCCGTGAAGAATGCCGAAGGCGAGGATTCGCCCGCGACATCGCGATCCGCCATGATGGAGAAATTCGCCCGGTGGCTGGCGGCGGCCGGTGTGGCGGTGCCCCGTGATGGGAAGGGACAGCTTGCCCACCGGATTGAGATCGATCCGGTCCAAGCCAGCAACGCCGGCCAGCTCAAGGCACGGTTACCCAAGGGATTCCGGATCCAGGGGGACGTGCTGTGGAAGGATGGTTGATTGGGGCTTCAGGGTTTTGAGTGGGTGGCCCCCAGGTCTTGTGGTTGGTCTAACCGGGGGAATCGTGTAAGTGAGCCGGTTAAGGGTATCCGGTTAAGAGTGTCGGTTAAGAAGGCGGTTAAGTGTAATACAGTAAGGCGTTTACGCGTTCCCTTACGCGGACACTTAACCGACGCTCTTAGTCGGCTACGCTTAAACGAACTGCTTAATCGACATCATTGCACGGCAAGTGGCGAACCGCAACATGTTGGGGCTACCCACCGAAAACCAGGAAGCGGAGTTTGATTGAAGGGTGGCGGGAAAG
>CAYWKN010000173.1:0-4744 GCA_964458765.1 uncultured Verrucomicrobiota bacterium
CCATAAAGGACTCCTGCTGGACGGCGTCCGCCTCGTCATCACCAACCCCGCCGCCTTCCGCCCCGTGACCACCTCCGTGATTCTCCTGGATTGCCTCCAGCAGATCGCCGGCGACAGCCATGTCTGGTCGGCGCCGGGCACGCGGCCGGAATGGTTCGATGCGTTGTACGGCACCCGCCGTGTCCGCGAAACCCTTCAGTCCGGTGTCTCCGGGCAGGACATTGCCGCCTCGTGGCAACCGGAGCTCGCGGCCTTTGAGTCCGCCCGCTCCACCCACCTGCTCTACCCCCGGGAGGTCCGGGCATGAAGCCGCCGCGCAAAGCCGTCATTCTCGCCGCCGGCTACGGCGAGCGTCTCCTGCCTCTGACACTCCTGCGGCCGAAACCGCTGGTGCCCGTCTGGGGCACGCCGGTCCTGCGCCACGCCATCGAGATGCTGCAACGCTGGGGCGTGCGGGATGTCGTGGTGAACGCCCATTACCACGCCGGCGCCCTTCTCGACTACCTCCGGCGGAACCCCGTCGCAGGCATCCGCGTCAGCCTATCCTTCGAGCCGGAGATCCTCGGAACCGGCGGCCCGCTGGTTCACGCCCGGTGGTTCCTCGACGACGAACCGTTCTGGATGATGAACGCCGACATCCTGGCCGATGTCCCTCCCGCCCCGTTCCTCGAGGCCTTCACGCGGCGCGGCGCCATCGCCGCCCTGTGGCTGCACCCCTCTTGCGGCCCGCGGACGGTGGAAGTCTCCCGTGGCGCCGTCACCCACTTCCGCAGCAGCCATCCCGGCTCACCCGGCACCTGTACGTTCTGCGGCCTGCATCTGGTTTCCCCGCGCCTGCTCTCGCATATGCCGCCCGGCGGTTTCGCCAGCATCATCGAGGCCTACGAACGGGCCATCCGGGCGGGCGAGTGCGTGGCCGGTGTGGTCACCCCTTCCGCCTACTGGGCGGATATCGGCACGCCCGGCGCCTATCTGGCGGCCCACGCCGACATTCTCGAACGCGCGCGGCGGGGGCAACCCGGCGCCCGGCTTTACGCCGCGGCCCGCCCGCTTCCCCGCGCGGAGAACTGGATCGCCACGGAGGGAGCCGTTTCCCTTTCACCCCGCGCGCAAGTCCGGAATGCCGTGATCTGGAACGGCGCCGTCCTCGGCCCGCGCGCCACGGTCCGCGATGCCATTCTGGCCGACGGCGCGGTCGTGAATCACGCCATCACCTACATGGCCCTGCCCGCCTCCGCCGTGCCGGATCCCGAGCTCCAGGGTGTGATTCGGCAACTCGGCTGGCCGCTGGCCGCCACCACCCTGAATCCCCTGCCGCCGCGCGGCTCAGCGCGAACCTTCACCCGGCTGCTCCAGGGCCAACGGAGCGCCATCCTCGTCCGCTACAGCACCGAACGCCCCGAAAACGCGCTTTATGCCGGGCATGCCCGGTTCCTCGCCAAACACGGCATCCGTGTCCCCCGGCTTCTCGCCGACCGGCCGGAATCGAATCTCTGCGTGCTGGAGGATGCCGGGACCGACAGCATCGAATCGCTCGCCCCCGCCCTCTCGCCGGCCCGCCTGCGCGCCCTCTACTTCCGCGTGCTCGACCAGGTCCTCCGCCTCCACGGCGCCGCCACCCGGGCCGCCGAACGCCATCCTCTGGATCTCTGTCCGGCCTTCGACCGCCGCCTGTTCCTCTGGGAGCACAACCTTTTCTGCGAGGAGTTCCTCCGCGGGCATTGCGGTCTTCCGGAAGGCGCCATCACGTCCGCCCGCGCCGAGTTGGAGAACCTGATCCCCACCCTGCTGGCCGCCCCGCGGGTGCTGTTGCACCGCGACCTGCAATCCAGCAACATCCTGATTGTCCGGGGCCAACCCGTGCTGATTGATTTCCAGGGCATGCGGTTCGGGCCGGCAGCCTACGACCTGGCCTCGCTGCTCTTCGATCCCTACGTCAACCTGCCCGGCCCGTTCGTCCGCGAATGGATGGACGCCTACGCGCATTGCGTCCCGGACGGCGCGTTGCGGCGCGAGGAACTCCCCGTGGCGGGCGTCCAGCGGCTCGCCCAGGCGCTGGGCGCCTTCGGACGCCTCGGCCATGCCCCGGCCACTTGCGGGTTCCTGCGGCATATTCCCGCGGGCGTCCGCCAGTTCCTGCAGGCCGCGGAACAGACCGCCATGCTGCCGGGCTTATGCCGCACCCTGGCCGACTGGCAGGCTAAACAGGCAGGAACGCCCGCTCACAAACCATGAGGCATCCCTGGATAAAGGCCCTGCGCGTGGTACCGGCCCCGATCCGGAAACTGATCATCTTCGTGATCGGAGGCACGGTGCTGCTTTACGGCATCGCCGCCATCGTCCTCCCCGGCCCGGCCACCCTGATCATCCCCGCCGGTCTGGCCATCCTCGCGATCGAGTTCGCATGGGCCCAGCGTCTGCTCCGCAAGGCGCAATTCCTGGCCAACTCGGCCACCGACAAGATCGGGCTGCGTCCGTTCTTCAGGCGGCGGTCGTCCCCGTCAGCGCCCGCTTCAACTCCCGGTAGCGCTCCGTGTAACGGGGCCCCATCTGCGACTCGCGATGATCGAACCCGAACGCCCGGCGCTTGACCCCCAGCACCGGCGGCGCCTGGATCCGCTTGGCCACCCCCAGTCCCTGGTAGAGATTCCACCAGCGCTCCAGGTCGGCGATGAACACCGCCGGCGTGGCGAACAGTTCGCCAATCCGCCCGTCCCACCCGATCCGCTGTTCCAGCACGCCGGCCTGATACCACTCCAGGATTTCCTCCGGCGTCACACGGTTCCACGCCTCCACCCAGCTCCGGAAGAGGCAGTCATGATAGGGATACACAAGCGGGTCGCCCTTGCCCTCGTCCACCGCCTGGGCCGGACTCAGTTCCGCCGACGGCACCACCGCGAAACTCCCCTCCGGTATCACCGCCCGCCCGTAGACCTCCGCATTAAGGTGCCGCCCCAGCGCATACACCTCCCCTTTCCAGAGATCCGCGATATTGCCCAGATATCCGCCCAGGTCACCGTACAATGTCGTGTAGCCGACCGTCATCTCGCTCTTGTTGGCATTGCAGGTGAACACGCCGCCAAACGCCGCCGCCACGGCCGAAAGAACCCGAGCCGCGCGGTCGCGGGCCTGGACATTCTCCAGAACCGTTTCGGAGAGTCCCAGGCGCCGGGTCTGCCCCGGCCATGCGACCTCCAGCCCGTCCAGTTGCCGCTTTGTCCATTGCACGCTTTCCTCGATGGGCACCTCGACATAGCCGCACCCGAGGTTGACCGCCACCTGTCGCGCAAGGCCGATGGTTGTTCCGGAATTGAACCGGCTGGGCATATTGACCAGCAGCAATCGGTCCGGCGGCAGGATCCGGCGGTAGAGCGCGGCCACAACAGCCGAGTCAATCCCGCCCGAAGCGCCGACCACCACGCGGTCCACTCCGCACTGCTTCAGGAAACGTTCCGTCCCGTAGCGGATCGCCTTGTCCAGCGTGGCCACACTGTCCCGCTGCAGTCGCAGGGGTGTCCCGAACGCCCCTGCGCCGCCGCGCGGCAGATCCACATCCAGCACACCCTCCTCGAAGGCCGCCGGGCCTTCCAGCACGTTCCCGTGCCCGTCATAGACGCAGGAGGAGCCGTCGAACGTGAACACCGTCTTGCCGTTGTTCTGGAGCCCGGTATGGTTGACGTACACCAGCGGCCGCCGCGCCGCTGTCGCCGCCGCCGAGAAGACGCGGTGCCGCTTGTGGTTCTTGTCGAACGTGAACGGCGAGGCGCTCGCGTTGACCAGGAAATCCGCCCCTTTGGAAGCCAGGATTCGCAGGGGCGAGAGGATATAGTCCGTGTCCCATCCGTCCTCGCACAGCATGGCGCCGATGCGCCAATCCCCCATCCGGACCGGGGCGATCAGGGTCTCGGTCGCGCATCCCAGTTCCTGCGCCAGTTTCCGTGTGTCGTGAAAATGGCGGCTGTCGTCGAACTCCCGGTAGTTGGGCATGAGGGTCTTGACGACAAACGGATAGGGGCCGCCCTCAGGCCCGAGGAAGCGCCCGCCGGCGGCCACAAAACAGGCGTTGTACTTGCGGACGCGGCCGTCCTCGTTGTGCTTGTGCCAATCCAGGCCCACGTTGCCGAACAGGATGGCGATATCCCGGCTGGCTTCGCGCAGGAGTTCGCCGCACGCCTCGCATTCCCGCAGGAAGGCTGGCCGTTCCCACTCATCGCCCAGGAGGTATCCCGGCACAGCCATCTCGGGGAACACGACGGCATCCCGTCCGGCCCGGCGGGCTTGGGCCACGCTTTCCAGCATGCGGGTGACATTCTCCCTTGGCCGTCCGGGCAGGACTTCGCCCTGGACCACTCGGATGCGTAGAACTTGCGACATGGAACCCCTTTCGACAACGCTGGATCGTACCGCGTGGCTCAAGTCGCTGTCGAGCCCGTAAATCCTCCCTGCCAGCCTGTAACTCTGCAACCTGCAACTCTGCTCCCCATTCCCCTCATCCTGGAAAGAGCAGATGAACTACGAAATACGCGAAAACAAAATTATGATAAGCAATAACTTACTCCGATTAGTTTCCTCGCAAAACGCTGCACCAAATTGGTGCAGCGTTTTGCGAGGAAAGGCCATGTTGCATCGTCTTGATTCTCAATACTTTTCGTGACTTTCGTGTGTTTCGTAGTGACTCCAACTGCTCTATTTAGGCTCACAACTCATCCAGGGGGCTTTCGGCGGTGGAATCCATGCCGCGGAT
>CAYWKN010000174.1:0-4737 GCA_964458765.1 uncultured Verrucomicrobiota bacterium
TCTCGCGGAGCCGGGGGCTATGAACAACTCTCAGACAGGATCATACCAGCGTATCTTGCAGCCACCTGTGTGGGTCGCACCGTGTCCCTCAAGCACGAGATCCCTCGACAAGCTCGGGATGAAATCCAGGAAAAGGTTCGAAATGTCTCTCCGTGGGCCTGCCAACACACACTCTATTCAGTCCGGCCTCTGAGCGGTGCTCAGGTTATTCGAGGAGCTGAATGTCCAATATCCAACAGTCCCAATATCCAATGTCCAAGTGAGAGAAATGGGCGAATAACAGTCCTGCGGTCGCTTGATTCGCATGCTTCTCGCCCCTTGGACATTGGACATTCCGTGTTGGATGTTGGATGTTCAATTTCAAAGAGTTGCGAGTGTATTCAGAAACAAGTGATCCGGTAGCTGACGCTGCGGCCGCCGCCTTCATTCCGCACCAACACGCCTTGAGCAACGAGGGACTGAATGTCGCGCAGGGCGGTGTCGGTCGAGCAGGCAGCCAGTTTGGCATACTTGGATGTTGTCAACTTCCCCTCAAACCCATCGAGAAGCCGGTTGATCATTTTGCGCTGACGCTCGTTGGCGGGTGCTGTGCCGATCCGTTGCCAAACCTGTGCTTTGCGCAGCACCGCAGCCAACGTCCCTTCGGCGCGCGTCAAGGCCCTGCCCAGACATTCGAGGAACCACCTCAGCCACGGGGTAATGTCCAGCCCGCCCTTCTGGGAGGCTTCGAGCACCTCGTAATACGCCCGGCGTTCCGCCTCGATCTGCGCCGACATGCTGTAGAATCGCTCCGGCCGGCCATCGGCACGGGCCAGGGCCATATCCGCGATGGCGCGTGCGATGCGGCCGTTACCGTCCTCAAAAGGATGAATCGTAACAAAACGCAAATGCGCCGTAGCCGCCTTGATCACAGGATCAATGGGCAGCGAAGCGTTGAACCATTCAAGGAAAGCGTCCATCTCTCCGGCCAGCCGCGTTGCGTCGGGCGCCTCAAAGTGAACCCTCTCGCGACCGATGGGTCCGGAAACCACCTGCATAGGACCGGCCTCAGCCGGGCGCCAGGCCCCAACCGTGATCTTGCGCATCCCGCTGCGCCCTGTCGGAAACAGCGCCGCATGCCACCCAAACAGCCTCTCGGCTGTCAGTGGCCGGTCGAACTTCCTCGTCGCGTCCAGCATCATCTCCACAATGCCGTCCACAGCACGCGGGATTGGCACAGCCCCGCCCACATCAATCCCGAGCCGGCGGGCCAGCGATGAACGGACCTGCTGCATGTCGAGAATCTCACCTTCGATAGCACTCGACTTGACGACCTCATCCGTCATGATGGCCAGATCGGCCTCGCTGCAGAGCCGGAAGCCAAGCCCCTCCATCCGTCCCAGCAGCCGGCCCTGGGCGTGACGCGTCTCGGCTATCAGGACCGCCAGTTCATCCGTCGCCCAACACAGCATCGGCCAGTCGGGTTCCTGATGGACATACCTTGTCTTCATGCCGCCAATCATAGTGCCATTTGCGGTGCGCTCCGTCAACTAGTCACCGCATTATTTGCGGCGAATGAAGCTTTAATCACCGCATGCCTATCCATAAACTGCCTCTGCAAAGTGCAGAATACCCATGGGTGCGAGCATGCCGGACCATTCCACTCCGCCTACGCCACCCTGAATAATTCGGCGATAATTCGCATTTCCCCAATGAAATCGAGGAAAAGGTTCGAAATGACTCTCCGTGGGCGCGCCATGCAGCAGAGTTTCGCTCCGCGAAACACGCTGCATGGCGCGGCACTGCAGTGTGCCCGCAGCCGTCGGCGGTAAACACCCGCCCGGGGGAAGGCGGGTCAGGCGGAATCGGCGCGGCGGCTGGGCGTCCGGAAGGCCCGCGGGCTGACGCCGTAGTGCTTGCGGAACAGCCGTGAGAAATAATAGAGGTCCGCGTAGCCGACGCGGCGCGCCACTTCCTTGATCCGGAGATTGCGGTCATTCAGCAGGTAGCCGGCCTGATGCATACGCTGGCGGATCAGGTAGTCAATGGCCGGTGTGCCGAACAGCCGTTTGAACTCGGCGCAGAAATGAGGGACCGACAGGTTTGCCCGTCTGGCCAGGTCCGGCAGGCGGATGGGCTCCGGGTATTCGGATTCAATGAAGCGCCGGACGGCCAGGAAGGCGGGCGGGATGGCCTCCCTTTCGCCCTGGTCGCGGGAGATGGCCCGCGCCGTCTCCCTCAGCCAGTTCTCCAGCAGGTTCCGCACAATCGTCGCGTCGGGGCGGGCGTGGCGCATCAGTTCCTCGTGCACGGCCAGGAGGCAACGCTCCATCACGGCTGGATCCGGCATGACAAAGGGCTTGTTGCGTGGCAGTCCTGTGGACCCAAGGAGCGACTTGATAATCCGGCCGTCGCAATGGATCCAGGTGTGGTTGTAAGAGTGCTCCCGGTCGCCATAATACTGGCGTATTCCCGGCGTCCAGATCATCAGTGTGTTGCGCAGCTGGCGGGCCGGTTTTCCTTCCGCCGCGACCCAGACCTCATCATAAAATAGCATCAATAGATAGTCGCCTGTGCCCGTCGGCCGGTCGATAATGCAGGGCTCCATGTGCTCCTGAACGCCTATGCCCCGCAAGGTCAGCTCGGCGGATCGGATCGGCGGAACCGGAAAGAAATGTTTGAATCCTTGCATAACGCGACCAGAAGAAAGTACATCTTTTCCATAATCCTGTCTATTCCCTGTCTTGGGGTGTATCCGTTATGAATAGCCGTGTTTGAAAGCGCGAAGCGATTCATCCGGATGCCGTGCACAACAGGAAAGAAAACAAGGAAGACAAACACGCCATGACAAACGATACACTCTATACCATGCCGAAGAACGTTCAGACCCGCTGGGCCAGTGCGGAGAACTGGGATGGCGCCAAGGGGGCTGCAGGCCAGGCCAACCGCGGGCGCAAGGGCTCCGCCTGGTTTCCGCTCAAGGCCGGCGAGCAGAAAGTCCTGGCCCACGCCGAGAACAGCTACGGCCTTTTCGAGCGCCGGGACGACTGGTCAAGCTGCGCCTGGTTCTACCTCGACCGCCCGACGAACGACTTGCCGCCGCTCGCTCCCGTAGCGGAACGGACAGTCGGACTTCTCGGCAGCGAGGAAGCCACCAAACGGGCCGATGCGTGACGACGAAAGAAGGACAGCGCGGGTTGCTGATGAACCCCGACGACTGGCGGCGGCAAGGTGTGCTTCAACGGCGGCGTGGACGTGCAGGGCACGCTGGTGCGCGGCACGCCGGATGCAAATGAAACGGTTCGCCTCGGGAATGGGGTGTCGCGAAGAGCGTGGGGGAAACTCTCGGCGACGCTACTACGCCAGATTACTCAAAACCCACTGTCGGAAGAAGGGATCGAAGAATTTGTAATGCCGATCAGCGCCATAGACGATGCCGATGTCCACGAGTCGCCCAAGACTGCGTTGCGCGGACGCCGGCAGTGCTATTCCCGCCGCCGCCAGAAACTGCTTCGATTGAGGCTGTTCTCCCCCAACCTTGGCAAGAGCCCTGAGGCATCGCATCTGGTTAGACGTCAGCGGCTTGACCAGGCTCTCGAAGCCTTTGCGCTCGGTGGCGAAAATGTGCCGCAGGGCTTTGGTGACATCACCGGACGAAAGACGCGCACCGCGCTCGGATGTATCCCAGAGCGCGGCGCAGAGTTGTTGTGTGTCGTTCGGATTGCCGACGGACAGACGGAACACGTCCGTCCATGCGTCGGCGTCCAGCATGCGGTTTCCCGACCGGAAGTGGGCATCGAGGAATCGCTGAAACGCTTCGCGAGGCAGGTCACCGACCTCGACAATTCGAAGCGATTTAAAGAAAGGACTGTCCGGGAGAAGGAATATCTTCTCCATCTCATGACGAATACTGCCCGCCAGAATGTAGGGTATGGCGCGCTGTTGCTGGATGCGGCCCCGCATTTCTCCCAGCAGTTTGTCACCCTCCGGCACGCCGCGGATATCCTGAAACTCGTCCAGCACCACGACCATCCGGCTGTGCGCCGCAAGCTGCTCCACCGCGTCGAGCACCGCATGCAATCCGCTGGGCGGCAGCACGGCGCCGGGCGCGAGACTCAAGCTGGGCGCGCCCGTCAGAGGATCGCATTCCAACGTGGGTCGCAGTCGCGCCAACAGACCGGCGACGCGCTCAATCCAGCCGCCTTTGGATTGGGCCGTCGAGAAGCCTTTGATCAGGCGGTCCGCCACGTCGGCGACGCTTTTTACGGCCCAAAGCTGCGCATAGATCATCCGCAACCCGGACATGCGCCGCGCCGCTTCGAAGATCAGCGAGGTCTTTCCGGTCCTGCGCTCACCAAGAACAACGACTTTGTGGGACGCTTCGATGTGTTCGCGCAGAGCGGTCAGCAACTCCGGGCGGGGACAGAAATCCTTGTCCACCACCACCTCGCCATAGCGGAATGGGTTCATGTGGCGCATCTTGTCATACGGCCTGGCATGATGCAAGACTGTATCATACACAACTGCATCTAACCTTGGATGCCGAAGGAGATCACGGCAATGCAAATGAAACGGTTCATGTTCGCGAGTGGTCTGGTATTGAGTTTGGGTTTCTCCGCCCTGGCGGCGCAGGGGCCGGTGAAGGCGGTCGGCGGTGTTGTGACGAACTACACCGACGCGGACGGGATAAGCTGGATTGCGCATGTTTTCAAGTCCGTGGGTACGAATAGTCTTGCGGTTACAACGCCCGGCGAGGTG
>CAYWKN010000175.1:0-4736 GCA_964458765.1 uncultured Verrucomicrobiota bacterium
AACTCGGCCCTGCCGTCGGCGCTCTTCAGCCGGATAAACGCCCGCGACCAGAAGTCCTGCCAGAACAGTTCGTTGGCGGCGTGGACCGCGGCGAAATCGGCGCCGGTTCCGTCAAGGGTCGCCATCGCCTTGGCCGTTACATCCTCCTTCGGATCGAAGCTGGCCGCACTGGCTACGAGGATGGTGAACTTCCCGTTTCCCGGCGCCGCGCTCAGGCGCACCGCGCTCTCGGAGGCGTAGCGCGCCGTGGCCGGTCGCCCGCAAACGGCGGCGACCACCGCCGAGGCGCAGTAGTAGTCGCCCTCGCGGAACTCCTGCGTCAGCACGATCCGGTCGCCCCGGATCTCCAGGCGCGAGGTGGCGGTATGGTGGCCGGTGACGATCTGCACGGCATGGCGCCGGGTCAGATCCCAGTTCTTGTCGCCGATGAAGCGGATGGCGTAGCGCAGCATGCGCAGGTCCACGCCGACCGCCGAGGGCCGCTCGCGCCGGTCCTCGATCTCGATGGCGAAGACGTCCTGCCGCTGTGAGGCGACAGCCCGCGCCGATACGCCCTTGCCGGCGAGCGAGACCACACCGTCATAGACCGACAGGTGCTGGCGGAAGGCCGGTTCCGTGAACACGTCCTCGCCGAAGTCCACCAGATCGATGTCCACGTAGGAGCAGCCGTTGCAGTAGTCCTCCTGGGAGTCAGAAAAACTGCGGGTATCCTTGTTCGACGCGAACACGTCCACGCGGTTGACCTGCATCCGGATCGCGGTCGGCGTGGTCCAGACCAGTGACCCCATGCTGCCCGTGCCGATAGGCATCCCTTCCTCGCTGCGCATCACCGGTCGGTCATAGACCAAGTCGGCGTGCGAGGCCAGGGCGCGGTAGTCGGCCGCGCCCGGACGGACCCCGGGCGCTACGGGGCGTGGCGCGGCGCCGAGCAATTCTTTGTCGCGCGCCTCCTGGGCGCGCTTGGCCGCGCCTGCCCCCGCCCGCCAGGACTCTTCCCGCGCGCGGGCTCTTTTCAGTTCCATCTTTTCCTGTCGCTCGCGCCAGCGCCGCGCGCATTCCGGTTCGTCACGCATCTCCCGCGGCCCGCCCGCGGCCAGCGCGAAACTGCCGCCCCCGCTGACGACTTTGATGGCAATCAGGTTGCGCCCGGCCCTGAGCCGCGCGGTGAACCGATGGTCCGATACGCTGGGCGGGTGGCTGCCGTTGCCGGTTGCCAGCGTATCGCAGACCACCTCGCCGTTCACCCACCATTTCATCCACCAGTCGGCCCCGGCGCCGAGTTCGAGCTCCCTGGCCTTGTCCGCCTCGATGGTCGCCACTGCATACGCCGTAATGCCTTGCGCGCTGCCTCCAAGCAGTGCGCCAAGGTCGAGGCGGTTGTCCTCAAACATGCCATTCTTCCCCACAAGCCGATTGCCAGCGATGGTCAGTTCTTTCGGGATGTCTTTCATTGCCCCGAAATCAGGCTCCGGATCGTCCTTGCCGACCGGACCGAAGACCGTCCATTCCTGCGGGAAGGCGAAATCATCTTGTGTCTTGTTGTCTTGCATCTTCTTGCTCATGTGTTTGTTCTCCTTTATTGGTTGTGGCCGATTGGCCGGGAATGTTTTGTGTAATCACATCAGTACTCCACCACCGTGTCGCTGATGAACCGCTCCACTTCGACATAGCGTGGCTCGCTGGAACGGTAATGGTCGCGGCGGTAGAGCGGCAGGTTCTTTCCCGGCGGGTCGATGTGCACCACCGTGTCGCCCTTGATGACCAGCGTGTACTCCGCGCCGCCGATCGTCTCCTTGACCGTGCGCTCGGCGATCGGGAAGGTCACGACGATGCGTTGGCCCGGCTGCGCGGGGCCGAGCACGAGATAGCGCCCCTCCCACCGGGTCTTGACCGCCTTGCCATCCACCGCGACCTTCATCTCCGGGCTGCCGTCTTTCACCCAGCCGGGCGCGTGGACATGGACCGCAGGCGGGGTCCACGGTCAACCGGAGATGTCTGGATTCCAGGGTCACACAGTGCTTCCCGAACGGCCTCAAAGCGCGTTTCGAACACAGGGTCCCGCCTCCGCCCGGCCGGCTCTCAGATGAAAATCGGTTGCGCGACATGGCGCCAGACCTTTCTGGCGGGCGCTTGGCCCTGCCGGTAATACCCCCGCCGGTACAGCGGCAGGCCTCCTGTGACCGTGATGAGGTTGCCGTCGTCCCACCTCACGTGCTTCCACGGCGGCCCGTCCGCGCGCGGCGATATATCGACTACCGTGTTGGCCTTGAGCTCAATCGCGTACGTGATGTCGTACGTAAGCTCGGTCCATCGCTCCGTCGTTTGAACCACGGGGAACTCCAACACCACCCGATCGCCGGGAGCCACGCTTTCGACCACCAGGTAGTTGCTCAACCAAGCCAGGGGCACAGGCGCGTCGTTGAGGCGGCACTGAACGGCCTTCTTGTCCACCCAGCGGGGCAGGCGAATGTGCATCTTGCGCGCCGTCTTGTTCGTAATGACCACCCTGCCCTCGTAGGGCAGATGACTGTCGATATCCAGCCAGGGCGAAGCGCGGTTCAGGAGCAGATTTATCTGGGCGACGTCATTCCGGCAGGCCACGATGGCGTTCCAGACCTGGTACAGCGCCCGGCTGAGGTTGGTCACACAGCAGATCGTGTAACTGGCGAAGGCCACCGTCGGACCGCCCCCGCTGGTGAAGGCCCCGATATTCCTGTCGATCACGTCCTGCGTTGTGTCGGTGGGCGGTTCCAGCGCCCTCGGCGGCGCCGGCGAGTTCTCGTAAATCTGCTTCAACAGGTCCCCGTCCAGCAACTGGAGCTCGGCGAGGTGGTTTCGCGCATACTGGTCCACGTCTTCCCAGTAGTCGCCCACGCCGGCTTCGCTCAGACGCGTCGCCATCCAGATCATGTCCGCCACACAGCATCCCTCCGAGACCATCGCGCCTGAAGCGGCCTCGGTATTATGCTGTTCATTCCATTTCTTGGCCATGGAGAGCGGCCCGATCACCGCCGGGAAATGGCCCAGGCGCGCGATTCCATACGCGCGCGAGTATTCGTAAAAGTTCTTCGCGAATTCCAGCAGGTACGCGTCGTTCACCGCTACGGCGTAATCCAGCAAGCCCATTCCGCCCATCGTGTACGTGTGAAAATGGCCCTGCCACGCGGCGTGTTCCGACGGGACCGACATAGTCGGCCATTCTCCGATGTCGGGTTTCACCCACATGGCCGGTTTGAGGGCGAATTCAACGAGCTGGCGGCCCAGATCGAGCCCGCTCCGGTCGCCCGTCATCCGATGCCACTCGGCGTACGCCTGCAGAGCCGGACCGAAAAGATACGGCGCCAGCGCGTCAGGCTCCCCGCCGGTCTTCTGAAAACCGCCCTGCCGCTTGTAGGTACACGCCAGATACGCTGCGCGGCTGTCGTAATGAACCGCTTTCCCGATCCATCCGTCCACCATGCGCTTGGCGATCTTCAACAAGTCGGGATCGCCGGTATCGCTGTACCAGCGCATCACGGCCAGCATGGCGCGGGGCTGAGTGGACGTCCACACGATGTCGTCCGCGGAGGGTTTTCGCGTCGGGGACACCTTCAACCACCACAGGCCGTCGTCTTCAATGTCCTCCAGGAGGGACTCCAGCATGATTCGATCGACATCCGCGTTGAACGTACTGCCGCTCATTCTCCGCAGAAGCGGCAGGACTTCCACAGCCTTGGGCTGGCACACGCCCCCCTGCCCATGACTCACGCCGCTGAGGCCGTGGCTCATGAACGCGGGCTTCTGATCCATGTGGGCGCAAAGATAGACCTCGTAGCGCGACTCCGGATCCGCCAGTTGCGTCAAGGCCCTCAGCGCCATGGCCCCCCGCTCGGCCAAATCCAGCGTGTCCGGCACGGTCGCCTGGTACCGCGCGCCGGCGCCACTCGCGGACGCGCCCGTTGCGGAAACCTCAATCCGCGTCCGCCGTTCGAGCTCCGCTTGAGCCCGCTCCTCGGCGGCCTGTCGGCGCTCGACGATTTCCCGGCCGGTCCTCCGGGACTCCTCGGCCTTGAGGCGGTCACGCTCCTTCCGGATTTCCACTTCAGCACGCATTTCCCGCGGCCCGCCGGCGGCCAGCACGAAGCTGACGTTCCCGCTCACGACCTTGACCGTGAGGAGATTCCGCCCGGCCTTGAGCCGCGCCGTGAAACGATGATCCAGAACGCTGGGCGGGTGGCTGACGTTGCCGGTGACCAGCGTATCGCAGACGACCGCGCCGTTCACCCACCATTTCATCCACCAGTCGGCGCCCGCGCCGAGTTCGATCTCGATGGCCTTGGCGGCTTCGACGACGGCCAGCAGGTAGGCGGTCTTGCCGACCTTTTTGCTGTCGAGCAATGCGGCGAGGTCGAGATGGTTGTCGGCGAACGCGGCCTTTTGCCTCGCCAGGCGGTTACCGGCGATGGTCAATTCCCCCGGGACATCCTTCATCCCGGCGAAATCAGGCTCCGGGTCGTCCTTGCCGACCGGACCGAAGACCGTCCATTCCTTCGGGAAGGCGAAATTGTCTTGCGTCTTGTTGTCTTGCATATTGTTGCTCATGTGTTTGTTCTCCTCGCCTCCCCCTAACCCCCTCCGAAACGGAGGGGGAAGGGGGAGGTGTTCCGCAATGGTTGCAGACGCTGCTGCAATCCTCACGTACTGTTGACCCGGGTCTACTACCAGTTTGTAATTATGCGCTTCGGCACGAACCGCGT
>CAYWKN010000176.1:0-4719 GCA_964458765.1 uncultured Verrucomicrobiota bacterium
CGCCGCGCGTGCTTGCGGAGGATGCGGCTGCCGTTTCCCATAACCCCGCCAATCTCACGGAGTTGAAGGAACCGGAAGTTGAAGTTTCGGCAACCATTATCCGCACGGAAACAAAGTACAGCTCACCCATGGGGTCGGCCACGACGGAAGATGCATGGAAATACCTCCCGAACCTGTTCCTGGCGACTCCTGTGGAAGGGACCCGGTTTGCGGCAGGACTCGGCATCACGACGCCCTTTGGCCAGTCCACGGTGTGGGACAAGAACGATCTGTTCCGGTACGCGGCGCCGTACTTCGCGGAAATGAAACTGGTCAACCTGAATCCTGTGCTTGCGGCCAAACTGGATGAGAAGCTTTCCGTTGCCGTCGGTTTGGATGTGTACTGGTCCAGTTTGGACCTGAAGCAGGTCTTTCCCTGGCGGATGGTCACCGGCAATCCCATGATGCCGGATGGGGAAGTCCGCATGCAGGGTAGCGGTTTGGGCGCGGGGGGCAATGCCGCCGTGACCTTCCGTCCTGCCGCCGGGCACGCCGTGGCGCTGACGTACCGCTCGCCCGTGAAGGTGGATTATGAGGGCGACACCGATTTCGCGGGGTTCCCGCCCGGAGGGGAAGCGCTGGGGATTTCGGCCAGCAGTGACTTCGACACGTCCATCGAGTTTCCAGCGGTCGTGGCCCTCGGTTATGCGATTCGGCTGACCGATACCGTGCGTGTGGAAGCCGATGTCGAATGGGTGCAGTTCTCCACCTATGACACACTGGAGCTCGATGCCGGGCCGAACAACATTCTTCTGCAGCGGCCCGGGGCCGTCAACCCGATGGCGCCTGTATCCGTTGCCCAGGACTGGGACGACGCATGGACCTGCGGCGTCGGCGGGGAGTGGGATGTCCGCAAGGATGTCACCCTGCGTGCCGGCTACATCTATCTCGAAAGCCCCGTGCCGGAGGAAACGCTTGCCCCCACGCTGCCGGATGCGGACCGTCATGTCATCTCGATCGGCGCCGGCTTCCATCGCAACGGGCACCGGTTGGATCTGGCCTACGGATACAGCGTGATCGGCGACCGCGATGTTTCCGTGGACCGGAATCCCGCGTATGCGGGGACGTATGAAACCAGTTCGCACCTGATGAGCGTGTCCTATGCCCGCAGTTTCTGAGGAGGTCCGCGCGGCGCCCGTGGAGGCGGAACGCGGCAAGGTCCTGATCATTGACGACGAACGGGGGCCCCGGGAAAGTCTGCGGATTCTCCTGAAGACGGGCTATGACGTGTTCTGCGCCGATTCGGTGGATGCGGGCGTGGATCTGCTCCGGGAACACCGGCCGGACATGGTGATCATGGATATCCGCATGCCCGGAAAGAACGGCATCGAGGGCCTGCGGTTGATCCGCCAGTTCGACCCGGTGGTTGCGGTTGTCATGTTCACGGGCTTTGGCGCGCTGGAGACGGCGCAGGAAGCGATCCGGCTCGGGGCCAACGACTACCTGAAGAAGCCGTTTGACGCCTTCGAAATCCGCGACATCGTGGGGCAGCATGTGCAGCGTGTCCGCATGGAGCGCCGGCGTCAAAGGGCGGCGGAGGAACTGGCCGGGCTGAATCATTCGCTGCAGGAGGAACTGGCGCGGAAGGAACGCATGGCGGAACTGGGGCAGAAGTCCGCCGAACTGATGCACGACCTGCGCAATCCCCTGATGGCGGTCATGGGATATGTGGACCTGCTGTCGTCCGAACTGAAGGACATGCAGGCCACATCGGGGGGGCGGTGGGAGGAAGCTTCGGATTATCTCGGCAAGATCGAAAATGGCGCGGAGAGGTGCAAGCGGCTGGCGGACATGTGGCTGGACATCAGCCGCGGACGTCTGAACCGTTCATCGGAACGCGTGAGCGAGGTCCTGGGCTCCGTGCTTCAGGACTGCCGGCATCTCGCGCAACAGCGTCAGGTGACTCTGACATCCGATGCGGTGGAGGAGGCCGTGCTTTCCGTGGACCGGTTGCAGATGGCCCGTGCCCTGCAGAATCTCGTGGTCAACGCCATCGAGGCGGTGCGGCCGGGAGAGGGGCGTGTGACCGTGTGGTGCCGCGCGCGGGGCGATCAAGTGGAAATCGGCGTGGAGGACAACGGGTGCGGCATGAGTCCCGAGCAGGTCAAGAGGTCGGTGGAGCCGTTCTTCAGCACAAAGAAGGCGACGGGGACGGGGTTGGGGCTGTTTATTGCCCGCCAGGCGGTCGAGGCGCACGGGGGCTCGATGCGGATCGAGAGCGAAACCGGCAAGGGGACGCGCATCACCGTCACGATGCCGCGCGGTTGATAGCCGTCGCCATGGAACCGACGGCGTCCGTATCGCCCGAAAAGAAGGCGCCCAGGGCGGCATCGCGGAACTGTGTCGCGCCCATTCCGGCCTGGACACTCATAAGGTAGGTTTCGTCGGTGATGGAGGTCGGGATGCCCAGTTGCGCGACTTGACGCGCGAACGCGCCGGTCCAATCCAGGATCTTGCGGTACGGACGTCCGTCAATGGAAATGGGCAAAGGGTTCCAGAAGCGCGGTGGAAGCTGGAGCTTGACCTTCCAGGTCATGGCGACGTTCATGTAGCGATCCGGGCCGTCCAGCACGATGCGATACCGGTCGGGATTCCGGAACCACTCCGTCCGCGGCGCCACGATCGGCGCCTGGAGCATGAGCGAATCCAATCCGATCTCCTTCAGCAACGCGAGGGATTCCTGTTCGGACGCCCGGGTTTCGCCCGGGCAGGGGAAGATGATGCTGCCGACGGTGAAGATGCCGGCGGCCTTCGAACGTGCCACGGCGCGGCGGATGTCCTCGATGCGAATGCCCTTGTTCAGGGAGTCCAGCATGCGCTGGGAACCGGATTCGATGCCGAAGAACAGCGAGACACAGCCCGACCGCCGAATGGTGTCGAAGGCGGCTTCGTCGCTTTCGCGGATGTGGGCGAAGGAGGCGTAGCGCAAGGGGATCCGTTCCCGGAGCACAGCCTCGGCAAAGGAATTCAGCAGCGGATAGGGGGTGCAGGATCCCGCGAAACGGAAGGCCCGGAATCCGTACCGCCGGTCAAGGTCCCGCACTTCCGCCAGCAGGCGGCCGATGCTTTTCAGCCGCACGCTGCGGTTGCTCTTCACGGGATGGATGCAGAAGGCGCAGGCATTGCGGCAGCCCCGGCTTTCGTCTATGACCGTGATCTTGATCTTCTCGTCGCCCCCCATGGCAGGATAGATGTCGGGGTCGTACACAGGGAGGGGAAGATCGTCGAGATTCTCCACCATGTGTTCCCTTGTGAAGCGGATGGAGCCGTCCGCGGCGCGGAAGATGAGGTTGGGAATCTGTTCCAGCGACGCGTCCCCGGCGCCATGGGCGGCGAGCATGACGATGGTATGCTCGCCTTCTCCGGTCGCCAGGGCGTTGAAGACGGGGTACTGTCGCAGGAGGCGGTCCGTGAACAGGTCCACGTGGGGGCCGCCGCCGAACAGGCGCAGTCGCGGGTGGCGCTGGCGCAGGATGGCGGCCAGGCGGGCGGAACCTTCCAGGCCGTCGCCGTTCCAGAGTTTGAAACCCACGGCATCAATGCCGTGGGCGGCTACATAGTCGCAGAGTTCGGCGCCGATGGCTTCGATGGCCTGTTGCTGGAGGCGGCGGCGTTCGGCTTCGGCGCGTTGCAGCACAGGCAGGGCGAGGAACCGGCGGGTGGCGCGGAGAGGTCCCCGGCCCGGGCGGCGGAGCACCTCCCATTCCCGGGAAAGGCGCCGCTGCAGGTCGGGGGATGTCATGCGGCGGATTGTGGCGACGGTGGCATAGTCCAGGATGCGGGCCGAATAACCGGCGCGGATCAACGCGCCGGCCAGGTTGGCAAGCCCGTTGTCGGGCATCAGGCTGCTGGGCGAGTACGGGTAGCCAGCGTAATTCACTAGCAGCCAGTTCTGGAGTGTGCCGGCGGGCATGGTCAGCGGGCCTCCGGGCAGGTGTGGATGGTTCGTCCGGGGCTGAACATCTCCGGCACGGAAGGATCGCCGGTGTCCCGCGGCGCGAGAAGCTGGGAGACGAAGAGGATGTCGATTGCCGCCATGCTGCCCCCTTTGCGACGGATGGATGAACGCATAATCCTTTTCATATTCCGGCGGAGATGTCAACGATCGCCTGCCTGGTGTATGTGGCAGACGCGTCTGAATGCGACGCAAGAAGAGGAAAAGATTCACCACCCGCCGGGTACGGCTGGAGGCACAGAGACACAGAGGGACGGGAGGAAGAAAATGTTTTTCGATCTTTCCCAATGGTGAGTACACCCTTTGGAAAGATCGAAAAACACCTCTTCGGGAGGAATGCCTGGAGAAAGAGGAGATGAATCAACAAACAACACTTCTCCGCGCCCTCTCCATCTTCCTCCAAGAAGGGTTGCGGGAATTTTGGCCACGGTACTCCGGGGGCGAAATACCCGCAACATTGTATTCTCTTCGTGTTTCCCTCTCCGGGCCTCTGTGTCTCAAGCCTGGTACTCCAGGCGGGTGGTGAATCGTCTTTACTCTCAACCAAACGTCAGCAAATTTGATGCGTTTCCCCTGGCCTGGGTATGTGGTTTCGGCAGTTGAAAGTGCCCGGGGAGACGGTTATGCTGCGGCCATGTGACGACGATCCGGGATCCGCCGGCAGTGTGCCGGGGAGCCGGGGGTCGGCGTCCGGAAAGGAGCCGGGAACATGCAGTGGTACTATG
>CAYWKN010000177.1:0-4487 GCA_964458765.1 uncultured Verrucomicrobiota bacterium
GATTTCCCTCACGTTCCACCTCCACCGATAGGGTCACACAGGTGGCCACATGGGTCAAATCTCCACCCGTGTCCGGACTCCGCAGGGATGGCAGCGGTCGCCAAAAGCGGTCATCAACCGGTGTGTCGCGGCCGCCCCGGTGCAATGGCATGGCCACAGCGCCTGAATGTCCATTTCGTCCAGTTTCTCCAGGGTCCGGGTCAGGCGCTCGTCCGTGGCGGATCCAAGGTGCATGCCGCCCAGGAGGGCGCGAACCGGCCGCCGGTCAGTCAATGTGCGAATATGGTCGAGCGTGTTGACGACGCCGGAATGGGCGCAGCCGAGCAGCACGACCAGTCCGCCCGCGGTCTCGATCCACAGGGCCTGGTCGTCCTCGATCGGATCCGGCAGGGTTGCCTGCGCATCGAGGAAGAACGGGCCCCCGGTATCCTCGAAGGCCGTCCGGCGCGGGATCGGTCCCGTCACGAACAGGCCGGGCGCGATCTCCGCCGGTTCGCGGGTCCAGACGACCGAAGACAGGCGTTCGTTGACCTTCTCGCGCGTATGGGCGGGCATGCCGATCTCTTCGGCGTGTCCCCCGCGGCAGGAGTACCGGGACGCGAGTGCCGCGGGATAGAGGAACAACCGGGCGTGGGGCGCCTCCGTCAGGGCGTGCGACAGGCCGCCGGTGTGGTCGTAATGACCATGGCTCAGGACAATGGCATCGGCGCACTCCAGGCCCACACCCAGGCGTTCGGCGTTGCGGGCGAGGACGAGCCCCTGGCCGGTGTCGAACAGCACGCACGTCCCGGCTGTCTCGATCCATAGACTGAGCCCGTGCTCGCCGAGCAAGCCCGAGCCCTGGGCCGTGTTTTCGGCCAGGACCGTGACGGTGAGGGTGGAGGGGTTCATGGGCCCGGTCCGCCTTCCTGCCGTCGGCCGCGCTGTTGAATGCCGCTTTCGGCGAGGCCGTCCTGCCACCCGTTGCGAGTGCCGTCGATGCGGTCGAAGCGCGCCGTGTAGGGTTTGATGTCCAGGAGGGGCGTTTCGTCGAGCACATCGATCCCGTCCACATGGAGCACGCAACCCTCGAGGCGTAGCAGCCGGACCACGCTGAGTCCGATCGGATTGGGCCGGGCCGGCGCGCGTGTCGCGAAAACGCCATGCTCCACATCCTCGAGGTATGGTTTCACGGTCAGCCGGGCCGGAGGCGCGCGGTGCAGGTGATAGAGGAGATAAATGTGCGAGAAACCCTCCAGGTCGCGAAGGCCTTCCTCGAACTCGGGCCAGACCTCCACACGGCCCGGGAACCCGGCCGCAAAGACCGGCTGGATCGGCGTCCGCTCCGGGTGTGTGTGCCCGCTGTGGATCACGCCGATCGGGCGATACGCGATCTCCATCCTGTCGTTCATGCGGCCGAAAAACTCATCGTCCACTTCGTTCATTCTCACCTCTTGCTTATGGTTCCAGGTGCTTCTTGAGGGTTGCGATCAGCAGGTCGTCGCGTTGAACGCCCGTGAACCGTTCGACTTCCTTGCCATTCTTCAAGATGACCAAGGTCGGGATGCCCTTGATGTCGAATCTTGCGGGCGTTCCGAGCTCCTTGTCGATGTCGCATTTCCCGACTTTGACCAAGCCCGACATGGTCGCCGCCACTTTCTCGATGAAGGGCGCTTGCCGGAGGCAGGGCCCGCACCAGGGCGCCCAGAAATTCACCAGCACGACTCCTTTGCTTGTCGCCGTTTCGAAATTCGCATCCGTTAGTGTCAGCTCATTTACAGTGTCCATGTTTGGATCTCCTGGTCGTCACTTGTGAACATTGCTTCCTTGGCGCCCGGGCTGTGGCGCGCAGGAGGGCGGCGGCGTGGCGGAGCATGCGGTCGGTGGCGTCCCATCCTACGCATTCGTCGGTGACTGAAACACCGTAGCGGAGGGCTGCCGGGGCGCGACCGACCGGCTGGTTGCCCTCGAACAGGTTGCTTTCCAGCAACAGGCCCACCAGCGCGCGGTTTCCCGCGCGCCGTTGCTCCAACACGGCGTTCCAGACGGGTTCTTGCCGGTCGAACCGCTTGCCGGCATTGCCGTGGCTGCAATCCACCATAAGGCGCGCCGGCAGCCCACAGGCTTCCATGCGGCTGGCAGCGAGGGAGACGCTGTGAGCGTCGAAATTGGTGTTGGCGCGGGTGCCGCGCAGGATCAGGTGCCCCCAGGGGTTGCCGGCGGTCCGGACAATGGCGGTTCGTCCATGCCCGTCAATTCCCAGGAAAGACTGGGGCTGGCACGCCGCCTGCAAGGCGTCAACGGCCACTTGGAGGTCGCCGTCGGTCCGGTTCTTGAAACCGACCGGCATGGAGAGGCCGCTGGCCATCTGGCGGTGGGTCTGTGATTCCGTGGTGCGGGCGCCAATGGCGGCCCAAGTGACAAGGTCGGCAATGTATTGCGGCACGATGGGATCCAGCAACTCGGTTCCGGCGGGCAACCCAAGGGCGGCGATGTTCAGCAAAAAGCGACGAGCCAGGCGCAGTCCGGCATCCATATCGTCGCTGCCGTCCATGCGGGGGTCGTAGATCAACCCTTTCCAGCCGACGGTCGTTCGGGGTTTCTCGAAATAGACCCGCATCACGACGAACACGACGTCATCGATTTCGGCCGCCAGCGCCCGGAGGCGGCGGGCATAGTCCAGGGCGGCGGCAGGATCGTGGATGGAGCAGGGGCCGACGATGGCGACGAGCCGCGGGTCGCGCCCCTCAAGGATACGGCAGAGCGCGTCGCGGGCGGTGCAAACATTTCGCCGGATGGCCGGTGTGGCCCGGTGGAGACTTTTGAGTTCATCGGGTGCGATGAGGGCGCTCAAGCCGAGGATGTTGAGATTGTCCGTCCGCAGGGGGCGGGGGTTCATGAGGGTCTCCTGGAGGTCCTCACGAGCGAGGGGCGGGCCAGTTTCACGGGCTGCATGCTATGGCGCGCCAAAGTGGGGTGTCGCTCAGTGGTCACAGACGTTGACCCCCGACACCAGGGTTCCGGCGAGGTACTGTTCGGCGAGTCGTTCCGGATCGGACGCCGACGCCCCGACGATGACCTTGATGCCGTTCTCGGCGAACAGGGACTGGGCCCGCTGGCCCATGCCGCCGGCGATCACGACCGAGGCGCCCTGCTCTCGCAGCCAGCGGGGAAGCACGCCGGGCTCGTGCGGTGGCGGGGTGAGATATTGCCGGTCGGTGACGGTCTTGCCGTCCGGGCCGATGGTCAGGAGCGTGAATTGCCCGCAATGGCCGAAATGCATGCACAGTTTCCCTTGTTCCGTCGGTATGGCTATCTTCATCGTGGTTTCTCCTTTTGTAACGTTGTTCGATGTCTGCAGGTTGCGTTCTGACAAGGCGAGAATGGGCGTGACGACGCGTTCCAGCGCCTTGGCGGTTTCCGTGCCGTTGAAGTGATAGATGAACGGGGTCCCGGCGTCGCAGGCGGCGCCCACTTGGGGATCGAGCGGGATGCGCCCGAGGAACGGCACGCCCATGTCGCCGGCCATTTTCTCGCCGCCGCCGCGTTTGAAGATCTCCGTGACTTCGCCGCACTTGGGGCAGACGAACCCGCTCATGTTTTCCACCACGCCGAGGACGGGGACTTGCAGTTGCCTGCAGAAGTTGATGGATTTGCGCACGTCGGCGGTCGCGACGTCTTGGGGGGTCGTCACGACTATGGCGCCGTCCACGGGTGCGGCCAGTTGCGCCACCGCGAGGGGTTCGTCGCCGGTCCCCGGCGGGGAATCGATGACCAGATAATCCAGGTCGCCCCATTCCACGTCCCGGAGGAACTGGCCGATGACCTGCGCTTTCATCGGGCCGCGCCAGATCACGGCGTCGTCGCCGTCGCGCAGCAGGAAACCGACGGACATGACTTTCAGCCCCGCCCGTTCGACGGGCAGGATGGCGCGGTCTGTGCCTTGGACGCCAGCCATTTCCAGGCGCAACATCTTGGGAATGCTGGGACCGTGGATGTCCACGTCCAGCAGCCCAACGCGCTTGCCCGCCAGTGAGAGCGAGATCGCCAAGTTGGTCGCGACGGTGCTCTTGCCGACGCCGCCTTTGCCAGACATGACCAGGATCTTGTGTCGGATGTGTTGAAGCCGTTCCTGCAGGGTGTGTTGCTCAAGCAATTGATCGAACGTCTCCGGTGCCGCTGTCCCCTTGATCCCGCATTTGCTTGTCGCGGATGTCGCTCCACCCTTGTGCCCGCATTCAGGATGTCCTTCCATTGTTTCGTTTCCTTTCATGGTTGCATTGCGCTTTTGTTACGGATACGGGCGATAACCGTCTCTCCCGCCCGGACCGTCGCGCCGGGCTTCACGATCATTTTCACATCCTCTGACGGCAGGTAGATGTCCATCCGCGAGCCGAATTTCATCATTCCGATCCGGTCCCCGACGGCCACATCGACGGTTCTGTCGTGCGGCAACCAATAGACGACCCGCCGGCAGACCGGACCGACGATCTGATTGACCAGACACC
>CAYWKN010000178.1:0-4477 GCA_964458765.1 uncultured Verrucomicrobiota bacterium
ATCGCCGGCCGCCGTGTAGTCGTACCGCACCACCCCGCCATCCGGCAGCGTCATGCGGACCCTCCGCCCCATGATGTCGCATTCATAGGACGTAACCCGCACCGCCGCCCCCGCCCGCACCGTTTGGCTGGTGATGTTTCCCGCGGCATCCGACTGGTATTCGGTCCGGACCGCCGTCCCATCCGGACCCGTCGTTTCCAGCGCCGCCACCCGCCCCCAGGGATCGTATGTGTAGGCCGCCAGCGCCACCGATCCGCCCGTCGCATCCAACCGCTCCACAGCCGCCAGCCACCCGTTGGTGTAACGGCTCACCGTCCGCGTGGCGTCGGAATGCGTCTCCGTCTGGACCCGCGACGCGTTCGCCGCATCGCGCACCACCTCGGTCCGGTTGGTCCGCCCCTGCGCGATGCTCCAGGTCACCGCGCCGTCCAGGCTGGCCCAACGCTCGGCCACCGGCAGGCGGCCGCTGCCGCCGTCCTCCGCATACACATACTGCCGTGACCACCGCGCCTCCCGCCCCTCGATCATCCCAAATCCGCTCTCGGTCTCGGTCACCCGGTCAGTCCCGCCGACCTGGATCCGCCCGTCGCCATCCATATCCACCGCCGACCGGAACGCCTCGCCCTTGTCGTTGTATTCGGTGAGCCGGGTCGTGTATCCGTCCCGCACCGCCGCCACCCGCCCGGCGCCGTCATACACCGTTTCCTCGGCGTGCCCGTCGGCATATTCCACCCGGCAGTCGCGCCCCAGCATGTCCTGCCATGTCTTGACCCACTCCGTCGCATTCGTGTCCGCCCCGCGGTATTCCACCGTGTACCGCCCGCGTTCATCCGCCCCGTAGTCATAACTCACCGCCCGCACCGCCGTTCCGGTGACGCACTTCGTCCGCCCGTCGCGGTAGCTCGTCTCCACCACGGTCGCGCCATCGGGCTGCGTGG
Organism: uncultured Verrucomicrobiota bacterium; assembly: GCA_964458765.1. Classification (GTDB taxonomy): domain Bacteria; phylum Verrucomicrobiota; class Kiritimatiellia; order CAIKKV01; family CAITUY01; genus CAIVSY01. The sequence goes on from CAYWKN010000178.1 coordinate 939, forward strand.
TGGTCACCACCGTCTCGCCGAGCGCATTGGTCGCATAGGCATACACCGTCACCCCGCCCCGCGCATCCACCCGTCTCTCCAGCCGGCCGGCGGCGTCATACCGGGACGACTCCACCCGCATCTCCCCGCCCGGTGCGCAGGACAAACTCTCCACCGTATTGCCGAAGACATCATACCGCCGAAGGACGGTCACTCCGCGGCTCTCCTCCGCATAGACCCGCTTCAACTCGTCGTGGACATAGGTTGTCTCGATGCCCTCCGCATCCCGCACCCATTCCGGGCCGCAGCAGCCGTAGCGGGTCATCGTGGCGCTGCCCTCCACGGTATTGCTCGCCACCAGGACCCGCCCCAGCCCGTCCAGCGTGAAACTCCGCCTGCCGGTTTTCATGCCGGCGGCAATATCCTCCACGGTCTCTTCGACAACATGCCCGGCGCTGTTCTCCTTGCGGATCCGTCGCGTGCCGTGGGTCACCACGCCTCCGCTGCCGAATCCGGACTCCTGCGTGGTTGTCAGGGTCTTCCGCGCGGAATCATAGGCATACGAGTAAACCTGCAGCGCGCCGTCGGCCTGCTGCACGCTCTTGATCCGCCCTTTGAACGTGCCCGTGCCAACGTACGTCCTGATATTGATCTCGTTGGCCGGATCGTCATAGGGCGCGCCGGGACTGGCGCAACGAACGGTGACTTCCCTGTCCGCCTGGTAGCTGTGGTATGTCCTCGCCGTTTCCCGGCCGCACTCCCGTTCCACAACCAGGCGCGGCCGGTCATCCCCCGCCGCGCAGTCCGCCTCCGGCATGCGCAGAGCCGCCAGCCGCTCATCGCCGGCATACACCGTCTCAACGGCATGGCACAAGCCCGTATCCCCCGCCTCGGCGTTCTTCCAGCCGCGCCACACAAACTGCTCCCGGCCCCTGGTGTCATAGGCGTGCCTCGTCCATCCGCCTGCGGGAGTCACTGCCTCGCGGAGTTTCCCGTAATTGTTGGTGTCGGACAGATCCTCGTGGAACGCCCAGCGGGATGTGCGGGCCTGCCCGGTGCAGGCGCCGACCGTCTCCTCGACCACTTCCCAGCCCCAGGAAAACTCGCGGATCGCTTGAAGCGTCGTGTTGCTCGCCGCATCCGCCAGCCCTTCGTTGACAACATCGGTTTGCTCCACCACAAGCAGGCCGCTGTCCGGATCCGGCCACTGCCGCCGCTTTGCCTTGCGGGCCACCCGCAGCCCGCTGTTAGTCGTGATCCCCGTCCAGATTTCCTGGGTGCCGGACGCTGGATCGGAAACCAGCCGGACATCGCAGATCGCCGCGCCCCGCTCGTCCAGCGTCCGGAACCCCTTGCTCCCCGTGTAGTACACGATCCGGTTCGTGGGCCCGGCAGGCTTGTAGCGGTATTCCACAGACCGGACCAGGCCGTTGTTGTTGGCCAACACGGCCGACAGGCGATTGTCCGAAAAGGCGCTGACCGGATCGCCGCGGAACGGGCCGGCATAGGTGGTGGCAAGCCCGGGCCACTGGCCAAAACTGGTCGTCCGGCTGGACGTGTAGGCCTCGTTCGTTCCGGTCAGGAACCCCACGCGCCCCAGCCGCCCGTTCTTGTCAGGAAACGCCAGGAAATCGTGGAACACCTGCCGATCCGTCCCGGGAAACAGCAGCCGGATTCCGTCACTGCGCGCCATCGCACGGTAGCCGCGTGTGCCCGTCAGCGGTTTCCCCTTCGCAGTGCCGCACAGGGAAAACCCGACTTCCGCCCCCGAGGGCCGTTGGATGACCGCGAAGGACCACCCCTGGCTGGTGTTGGCCGCCTTCCAGCAGGTCCGGCTGTCCAGGCTGTACATCTGCTGCGTACGCGTGTTGATTTCGTATTCCGAGATATAGGCCTTCACACGGATCCCGGCGGAAGTCGTTGCATCCGAAAACCCGAGCGGGATCATGACGCCGGCATCAACCCCCGTTCCACGCCATGCCGGCTCTGCCTCCACGCTGCACGTCTTGCATCCGCACCCCAGATCCAGCAGCCCGTCATCCTCCGGATCGTCACATGCCGGCCGCCGCAACGACTCATCCGGGAATGTCCACTCCACCAGCGCCCGCATGTCGCCATTCCAGCCGGCGTAGGATGTGATCGTCCCGGAGGGGATCGTCCCCCATGCGGGACCGGCACTGCCCCCGAAAACCGTCGAGACCACATTGGAAGCCATGGTGGGCCCCACGGAGCAGAATTCCCGCCACACACCCTCGGAGATCGGATCGCCATTGCTGAAGAAGGCGGATAGGTGTGGGCTCGTAACCACAGGCCTGGAACCGACAACGAAGAAACGGACCCGGTGGGAAAAATTCGTCGCCAACCCGACGATTCCCAGCCCCGCCCGTCTTCGCAACTGCTCCGCCGAACGGATGGCAAGCACGGAATAGGCATACGGCGGACCGGCGGGCACAGGTTCGAACGACGAGCGGCTATAGGCATCCTCGCACTTCTCGCACATCTCGAGGTAGTTGGTCCCCGAATTGACGGCATAGCGCCCGTTCGGCTGCCCCCCCGTGGTCCAGCAGTTCTTGCCGCCAACCGACTGCACCATCCATTTCGTCTTCCGGATCAGGGCATCCACTTCCTGGAAATGCTCCCACAGCAGCGGGACGTCCTGGAAACTCGCGGCGTAGATGTTGGTGCCGTGATCCGTGTAGCGGGCAGGCACCTTCGTGAACCGCCCCTCCCCGTCACCAATCCCATCCATCAGCGATGGATGCCTCAATATCCCGTCGGCGTACCACACCCCCGGCGGAAAGGCCGCCAGCGGACTGGCGGACAGCAGGCTCCAGCCGTCCGGCCCCATGCAGTACGTATTCAGGGCCAGGTCCAGCGCCTTGGCCCTGATCCTCTCCAGATCGAAAGGCTGCACCGTGTCGCCCGCCACACCATTCTTGAGGGCAATCTTGGGGATACCGGCTGCCAGCAGGCGGTTATTAAGATTGCGGGCCAGCACATTGTAAGCCTCCACATAATGCGCCACCTGCCCGACAGCCCGCCCGCCGCACAGGAAAATCCATGCCGCCGCCAACAGCCACCGCCATACGCAACTCCCCGCAGCGCCTCGCATTCCAGCCCTCCCTCAACCCGTTGCCGCCAGAACAACCGATACAGAGCGAGGACTTATATAGCCGACTTAGTAATTTACAAGGTACTTCTTTTAGGCCTAAGCCGGAACGATTCAGTTGAAGAGACCCTCACCCCAGCCCTCTCCCGTGAAGGGAGAGGGAGTTGGGCAGCGCTGTTGCGCCCCAGCAGCATCCCCTTCTGGTGATCGCACAAGGGGAGCCCCTGAAGCTTCCTCCTTGGCCGCCGTAGCGCTTCGCGCCAAGGCGGCTCCCCTCCCGCCTTCACCAAGGTTACGGCGGGCAAGTGCGGGAGAGGACCTGCCCGCAACGCTTCGCGTAGCGATGCAGGCGGGCTGAGGTGAGGGGTGTTTCCCGCTGCAACTGAATCGTTCCGGCTGAGGTCTGTGGTCTGTAGTCTGTAGTCTGTGGTCTGTAGTCTGAGGTCTGTAG
>CAYWKN010000179.1:0-2623 GCA_964458765.1 uncultured Verrucomicrobiota bacterium
CTTAGGAAGCGGGGTGGGCGTGGGCGGGAGAGGGGTCGGCGTCACCCCACTCGAACCATAAACGGCCGGCGCTTCGAGAACCGGGCTGGTGATGGACTGCAGCGAGTTCTGGTGGATGCTCTCCGGGTCTACGACGGCGATGACGGTCACGGTCTGCCCCGGGCGCAGCACGCCCGCCAGACCCGTGGCCTGGTCCACCTTGATCGAGATGGCAACCGTGTCCGGCGCGAGTTGCGCCGGGATGCCGCTGGCTGCGGCGCTCTCCCCGGCCACGTAGGCGGTGATCGGGTCACCAGCGACGCGGGCGGTGGTCAACACCTTGCCTTCGGCTTCGGCGATGGTCGAGTATGCTCCGTCCGGGATGGCGTCCGAGGGCAGGGTGCGCACTTCGAGCAGGCCGGCTTCCAAACGGGTGCCGGCTGCCAGGTCAACCTTGGCCACGACCACCGGTTTCGGGGCAACGATGCCGGAAAGCAGGGCGTAGGTCAGGATGAAGGCCACAGCAGAGAGTCCGGCGATGACGAGATAAGACTTGCGAGGTTTCTTCATGGTAGGTTCTCCTTTTGGTAACGTAGATCAAAATCTCAACACACAGGTCGCGAAGGGCTCGAAGTGAAAAGATCACAAACAAATATCGTGGTGTCCTTTGTGTCCTTCGTGTTTAGAAAAAAACCTTTCACGCCACGAGGCCCAGGCGGTGGAAGTACTGGTAGATTTCCTGGTCGTCCGGCTCGCGGGCAGAGAGCATCAGCGGCTCGACCAGGTAAGGTTCGGTCTGCAGCATGTCGGGGGTGTAGCCGAGCTTGGCAATTGCCATCCCGACTGGCATCCTGGCGATGAAGCGGTCGTACTCGGAGTTCACAAAGCCCTTCGTGTTGCGGGCGATGTGCGCCAGGATCGCCTGCCGGTCGCGGTCGTTCTTGGTCTGGCCGAAAAAGCCGTTGTTGCAGGAGGATAGGATGCCGGCCGGGAGTTCGGAGACGGTCTGCGCCAGGACGTGCAGGAAGCACTGGTACTTGCGTCCGTCGCGCCACATATCCAGGAAGATCTGGGCGGTCTGGTCTGCTGACGAGCCCTCGCGGTCCGAGGCCGCCCCGATGTCCACGCCGGAGAGCACCTTGTTGGCCTCTTCGAAGACGATCTGCATCGGCGGGAACTTCGCCCCCGAGAGCGTCTCGCGCCGCCGTACGACGGCATCGAGATACAGGATGGAAGCGGCCAGTGACAGCAGGGCGGACTTCGAGAACTCGTCCATCTCCGCCCCACCCTCGATGACCGTCACACCCCAGGGGTCCTGGGAAGAGCCCAGGAGCCCCAGGTCTTCAACAGCCAGGGTATCGTAGCCGGGACCGTACATGCGCTGCATCTCGCCTTCCGCCAGGGGTTCCAGGCGTAACAGCGCACCCTGCAAGGAAGAGCGGCTGGCCTGGTCCTTCTGAGCGACTTTGGCAAAGGTTGCCCGCAGCAGCGCCACCCACTCGGCGAGCGAGACCGCCCGGCTGCGATAGACCGAGAGCGCCTGGCGCTCGAACGGTTCGAGGGCAGACAGTTCCAGCCCGAGGGTCTGCCGCTCCCCCAGTCCGCGTTCCTTGCGAGCCTGTTTCACGGCCTCCTGCTCGGTCTCATTCAGAACGCGCGCCCAGCGTAAAAGGTCGTCGTCCGCAGATTTGGTTTTTGCGCCAGCTTCCTTCTCCAAGAGGGTACGGTCGTCCACGGGCAGCACGCCGCGCAGCTGGTACAGGCGGGTCAGGCGGTCGCGCAGGAAACCGAGCTGCCGCGGCCCCATCCGCCCGGCGTTGGCGAACAGTTCGCAGATCAGCGTGCGGTAGCGGACCGGGTCGATGCGCTTGGGGACCTGCAGCGGGTTCCAGCGGATCGGGCGTACGCTGCCGGGATGCAACTGGCGGATGTCCACCCGGCCGTTGAGCCCCGGCCAGTGCAGCGCCCTGCGCCAGCCCTGCCCGAAGTCCAGCACGATGGTGCGGTAGCGCCAGTGCCGGGTGGTCTCGTACGCCAGGCGCTCGGCGGCCACCGACTTGCCGAAGCCGGTGTCGCCGGCAAAGGCGGTGTGGAAGTGGCGCTCGGGCGTCAGGCGCAGGAGGGAGTGGGTCAGTTTGCCGCGCTCGGTGGAGTACAGGCGCGCCAGGGGGACTTCTCCGTTCATGTGCGGGTCGTAGGCGAAGGGCGGGATAGCCTCCTGCACGGTGCGCGCCAGGCCTTCCTCGAACAAGCCGGGAGCCATGTAAGCGGAGGCCTGCAGCATGGTCAGGAGGGTCGAGTCGGCGTAGGCGGTCATGGCCTCCGGGATGTGGATCTCGCGCGTCGAGGGCACCATGGCCTTGGCATGCAGGCGCAGGTAAGTATCCTCGTCCGGAGTCAGCGTGCGGGTCTGTACACCCATGATCACATCTTCCACGCCGTGAAAGGCTTCCGGGATAAGCGTCAGGAGCGCCTGCCGGCCGCGTTCGCTGCCGGCCAGGGCGTACACGTCGGTGTAGAAGCCGCCCTCCAGGGTGATCGTGTTCAGGATCTCCTGCTGCTTGCGCAGGATGTTCGTAAGCAGGATGGCCGGGTCGAACTGCCACTGGTTGGCCTCGCCCACCGAAAAGGACGGGGCCAGGCC
>CAYWKN010000179.1:2723-4428 GCA_964458765.1 uncultured Verrucomicrobiota bacterium
GACTGGTTGCTGCCTTCCGCATGGGCATTCGATTCCGAATGGCTGTCGGTGACCGCCATTCCCTCCGTGTGGGTGTGGGCGACGCCGTCCGTGATCGCGATCCCTTCGGTGTGGGAGTGCGCCTGCCCATCCGTGTGGCTTTGGCTGGCGACATGCGAAACGCCGTCCGATTGCCCAACCGCCTGGCTTTCGGTGTATCCCGTTCCGGCGTTGCGCGCCAGGGCACCCGAGAGCATCAGCGGCAGGGAGGCGCCGATGTTGAACGAGCGGTGGCCGGTCTGCCAGGCGGCCCAGGCCGAGGTGTATTCCGCCAGTCCTGCCAGCATCCGGCTGGCATCCTGCATCGAGACCGGCGTCAGCAGCACTTGCAGAAGGAAATCTTCCTCGATCTGCGCCATGCCGCGCATGACCAGTTCATTCTGCTGCAGGGTGAACTCTTGCGGTCCGTGGTGGTTCGTGGCGAGCAGCGGGGTCAGGTCGGAATAGCCGCCGCGGGCGTTCTCGCGCGGGTCAGGATGGCCGAGCGCCAGCACGCCGTAGGGCATGTGCAGCAGGGCGTTGCTGATCCAGGCCGAGAGTTCCGTATCCAGCGGGCGGAAGCGCACCTGGGAATAGGCCGCGGCCAAAGCCGCTTCGAGGCTGGCCGCTCCGAATATCGCCTGCGTCGCCGCGTCTTCCTTCGTCGCCGACCTGCCGACCGTCCCGTAGCACTGGACGATGCCCAGGCGGTTGGGATGGTAGATGCCGGCCACCAGGTAGACAATGTCCACGTGGGCGTTGTACAGGCCGCGCAGCACGGTGCGCATCTTGGCAAGCGCGCCTTGGTCGCCCCGCACGTTGAGCGGAATGGAAGCCAGGTGCATCAAGCGCACGGCGCGGTACTCGTTGTACGTTTTCCCGCCTTCGCGCTCCTGGACCTGGTACCACAAATAGTCAAGCTCGTCCTTGCCGGGTACGTACTCCAGCCCGTTCGCGACCACCTCCAGATCATCCGGGACTTCGAGGTGCGCCTTTTGGAATGCCTGCTGCAGGCGCGGCAGGACGGTTTCCGCAGCTTGGACGGCGGCGGAAAGGCGCTGGTCGATCCAGGAGAAGAGGTCAGGCATATGTCATTCCCGTCGTTTTCGGGTCAGGCCCGGATGACGATGATGAACAGCGAGCCGAATACCAGGCCGACCGCAAAACCGGAGAGGAAGAAAAACACTTCGTTGAATGGCATGAGGATCACCTTTCGAATAAAACTAGATAATGACGAGGACTCCAGGGGTGGAGGCTGGTTGGCCAGCCTCCACACACCTAAGGGAGATGGACGGCAGGAATGCCGTCCGGAGCAATCCCGTCCGCGGGGGTCCAGTTTGGCTGGATGGGGAGGGGTTGCTCAAGGGAGGGACGATTTGTGGGATCGTTCCCTTCCCGCTGTTTCCCTGCGCGCAGTTTCTTTACGGCTGAGAGGATGATCATGACCCAGCCGGAGAGAACGATCAACGCCGCCAGGGGAAAGATGACCCAAAAGGCCACCTGTGGAAAAGATGCAGACATGAGAGGCCTCCTATGCCCCGTGTGAACTTCACGGGGTCGCTTGTCTGCGCCCGCGCCAGATCTTTCTGGCCGGGCATCGTGGAAAGACTGCTTGCACCCAGAATGGGCGTGAACGTGCATGGCTGGAAGAATTCCAGCATCCGTGCTTGCACCCTACAAGGGCGCT
>CAYWKN010000180.1:0-4411 GCA_964458765.1 uncultured Verrucomicrobiota bacterium
GGACATTCATGCCGCTCACAAGAATGGCTGCCAGGCAGCGGATGGTGCGCAGAATGGAAACATTCATGGTTGCTGGCCTTTGGTTTCGGTTCTTTCGGCGGCTCCGCCGGGCTTGGTCCGTGAATACGAACAATAAACGGTAAAACTGCCTTTCAGCAGGCGCTTTTCGTTCGGCGCTACGGAAAGCTGGCTTACGTCGAGAATAGCATCCTCCTGCTGCAGCGCAAAGAGGAATTGGACCAGAGGCTCCAGTTTTCCCTCCCACTTGCAGTTGGCGGCAAGCTCGTACATGTCGGCGGAGCGGGTTTCCTTCTCCAGATCCCGGCTGGCCAGGGTCAACCCGCTGGAGGAAGCCAGCTTTTCGATCCGGATCAGAAGGTCGGCCGTCACGTCCTTCTCCGGGGGATGCTGCGGAAGCTTGCGGCGCAGGTTCTTGAGTTTCGCTTCCCACGCCGGGGCCTGCTCGATCATGCGGCGCGTCAGTCCGATGCGACGTTCCGCCTCCGCGCGCTTCTCGCGGAGCAGGCTCCACTCCTTGATTCGCGGCATGGCGAGGAGATAGGAGAGTCCGAACAGGGCTATCATGCCCGTGATCGCGCTCAGCAGGAGCTCCCGGGAAGACATCTTCATGGCCGTTCCCCTCCGGGCAGCGTGGCGATCAGCTTGAAGACTTCCCGGCCCTGGGGATTCCGCTGGGTGCGGGGGAGATCGGTCTTGACGAAGAGGTCCGACTTTTCCATTTCCTTCTTGAAGTCAAAAACCAGCGAGACGGCGTCGGCTTCGCCGGCCAGTTCGAGGGTCTTGGCTTTCCGGTAGTTGAGAGACTTCAGTTCGATGCCCGGGGGCAGCAGGTCCGAGACTTCCCGCAGGCATTCCAGCGCGGAATGCCTCCGTTCGATGTACTGTTCCAGGGTCTTGACGCGTTCGCGCACGACCCGCGCCGTATCGGCGGCGGGGGCCAGTTCGGCGAGTGTGGCTTCCATGCCGGCCAGACGCTGCTTGTGATACTGGAGGCCGCCGAAAAGAACGGTCATCCCGATGGCCCAGGCGCCCAGAAGCGTTCCGGTAAGGAGCGCCATGCGTCGTTTCGCCCGCCGGCTGGACTCCGCCTGGCGCCATGCGGCGGGCGCCAGATCCAGAAGGGGGGCGCTATCGTGCGTCCGGCGGCTCAACCCCTCGGCCAGGGGCGGCAGGCTCTCGAGCGGAAAGGCTTGCGCCGGCGCCGGGAGCTGCCCCTGCAGGCGTTGCAGCAGGAGGTCGGGCGTCTCCCCGCGATGCCATACGGATATCCCCGCCAGGGGCTGCCCGGCACGGTCGAGATCCAGGGAGGTCAGAGTGAAGACCAGTTCGCAGGCGATCTCGTCGCACAGTTCCTCCGGGGGCAAGTCCTCCATGCCGCTCAGGGACCGTACCGCCACGGGAATGCCGTTGGTGGCGATGACAATGTCGCAGGCGTCGTTCTCCAGCAGAAGGAAGGCGCGCGAATCCGCGTTGGCCGTCTTTCCGGCGTCGCGGAGCAGGCGCCACCAGGCCAGCAGATTCAGGTCGATGCGCCGCGCGGTCAGTCCCGCTGTCTTCAGGCAGCCGCCGAGCGATTCGGCGGTCGCCGTGGGAATGGCCGCCACCCAGAGCCGGCAACGACCGCTGCCCGTATCCAGGATTTCGTAGGCAAAGGTGGCTTCGTCGGCCGGGAACGGTGCGTATTTGTCCACCTGCAGTTCCACCATGCCGCGCAATTCCTGGGGTGCGGCTTCCGGCAGGTCGAGCACGCGGAGCAGAACCCAGGACGCCGGTATGCCGACCGTGAGGGGCTGCGGCAGGCGACCACAGGCGTCGCGCAGGGTTCCCGCCAGTGCGCCGGCATCGGCCTTCAGGGCTTCGGGAAAGGAACGGTGGGGGCCGTCCGGCGCCAGCAGAACGGCATGCCCGGGCTTGGCCGGTTCGCCGGCCTTGTGCAGCGCCACCCATTCCGCCGCGCGGGCGTTCAAGGCCAGGCAGGTGTGTGTCTTCCCGGTCATAGTTCCTTATCGTTGCAGTGCCACCACGGAGACGATCTTGTATTCCACGCCATGCACCCTGCCGATCGAGGTGATGCGGTAGACGGAGGAAACCGTTCCCACAAGCGACCTCAACCGCGGCTGTTCGTCCGGCCGGATGCCACCGAGTTCAGGTATCCGGCTGAAGAAATCGTTCGCATCCCTGAAGAAGTAATCTTCTCCAATTCTTGTGCCGGCTGTCAACCCTTCACGTGCCTCGATAATGGCGTCCGCCCGCGTATCGTCAATGCCGGGCAGTGTCATCAGGACGCGCTTGGAGGCGGCATTGACATTCACCTGCTCGCCGGATTCCTTCAGCGCCGTCAACAGATCGGCGATGCCGCTGATGGATACGCTGTTGGTGTCGTCATCGGAAATGGGCCCGCCATAGAGGATCGGGCGGGAAAAACCCTTGATCAGGAGCAGTTCATCCACCGTATCGAGGGCTGCGGCCTTGCCTTTGCGCCCGCGGGCCTTGTAGGGCGGGTCGAGCCGGGCGTAGTAGTCGTCCGTCTCGGCCCCGTCGAGGTTGGGCTGGTCATCGCCGTCGCGCCAGTCGTTGAAGCAATCGATCAATTCACTCCAGTTTTCCTCGGGTACGCCGCCGACTTGCAGAACCCGCTCCCAGTCGTCGTCCTTGAGGGAGTTGACGTTGCGAAGGGCGGGTTCGGGCGCGATGTCCACGATCATCGAACCCTCGCCGAGGGTGTCGGTGAGCCCCACCACCGAATACCCCTGGCGGAGACGTTTGGCGTTGGCATACCAGGGTTCGGCCTTGAGGGTCTCGGGGTCCGTGGCGCCCTGAACCTGCGTACTGCGGGTGAGCAGGGCCCGCGCCAGTTCGATGCCGGCTTTGGCCAGATAGGAGGCCTTGAGCTTCTTGCGCTGGTAGGAAACGATCCGCGACTCCATGTGCATGTCGTAGGCAAAGCCTCCGATCAGCACCGAGAGGAGCGCAATGACCCACAGGACGATGATGAGGGCTGACCCGTTGCGTTTCATTTCATTCCCTGATTGGCCACCGGGATGTCCGCCATCCGGCGCATTTCCACCGGCGGTTCGCCCTCCGCCAGGGGTTTCAGATACAACGTGACCTCGACAAAACGCGGCACATGGTTGGTCATGTTGTCCCCCCCGGGAAGCTCGTCGTCCCACGTGTCCATCCATTCCAGCCGGTTCATCTCGAAATTGTTGGTGGCCACCCGGCAGTTGATTCCGACGATGCGCTTGGACAGCACTTCGGGAGGCAGCGAATCCGGGTCGAAGTTCTCCGGCTGAAGATACTCGTCGCCCCAGGCGGTGAAGGCCGCGCCGGAAGTTCCCTCCTCGTCCCGCCCCACGAACAGGCGCACCCGGTGGTATGTGCGCGCGAGGTGGGAATCCTCGCCAATGAGGGAGGGGCCTTCCTTGACCCACGAGATCTTGTCCATCGCGCCGGGGCCGCTGCCCTCATCCTTCAACTGGAACCCGTCCGCCCTGTCGCGGTAACGCGCGGCCAGCAGTCCGTCCATGATCTGGTCCAGGACATAGTCGCCGGCATGCAGGTCTTCGCACAGGGCCGTGCCGCGCTGCCAGGCCTTGCTGACGGCCGCCATCAGGCTGAAGGTCACCGAACCCACAAGCACGAAGATGGAGATGCCCACCAGCAGTTCCAGCAGGGTGAATCCCCGAACAGCGGAGGGCATGCCCGGATCCGGATTACAGGGTGATTTCATTGGTGAAGTAGAGATAGGAAGCCACTTCCTCGAACCCCCCGCGGCCGCGGGCGGACCAGGTGACACGGGTCTTTACCTCGACAAGATCCTTGTTCCGCTCGGACCGGACGCACGTGCGGCTGAACAGGAATCCGCCGGGATAATCCACGGGGCTCACGTTCGGGTTCAGGATCCTTTCCTCCTTGCCGGGGGACGTCGTGTCTTTGTAGACAAGGACGGGATGCTCGATCTCGCCCAGTTCCAGGATGCGCCGGGCGTCGTAGTAGTTGTTGGCCACGCGCACCACGGCCAGACAACGCGAGGTGGCTGTCATGAGCACCGCCGCCGATAGGCCGAGAATGGCCAGCGCCATGAGGACTTCCACAAGCGTCAGGCCCTGCCGGGGCCGGATGTGCGGGCTTCGCGGCATGGGTCAGCGGTCCTCCCTTGTGGACGAGGCGGACGAGAGGGCGTCCACGGCAATGCGCAGGGCGGCGCCACGCTCGTCCTTCAGAAGCACTTCGTACGGGGTGCACCGGCCGTTGCTCCGGTAAAGAACGGCCATTGTGCCCTCCGACTTGCCGTCGCGGTTCGCCAGTTCCACGGATGCGATGCGCACACCTTCAAGCTGGCGCGAAACGGTGACCGGCGGGCTGACGCCGGGGGCGGGCTCTCCGGCGG
>CAYWKN010000181.1:0-4358 GCA_964458765.1 uncultured Verrucomicrobiota bacterium
CGGCGCCGGCGCCGCAACAGGAAGTAGAAGGCCACGAAATAGTAGCCGGTGGAACTGTGCCCGCAGGGGAAGGACTTGCCGCGTCCCGGGGCCCCGTTTTCCAGAATGCGCTGGAATTCCCAGCGGCCGCCGAAATCCTGCGTCTGGCGCGGGCGGGGACGGCCCCAGTGGTCCTTGAATATCGTGTTCACCAGAAGTCCGGGCCCGAGGGCCAGCGCCAGGAACAGGTAGAGACCGTGGCGGCGCCAGGGTGCCAGCCCGGGGTGACGCCGGGCGAGCGCGAAGACGAGCAACCCGACGAGCGCCACCAGGAGGGCTGGCCAGGTGCCGAAACGGTAGAGGAAGCGCCAGAGAGGCCAGGATTCCCAGGCCCAGGGCGTCGCGGAGGCAGGGGTATGGAAGAGCGATTGCAGGCGCACATCCAGGGATCCGGAGAGGAAGGGAACCGTTGCGACAAAGACGAGGACGACCAGGCCGAGCAGGTCCGGCAGCCAGAGGGAACGGTAGGATATGCGTGGCTCAGTCACAGCGTCGGATCAGGCGGGCCCCGAGCCAGGCCGCGATGCCGATGGGCAACCATGTGAACAGGTGCGGCTGGAGGATGGGGTGTTTGGTCATGGTTTCGGCCACAATGATGAAGAGATAGAACACGAAGACAAGGCCGAGGCTGATGCCGATGCCGACGGTGGTTTCCTGGCGGTGTGTGCGGGTGGCCAGCGGGGCGCCGAGAAGGACGAAGAAGAAGCAGGAGAGAGACATGACGATGCGCTTGTGGAGTTCCACCTTCAGCACGGCGGTTTGGCGGGCCAGTTGTTCCGGCGGCAGGCCGGGATACGCGGCCGGTACGTCCTGCAGTGCGGCGACGATCTCATCCAGGGTCATGTCGCTCTTCTTGCGGATCTTGGGGCCGCTGTCGCGGTCCTTCGGGTTCAGGTTGATTATGAACGGGAAATGGCTGGCGAGGCCGGCGCCGGGCCGGTCATCATAGAACGGATCCACGCGGACATCGTAGAGGTCCACGATCAGGCTCTGTTTATCCTCGGTGGCGGTGATGGTGCCGCGTTTGGCGCGGATGGTTCGGGGTGGGGCGCCGCGCTGGATCTGGTAGATGAAGATGTCCACGAGTTCATTGTCCTGCTTGGCTCCGACATAGAAGGTGATGCCGGGGAAATCGCGGATGGGGCGGCCTTCCTCGATGAGCTGCATGGGGTTTTCCGTGCCGAGCTGGCGCAGGGCCTCACGGCGGGCCGCATAGCTGTTGGGAACGATGGTGGCGTTGAGGTGGAGGCAGATCACGGCCATGAGGGCGGCGTAGAGCATGGGCTGCAGCATGATCTGGAGCATGCGGATGCCGCTGCTGCGCATCGCCGTGAGTTCGCCGTTGGCCGAGAGCTTCCCGAAAGTCAGCAGGGCGGCTGTCATGATGCTGACGGGGATGGAGAAGCTGAAGGCGGAAGGCAGGCCGGCGAGAAAGATCGTGGCGATCAGGGAGAGGGAACCGCCCATCGCGATGGGATCGGCGATGCGGAAGAGGACCATCACGCACATGACAAAGGTCAGGACAAGGAGCGTCAGCAGGAAGGTCAGCAGGTAGCTGTCGCGCACATAGCGTGAAACAATTCGCACAACCGGTCTCCGGACAGGGGTTCAACGAGCGTTTGTATATAGACGTAGAAGCGGGCGTGTGTCGAGGAAGAAAGGCCCGGGTCCGGATCCGGGGGCGGGCTCAGCGGCGGAGAGGGGAAGCGGGTTCGCGGGTTGGACCGCCGTAGTTGCAGGCGGAGAAGATACGGCCGGGGTAGCGGCTGCGGACGATGGTGTCGAAGTAGAGCCCCTGATCCCAGGCCGCCTGGGTGGCGCCGACAAGGATCGCGGGACGCCCCAACAGGTCGGGATTCGCCAGACGGGTGTCGGCGAAGTAGTCGTAGGCCGATTCCCGTCCGCCCAGCATGGGGCTGGCGCAGCGGACGACGGGGCGCCCAGTCATGTAGAATGCCAGGAGGCTGGCCCGGCTGTAGCCGGCGGCGACCACGAAGGGCTCCTGGCCGGTTTTACGGCGTACGGAACGGGATTGCTTTTCCACGGCCCTGGCCAGGGTCCGGTGACCGCTGACCCGCTTCAGGGCGCGGTCGGCCGGAATGGAGCGACCGGCGACATGGATACGGGAAACAGCGGTCAAGGGCCATGCGCCGAAGGAGATGAGCAGCGCGATGGCAACGCCGAACCCGATGGCCCATTTCCAGAGACGGGAGACCGGAATGGTACGCGCGGCTGGATCGTCCAGGATCCAGGCAATGGGGAGAAGGAGAACCGTATATCCGGCCACTGCCCAGTTCAATTCGATGTCGGTCTTGAGGGAGAGCAGAAGATAGAAGACGATGACCGGCAGGCTGATATGCAGGGCAAACGAGGTCAGTGCCCAGCGGCCGGGCTGCGCCTGGCGGTTGCCCCAGGAATCCCGGATGGAATGGAACAGGAGGATGCCGATGGGCGGACCGAGGAAGAGGAGGGGATAAGCGATGTAGCCCAGGGTCCAGAGCGGGTTGAAGCGCCATCCGGGGCGGACGGAGATGTCGCCGCCGGGAAGGCCTGCGTGCCCCAGGAGATGGGCGAGGGTCGGCCATCCGTTCCGGGCGTTCCAGAGGAAGATGGGACTCGCGCAAAGGAGAATGCCGGCGAGGAGAGCAAGCAAGCGGATTATCCGGCGCGGGGCGGCCGCGGGGTGTGCGCGCCGCAGGAACCAGAGCGCTCCGGGCAGGAGCAGAAGAATCGTGTACTTGAAGAGCATGCCCAGCCCGATGGCGGCGCCCAGCAGGAAATAGCCCGCGATGGAACCGCTGGTGCGCGAAAGGCGCCAGACGATCAGGGCGGCGAGCAGCCAGCAGGCGTAGTAGGGGCCGTCAATGGTCATGAATTGCGCCGTGCCGTGGAAGACGGGGGCGAGAAGGAAGAGCAGGACGGCGTAGAGGCCCATGGCGGGGCGGTCCGGGGCGGCGGACCGGGCCAACCCCGCAAGGAGCACGAGGCAGGCGAAGGAAGCCAAGGCGGCGGGAAGGCGGACACTCCATTCCGTGACGCCGAAGAGGGTTGTGGAGGCGTGGATCAGCCAGGCGACGCCGGGCCCTTTGCTGTAATACGACAAGTCGGGGCGGCGCGACCATTCCCAGTAGTGGGCTTCATCGGCGGCAAGCTCATAGGGGCAGAGCCAGACCAGGTAGGCGATCCGCGCGAGCAGGACTGTTCCGGCAAGCAGCAGGATGGCGGTCCATGGTTTACGCCCCGTTGTGTTCATATCCGGATTCCTGCATGCTGTCTTGGACAAAGTTTCGGGCGATATGTCTATCACGTGTCATGGGATTGTGCAAGAAGCTGAACGAATCCGGAACGAATCCAGAACGATTGAGGTGCCGGGGGCATCTGCGACTTGGTGCGGCGTTCCTCCGCGCCGTCATGACAGGGATTGTCAAGGTGCTGCCGTTTCACTAAAGTGTGGGTGGTTGAGGCACCACGTCGGGAGGCGGCGGGATGGAGCAGCGAGATCCATGCGGAGTGTGCGGGATTCCCGAGAGGCGGGTGGGGCATTGCGTCGAGGGGCGGTCGGGACTGAAGGTCCACCTGCTGGGAAACCGGGTGGAACTTCTCCGGTGCGAGGCGTGCGGCGGCTTGTGGTGTTACGCGAGTCATGGCGAGGACGTTGCCAGCCCCGCCGGTATGCATTGGCCGTTTACGACCGCGGACTGGCAACGGGCGTACGATCTGGATGACGGCGTTTCCCTGCGCCGCTGGCACCTGAGGAATCTCAAGGAAGGCAGTCTCGGAATCGCTCATCCCTGCGGACGCCGTGTGTGCCGGTTCCGGGCCCGCAAGCGGAAGCCGCGGCGGCCGGAGGCAGGCGGCTCCGGCTGAGGCTTGGCATCAGGGCCGCGCGGCAATGGCTTCGATTTCCACCCTGCCGCCGCGCGGCAGAGCCGCCACCTGGATCGTGGACCGGGCTGGCGTCGGCGCCGGAAAGTGGCGGCTGTACACCTCATTCATCGCCTGGAACTCCGCCAGGTCCGTCAGGAAAACGGTGGTCTTCAGAACCTTGTCCATGGAGGAGCCTGCCGCTGTGAGAACGGCGGAAAGGTTTTCCAGGGCCCGCTCGGTCTCCGCGGCGATACCGCCGGTCGCCAGTTGGCCGCTGGCCGGGTCCAGTCCGAGTTGCCCTGAACAGAAAACCAGGGACCCCGTTTGTATGGCCTGTGAGTAGGGGCCTATGGCCGCGGGCGCCTGCTTGGTTGCAACTGCTTGACGTGTCATTGCCCTTCCCTTCATGCTTGAGGTTCGGGGAATACTGGGCGCGAGATGAAGACATGTCA
>CAYWKN010000182.1:0-4267 GCA_964458765.1 uncultured Verrucomicrobiota bacterium
TGAGGGTGGTGATCGTGGGCGGGGTGACGGCGGGCCCCAAGGCGGCCGCCAAGATCATCCGGTTGCTGCCGGATACCGATGTGACCGTTATCGAGCAGGGCAGCGTGTTGTCCTACGCGGGGTGCGGGCTGCCGTACTATGTTTCGGGGGTTGTCCGGGACCAGAAGCGGCTGCTTTCCACCTCGGCGGGGGTGGTGCGGGATCCGGTGTTCTTCCGCAACGTGATGAACGTGCACGTGATGAACCAGACGCGGGCGTGCGAGATCGATCCTCGGGACAAGCGGGTGCGGGTGAAGGATCTGATCAGCGGACGCGAGCAATGGCTGCCGTATGACAAGCTTCTGCTCACGACGGGCGCATCGGCGTTTATTCCCGAGTCGCTGCGGACATCGCTCAAGCAGGTGTTCACGCTGCATGGAATGCGGGATGCCGAGGGGATCCGCAGCGCGCTGGCCGAGGCCATGGCGCGCGACGTGGTGATTGTCGGCGGCGGGCTGATCGGAATTGAAATGACCGAGGCGCTGGTGCGCAAGGGGGCGCGCGTGACCATCGTGGAGCGGCTGCCGCAGATCCTGCCGATTCTCGACCCCGACATGGCGATCCTGGTCGAGCGGCATCTGGAATCCCACGGGGTCAGGATTGTCACCGGCGCCACGGCCCGGCAACTGGAGGGAGAGACGACGGTGCGGGCGGTGGCGACGGACAAGGGGACGTTTCCGGCCGACCTGGTGATCCTGGCCTGCGGGATCAGGCCGAATGTGGAACTGGCGGCATCGGCGGGGATCGAACTGGGGCCGACGGGGGCCATGCGGGTGGACGAATCCATGCGGACCTCGCAACCTGACATTTATGCGGCGGGCGATTGCACGGAGACCACGCACCGCCTGACGGGCAAACCCTGCTACATTCCGCTCGGCTCGACCGCGTCCAAGCAGGGGCGGGTGGCCGCCGTCAACCTGTGCGGCGGGACGGACCGGTTCCCGGGAGTGCTGGGCAGTTCCATCTGCCGGATCTTCGACTACACGGTGGCCCGGACGGGGTTTGGCGAGGAGGAGGCGCGCAAGGCGGGGTATGATGTGATGACGGTTCTGGCGCCGGGCCTGGATCGCGCCCATTACCTGCGATCCGCCGGGATGCTGATGCTGAAACTGATTGTGGACCGGGCGACGCGCAAGCTGCTGGGGGTGCAGTCGGTGGGGCCGGGCGCGGGCGACAAGCGGGTGGACGTGGCGGCGCTGGCGATCGTGGCGGGGCGGACGGTGGACGACCTGGCCAATGAGGATCTCTGCTACGGGCCGTCGTTTTCCACCGCCATGGACAACCTGCTCAACGCCGCCAACGTGGCGCGCAACAAGCTCGACGGGCTGTTCGAGGGCATTTCGCCGGCGCAGGTGCATGAAAAATTGTCACGGCACGAGGATTTTGTTTTTCTGGACGTGCGCACGCCGGAGGAATACGAGCAGCAGCGGTTGCCCCATGCCACGCTGGTTCCGCTCGGCGCGTTGCGGGAACGGCTGCAGGAATTGCCGCGGGACCGGCTGCTGGTTCTGTTCTGCGACATTTCCCTGAGGGCGTACGAGGGGGCGCTGATCCTGAAGGCGGCGGGATTCCGGCAGGTCAAGGTGATGGAAGGCGGGATGGCCATGTGGCCGTTCGAGAAGATGGAATAGGGAAGCGCGGGCCCGGGTCCGGCGCAAGGAGCCAGAACGATATGTGCAAAGACTGCGGCTGCGGAGAGGTTGGGGGGCGCCCACGGCGTCCTGCGCATTCCCATAATCATAATCACAATCACGATCATGACCACGATCATGGTCACACGCATGACCATGAGCACGACCATGCGCATCCCCACACCCATGAACACGGGCCGGAGTCCCAGGGGTCCCCGGTCGAACGGCGAACGATCGTGCTGGAGCGGAAGGTGTTGTCGGAGAACGACGCCAGGGCGGCGGAGAACCGCGCCTGGCTCGCGGCCCGCGGCGTGGTGGCGATCAACATGATTTCCTCGCCGGGCTCCGGCAAGACGCTTCTGCTGGAGCGCACCCTGGAACGGTTGCGGGGGCGGGTCCCTTGCGCGGTGATCACGGGCGACCAGCAGACCGACAATGACGCCCGCCGGCTGCGGGGCAAGGGCGCGGAGGTGCGGCAGATCGAAACCATCAGCGCCTGCCACCTGGATGCCGCGCGGGTGGGGCAGTTGCTGCCGGACGTTGTCGGCAACGGCATCAAGCTCCTGTTCATCGAGAACGTGGGCAACCTCGTCTGCCCCGCGGCGTTCGACCTGGGCGAGAACTTCAAGGTGGCCCTGCTTTCGACGACGGAGGGCGAGGACAAGCCGGTCAAGTATCCGACCTTGTTCGGGCTGGCGCCGGTTGTGGTGCTGACAAAGATGGACCTGGCGCCGCACCTGGACTGGAGCCTGGCGGCCTGCCGCGAGTATCTGCGGAAGATCCATCCCGGCGTGTTCCTCTTCGAGCTGAGCGCCAAAACAGGGCAGGGCATGGACCGTTGGATCGAGTACCTGGAGAACCTGGTGAACTGAATGGAAACGGCGCTCGACATCCTCGACCGCAAGGGGCATCACGTGTACGCCATTTCGGCGGAGGACACCGTGTACGAGGCCGTGCGGCGGATGGATGAGCTCCATATCGGGGCCTTGCTGGTGATGGAGGGCGGGAAACTGGCCGGGATCGTCACCGAGCGGGATTACACGCGGAAGATCATTCTCAAGGGCAGAACCTCCGCCACGACAAGAGTCGGCGAAATCATGTCGCACCGGGTGACGCACGTGAAGCCGCAGGATACGGTGGACCGCTGCCTCGCGCTGATGACAGAGAGGAAGATCCGGCACTTGCCGGTGATGGATCACGGAGAGGTGGTTGGCGTTCTGTCCATGCGGGACTTGATGACCAGCCGCGCGGCCATGAACCAGTTCATCCTGGCGCAGCTCAGGGGCGGTTCGGCGGGGTAATGGAAGGAGTCTGGAGGTTTTCCGTCCGCATTCGTGATCTTCTGTTCAATCTCTTCATTCGGGTTCCGGCCAGGCCGGGGCAGGGAACGGGCAATACAGCGGGCAAGCACAAGCAGAAGGGGCATGTTGGCATGCACAGCGCGCGCATCTATACGCGGAACGACTTGTTGAACTTCAAGCCGGGGCACGATTCCTTTGTCGGGGTGGATTCCGACGGTTGCGTGTTTCCGACGATGGAGATCAAGCAGAAGGAATGTTTCCACTCGCTGATCCTCTCCATCTGGGGGTTGGAGCGGATCGAGAGGGCGGTGCGGGATGTGGCGGAGTTTGTGAACCTGTATTCGGTAAACCGGGGGCAGAATCGCTTTCCGGCCCTGCTGAAGGTCTTTGAGCTGTTGCCGGGGCATCCCGGCGCGAAGGTTCCGGGAGTGACCCTTCCGCCGACGGAATCGCTACGGGCCTTCTGTGAGTCGGGACTGCCGCTCGGGAACCCCGCCCTGGAGAAGCGGGTCGCCGGGACCGGGGACCGGGAACTGACGCGGATCCTGCAGTGGAGTCACGCTGTGAATGCCCGGGTGGCGGCGACGGTCAGGAACGTGAAACCGTTCCGATGGGTGCGGGAGAGTCTCGACCAGTTGCAGCGGCATTCAGACGTGATCTGTGTTTCCCAGACGCCCACCGAGGCGCTGGTCCGCGAATGGGAGGAGCACGGCATGCTGGACGATGTCGCGGTGATCGCGGGGCAGGAACTGGGGACGAAGGCGGAGCATCTGCGCATGGCGACGGAGCGGCGGTATGCGCCGGGCCGGGTGATGATGGTGGGTGACGCACCCGGGGATCTGCGGGCGGCCAGGGAGGCGGGGGCGCATTTCTTCCCGATCAACCCCGGGCATGAGGAGGAGTCGTGGGCGTTGTTCCACCGGGAGGCGTATGAGCGGTTCCTGAAGGGGACCTACGGCGGGGCGTACGAGAATGAGCTGGTGGCGCGGTTCAATGCGTTGTTGCCGGCAACGCCGCCGTGGCTGACTTGAATCGGGGCGTTAGGGAGGCGGTATGAAGAAAGGGTACATCCAGGTATACACGGGGGACGGGAAGTGCAAGACCACGGCCGCGCTCGGGTTGGCCGTGCGCGCCGTGGGGGCGGGATTGCGTGTCTATCTCGGCCAGTTCATCAAGAAAGGCGACTACAGCGAGATCAAGGTGCTGAAGGAACGGTTCCCCGAGGTGACGGTGGAACAATACGGGACGGGGCATTTTGTGCGGGGGACGCCCGCGGCGGAGGACCGGGAGGCGGGG
>CAYWKN010000183.1:0-4265 GCA_964458765.1 uncultured Verrucomicrobiota bacterium
ACCATCAACCATTCCCCATTAACCATTCACTATTCACAATTCACCATTCACTATTCACCATTCTTCTCAACGCCGCCCCGGGCGATCTCTGCCGCAGCAGCGATTCCCCGACCAGGAACCCGTCATATCCATCCGCCTGAAGACCGACAATATCCTCATGCGTCCGGATGCCGCTCTCCGCGATGCAAAGCCGGTCTTCCGGAATGGCCTTCGCCAGCTCCCGGGCTGTGGCCAGATCCGTCTTCAGGGTCTTGAGGTTCCTGCTGTTGACGCCGACAATGGCCCCACGGCAAGCCAGGGCCAGTTCCAGCTCCTCGCGCGTATGAACTTCAACGATCGCCTCCAACCCCAGTTCGCGACTTTCCTCGAACAGGATCTCGCACTGGCGCCACTCCAATGCCGCCGCGATCAGCAGCACCACATCCGCCCCCCATGCGGCCGCCTCCGCAAGCTGATACGGATCACAAATGAAATCCTTTCGCAGGATCGGCAGGTTCACAGCCTTCCGGACAGCCCGGAGATCCGCCTCGCTGCCCAGGAAATGGCGGGGCTCCGTAAGCACGGAAATCCCGACCGCCCCGGCCCGCGCATAGGCAGCGGCGATCCGCGCCGGAGCATAGGATTCGCGCAATACGCCAGCCGAAGGACTCGCCTTCTTGACCTCGGCAATGACCCTCGGCGCCCCCCCCTGGCGCAGGCGGTCGGCCAGGCTGTGACGGACCCGCCTCTCCGCCTGCCAGAGCAAGTCGGCCAGCGCAACGTGGCGCTTTGCCTCCCGCACCGCCGCCCTCCGTTCCCCCATGATCTGCTTCAACACATTCATGTCACCATTCACAATTCACTATTCACCATTCACTCCTCACACCGATCCCTTCCCCTATACCCTTCGCCCTCACCCTTTGCTCTTCCGGATCAATCCCTCCAGGGCCGACATCGCCCGCCCGCCGTCAATCGCCTCGCCGGCCAATCGGAATCCCTCCTGCAAGTCCTTCGCCTTCCCGCCAGCCACAATCGCCGCCGCCGCATTCAGGCACACGATATCGCGCTTCGGCCCTTTCTCGCCGCCCAGGATCGCTTTGAGGATCGCCGCATTCTCCGGCGCCTCTCCGCCACGCAGGGCTCCGGCCTCGGCATACTCCTCCATGAAACGGAGCGGATCCAGGTCATAAGTGAGGATGTTGCCATCCCGCAATTCACTCACCCGCGTCGTCGTTGTCACCGTAATCTCATCCATGCCGTCATGCCCGTGGACCACAAACACACGACGGCTCCCCAGGAGTCGCAGCACCTCGGCAAAGACCTCCGTCAATTCCGGGGCGAACACGCCCAGCACCTGGCCCTTCGCCCCCGCCGGATTGGTCAGGGGTCCCAGGAGATTGAACAGGGTCCGGAATCCCAGTTCCCGCCGGGGCCCCATGGCATGCTTCATCGCCGGATGCAGTTTGGGCGCATACAGGAACCCGATGCCAACCTCATGGAGGCATTCCTCCATCGCCTCCGGAGCGGCCTCAAGGTTCACACCCAGTTCCGCCAGCACATCCGCCGATCCGCACTTGCTGGTGATGGAGCGGTTGCCGTGTTTCGCCACCGGAACACCGGCGCCCGCCACCACAAACGCCGCCGTCGTGGAAATGTTGAACGTCCCCAGCGAATCGCCGCCCGTCCCGCAGGTGTCCACCACGCCCTTCCCGCGCGGATCCACGAACACCGCATGGCGCCGCATGGACCTGCTGGCCCCCGCGATTTCCGCTGTGGTCTCGCCCTTGAGCTTCATCGCCGTCAGGAAGGCGCCCAGTTGCGCGGGCGTGGCCCCGCCTTCCATGATGACATCAAAGGCGGCTGTCGCCTCCCCCTCGTTCAAGTCTTCCCGCCGGACCAGTTTTTGCAGGTAGTCTTTCATATCCTCCACTCCCCATTAACCATCAACCATCCCAACGAAATTGCGCAACAGCCGCTTTCCCGACGGGGTCAACACCGACTCGGGATGGAACTGCACCCCGTAGGAGGGATGCGTCGCATGGTGCATGCCCATGATCTCCCCGTCCTCGCTGAACGCGTCGGGAATCAGTTCGGTAGGCAACGTGTCGGCCATCACGGCCAGGGAATGGTACCGGCCCGCCGGGAAGGGATTGGCCATCCCCTTGTAGAGGGCGGACCCGTCATGTTTCACCTGCGAGACCTTCCCATGCATGATGCGTTTCGCGTTGGAAACCGTCGCGCCGAACGCCACGGCCATGGATTGATGCCCGAGGCACACGCCGAGCAATGGCGCCCTGCCGCTCATTCGCCGGATCAACGCCACGGAAATGCCCGCCTGTGCCGGCGTGCAGGGCCCCGGCGAGATCACCACACCCGCCGGCTTCATGGCTTCCACCTGCTCCACCGTCACCGCGTCATTCCGGAACACCCGGATCTCCGCCCCGATCGCCGCCATCATTTGCACCAGGTTGTAGGTGAAGGAATCGTAGTTATCAATGAGGACAATCATGCCGCGCCTCCGCTCACTTGCAGCCCCTCGGCCGCCATCTGCACCGCCTTCTGCATCCCGCGGGCCTTGTGACAGGTCTCCTGGAATTCCTTGTCCGGATCCGAATCATACACGATCCCGGCGCCGGCCTGGATGGACACCACCCCGCCGCCGACTTCCAGTGTGCGTATCGTGATGGCCAGGTCCATGTTCCCGTCGTATCCCACATATCCCGCCGCGCCGCCGTAGGCGCCGCGCGGCTCCGGCTCCAGCTCGTGAATAATCTCCATCGCGCGGATCTTGGGCGCACCCGAAAGCGTTCCCGCCGGAAACGTGGCCTTGATCACATCGTGGGCGTCCTGGCCCTTGCGCAAGAGGCCCTGAACGTGCGAGACCAGGTGCATCACATGGCTGTACCGCTCCACAACCATGTACTCGGTCACCTGGACACTGCCTGTCTCCGATACGCGCCCGAGGTCGTTGCGCCCCAGGTCCACCAGCATCACATGCTCGGCCTTCTCCTTCTCGTCGGACAGCAACTCGTCGGCCAGCGAACGGTCCTCCACCTCCGTTCTGCCGCGCGGCCGCGTCCCGGCAATCGGACGCAGTTCCACCAGGTTGCCGGTCAGGCGCACCATGACTTCCGGAGACGATCCCACCAGCGTCTGCCCGCCGATCTTGAGGAAGAATGTGTAGGGCGATGGGTTCAGCAGGCGGAGCGCCCGGTAAAGGTTGAGGCTCGACAATTCCACCTTGGCGCTGAACCTCTGGCTCAGGACCACCTGGATCACATCGCCGGCGCAGATATACTCCTTGGCCTTCTTCACCATGTCCCGGAAATCGCCGGGGGTCATGTTGGACTCGAACTTGACCTCCCCTGCCCTGTCCGGCGCCGGCGGCGCCAGCGGCTGGTTCAAGGTATGTTCAATGCCCTCGATCTCCGAGAGCGCCCGGCGGTAGGCAGCCTGGGGCGACGTTGCTTCCGCCGGCCGTGTGCAGACCACGATTTTCAGCGTGTGCCGCACGTTGTCGAAGACAATCATGCGATCCGCCAGCACGAAACGGCTGCGGAGCCGCACCGCGCCGGGTCCCGTTTTCGGCGCCGGCATCCGTTCGAATTCGCCGATGGCTTCATATCCCAGGAAGCCCACGGCCCCCCCGATGAACCGCGGCAAGCCCGGAACCGCTGCCACCCTGACGCCCTGGAAGATGCGCCGCAACTCCTCCAGGCCGCCCGACGGCGGCTGGCGGTGGTCCACATCCAGGAACGGGCGCGGATCCACGCCGACAAACGAGTAGCGACCCCACTTCTCGCCGCCTTCCATGCTTTCGAGCAGGAACGCGTTCTCCCGGCTCATGAACCGCTGGAGCACCGATACCGGTGTTTCCAGGTCGGCGAGCACTTCCTTGTAGACCGGCACGATGTCATACGACTGCGCCAGCGCCTCGTAATCCTTCTGGTTCGGCGTCATCATGTTTCTACATATAGAAACATCCGCGGAAGAGGTCAATAACTTTTTTGAGCCGGGGGATCAATTCGCAGCACCGCGCATCGAATGGCGGAGACTCCTTGCGCTCGTGCGAACCGCCGTCCTGGGTGATGAGTAAGCCATAATCGGGACGCTGATTCAAGGTCATTGTCTTGGTCTTAGCGAGCGTGGGGCGGTACGTCCCCACGCTCGCCGCTAGCGCGGCTCGCGGTAGTATCCCCGTCCGGGCGTGGTTGGTAATGTCCTACGCGCTCCCGCTCCGCTCCACGCCGTCCGCGTCCGGCACGGATCGCGCCGCCGAAGGCGTC
>CAYWKN010000184.1:0-4263 GCA_964458765.1 uncultured Verrucomicrobiota bacterium
GCCCCAAGCATTCCCACCCCGCCTCCTCCCGATCCCCTCGTCGGATGCTGGCGCTTCAAAGCGGACGGCAGCGACACTGTGGCCCTGTCCGCCAGGAATGACGGCAGCCTTTCCTGGATCGTACTGGCCGACGACGAACGGCGCACCCTGGAGGCGCGCTGGCAACCGCAGAACACAGACGGCGGAAAGGGTTACTCCCTCTCGCAGACCGGCGCCAACGCGCCGGAAGGGAGTCAACCTGCGGTCCTCGGCCGCCTGGAGTGGGTATCGCCGGACCGCCTGCGGTGGCGGAATGACGGCGGCGCCACAGGCGGTCGCCTCACCAGAGCCCAATGGGTGATGAATGACGGAATGATATTCGACCGGACAGAGGGCTTGCCGCAATGGAAACCCAAGGCGCCCGCGGCGCTGCCCGCCAAGGGGGCCACCCGGGAAGAGGTGATCCGCATGCTGGGCAAGCCGGATGGGACCATGTCCTCCGGCGGCCGGGAAATCCTGGTCTACCCGTGGGGGAACGTTTGGATCGTAAACGGCAAGGTTACGGCCACAGAATAGGATGACAATGAAGAAACATCTCAGACGGATAACGCTTGTGGTGGGCGCACTACTCGCCGGCAACTCGCTGGCACAGGATATCACGGCCTTCAAGGATGGCTACCTCACCTTCACGAATACGAACCCGGCCCTCTATTACCGGGTCGAATTCCGCCCCAATCTGAATGGACCGGAAGCGTGGGATGGGAGCTACAACGGCCTCAAGAACATCCACACGACCAACACGAGCGTTACGGTTCCTGTCGGGGTTTTCTACCGGGCCGTGGGCAGCACCAACGCCATGTCCGAAGGCAAGGCTACGGTTCCCAGGACGGGACAGGCCGAGGTATATCGAACCGGCGATGACGGAGACCAGGCAAAAGGCGCCGCCTGGCCGGTCCCGCGTTTCACGGACAACGGCGACGGAACCGTGAACGACAATTTGACGGGTTTGATGTGGGCCAGGAATGCGAACATATTCACAAACCAGTGCAACTGGAACACGGCAATCGACCTCTGCAACAACTTGAACCTGGCCACCCATGCCGACTGGCGGCTCCCGAACATCCGGGAACTGGAAAGCCTGCTCGACTACGCGCGCATGAACCCTCCGCTTCCCGAAGGCCATTCGTTTACCAACGTCCTGTCGGACTACTACTGGACCAGCACCACCGCCGCGGAGTCCGCGTTCTACGCCTGGTGCGTGCATCTGCGCGACGGCACTGCCGGCGGCCAGGACAAAGCGCTCTCGTACTGCGTCTGGCCGGTTCGCGCCGGCCCTTGACAGGAGAGAAAGATGCCATCCATGAACCACGACAAAGAGGAACCGACCGCCGTTGATTATGTCGAATGGCTTTTGAAGCACATGTTGCGGACATCACGCACGGAACTGACGATAGACACCCGCTGCCGCTTGCCGGGCGCCGGCGAAGAGGGAAAGGAAAACGCCCCCCCTTGCCTGCCGGCCGCCGGAAACGTGCTCAACCGGCTGAAGGTGCTGTCGGGATTGAATCCGGCCCACTATGGACGGATGACGGAAGGATCCTTCGAGCGTCCCAGTATCGGCCACGTGCTCGTTGTGAATACGCGATTCCTGGACGAAGGCAACGTATCAACCTGCTCCCTCCGGCTGCGCATCCGGGCGAAGTAGAACCTTCAAACCACCGGAAGGGGACCGTCTGTCAGCGCCGAAACGTCGTGTTCATCATGCGCAACGTTCCGGGCACCGCTTCCCGCCGCGGGACTTCTCTGTCACCCCCCTTCCCCATCCCCCATCACTGCTGTACGATGGTCGCCATGCCTTCCGCCTGACCCTGGTCGCGGACTGTGACAATGTTGTTGCCGACCCGGCCGGTGGATTCATACACCGCCGTCAATCCCGTGCTGGCCCTGATGTTCCCCAAACTTGGATTCGCCACCGTCCACACCAGCGGAAGCGCCAATGCCATATTCGTACTGGCGGTGCTGGCCGTCAACGTGGCGGTCGCCAGAGTCCCATTCAGCGTGGAAGAAGCAGGCGTCACGGTAATCACGCTATCCGCCGTCTCCGTCGTCTCGCAACCCACCAGCGATGCCACGGCGAATACCGCCGCCACCAGAATCCCCAACCTCCAAACGCTGCTTCTGTTCATCTCCGTTCTCCTTTGTTTGCTTGCTCGTTTCTCCAATGCCAAATCAATCGCCTGCCTGCGTCCACTCTGTAAACTCGTAGAAGCTGTATGGAAACGAAGGCGGCGCATCCTCGTAAAAACGCGTGTCGAACTTATACACCTTGTCGAACCCGTTGGCGCTCCCGCTCCATATCAGGCCACGCCGATACTGACTCAAACTCCCGTAAAGCTGAATATCGGGACGGTTGCCGCCATCCCTGATCACCGATCACTGATCACCGATAACTGTTGCCCCGATATTCACAACCCGAACCACCGCGCCGCGTTCCCCCCCTCGATCTTGCGCAGCCGTTCCGGGGGCAACCCGAGACTCCGCAGGCGGCGCAGGGCATCCGCCGCATCGGACCACGGGGAATCCGTCCCGAACATGACGCAGTCCTCCGGATGCCCCAGGATCATCTCCCCCGCCTGTTCCGGCGCCAGCACGTCGAGCGACAGCGACAGTTCCATGGCCAGCCGTCGTCCCAGCAGTTTCGCCCGCACTTCCTCCCAGTCCTGCCACCCTCCGAAATGCGTCGCCACAAACCTGAGCCCGGGAAAACGTTCCACCACCCGCCGCACCCTGTCCGGATCGGCCTTGCGTTCGCGGGGAAACGCCATATCGAACCCGGTGTGTGATACCACCACCAGCCCCGCCTCTTCCGCCGCCTCCAGGATCGGCAGAACCGCCTCGCCCGCCAGATCGAAGTCCTGGTAGTACGGGTGCAGCTTGAGCCCTTTCAGCCCTGCCGCCGCCACCACCCTCACATGTTCCCGCGCCATCGGATCGGCAGGATGGATGGAAGCGAGGGGCAGGATGCGATCCGACGCGATTTCGAGGGACCACCGCAAGATCGGCTCAAACTGGGCAGGCTTCGTCGCAATGGAACACACAACCGCCTTGTCAATCCCGGCCCGGTCCATGGAGCCCAGCAACCCCGCCACCGTGCCATCATGATTCGCCTTGCAGTTCCCCGCTTCCAGCCGCGCGATTGCCTTCGCGGCAATCGCGTCGGGAAACGCATGGGCATGGGCGTCCACAATCATGCTCGACTCCCTCCGGCTAGTGTGCTGCGTCCAACGGATCTTGACATAGGCTCTGTCATCCCGAGCTTGCCGAGGGATCTCAGCCCGACCGATCACGCTGAGATTCCTCGACTTCGCTTCGCTTCGCTCGGAATGACACGCCATAACGTATGTAAAGGGGTTTCTGACGCAGTACACTAGCGCCCGAAACCAGGCAATAGGCGCGCTATTTCCGGCCAAAAGGCGACATTTCGCGCAGTCGCCGGACAATGCCCGGCAGTTTCTCCAGCGTATAGTCAATGTCCGCATCCGTTGTGTAACGGCTCAGGCTGAAACGCACGGACCCGTGCACCGCCGTGAACGGCACCCCCATGGCCCGCAGCACGTGCGAGGGTTCCAGCGATCCGGACGTGCACGCGGAGCCCGAAGAAGCCGCCACCCCGACGTCACTCAGCAGATACAGGATGGATTCCCCCTCGATGTATTCGAAACTGATATTCAGCGTGTTCGGCAACCTGTGCACCCGATCCCCGTTCACGCGGGCGTCGGGGCAGGTCTCCAGCAACCCCTTTTCCAGCCGGTCCCGACGCGCCGCCATCGCCGCCGTTTCCCTTTCCATCCCGTTCCGGGCCATCTCGCAGGCGCAGCCGAGCCCCACGATGTACGGCACATTCTCCGTGCCCGCCCGGCGGCTTTCCTCCTGGTGCCCGCCCAGCAGGAACGGCTGCATCCGCGTGCCCTTCCGGATATACAACACGCCAACCCCCTTCGGGGCATGCAGCTTGTGGCCCGACAACGAAAGCATGTCCACGGGAATCCTGCGCACGTCTATGGGCAACTTGCCCGCCGCCTGCACCGCGTCGGTATGGAACA
Organism: uncultured Verrucomicrobiota bacterium; assembly: GCA_964458765.1. Taxonomy (GTDB): domain Bacteria; phylum Verrucomicrobiota; class Kiritimatiellia; order CAIKKV01; family CAITUY01; genus CAIVSY01. The sequence goes on from CAYWKN010000184.1 coordinate 4,083, forward strand.
CGCCGCCGGCCGACTTGACCATCTCGGCAATCTCCAGCACGGGAAAGACCACCCCGGTCTCGTTGTTCGCCCACATGATGCTGACCACCGCCGGCCCGTCGCGCAAAGCCTCCCCCAGTTGCACCATATCGAGCTGGCCCGCCGCATCCACCCCGATTTCGTGCAAACGGAACCCCCGCTC
>CAYWKN010000185.1:0-4254 GCA_964458765.1 uncultured Verrucomicrobiota bacterium
GTATTTCTTGCCGCTTTCCTTGGTGGCCCAGGTCGCGGCGTTGTTGTCATCGTCCTGGCGGGTGACGATCAGCGTGATCAAGCCGTTCTTGGCGGCGGCGGCTTGCTTGACCGCCTCGGTGAGCTTCGCGCTGGTGAACGTGAACTTGTCGATCTTGCCGGCTTCCGTGTCGAACGTGCCGAGCATCTCGATGTGGTCGGCCAGCAACGCGTTCCCTCCCCCCGCGTCGTTGCCTGGCGCGTTGCCCCAGGTGATCTTCCCTTCCTCCCAGTCCTGGCCGAGTTGGCCTTCGCCATAGGCATCCAGGGGCTTGAGCAGGAACACGTTGTAGGTCCAATCGCCCATCGCCGCCGCGAACTCGCGCCCCGTGCTGATTTCCAAGATCAGGCTGACCTTGTCGACCTTGGCGGGGGCGATGTCGGCCTTGTTGTTCTCGGCCTGGTGCAGGGCGAAGCGGATGTAGCCCTTGCCCAGTCCGGCGTAATGAACCGTGTTCTTGATCTCCATCCCGGCATTGAGCCCCAACGCCTTGACCCCCCCGTCCCCGCCGTTGATGCCGGCGTCGGCCCCGCCGTCGGCGGTGGTGATGGCGATCACATGGTTCGTTTCCTCCGCAGTCGCCTGAACAGGCCAGACGCCAACCATCGCGACCATTCCCAAGCATGCCCACATCGTTGCCTTCATCCTGCCTTCTCCTTTCGCGCGCCATTTGGCGCAAGTTGACTCTCCTTCGCTCTTGCGACCGCATGCCCGGATTCTTGGGCAGGCGTCGCAACCGTTTCCCCCTCCACCAGACTGTACGGCGTGGCCTGCGACGGCAAGCGGACCTGCATGGGCTTCCCGATGCGCCCCAGCAGCAACTCCGCCGCGCGGCGGCCGGCCGCGCCCTGATCCATGAGCATCTGCGTGGCCCGAAGACCGGCCACCCTGGTGTCCGTGCTGTCGCCGAACGTCATGAGCGAAAGGTCGGCCGGGACGCGCAATCCCAACGCCACCTGATGCCGGAAGAGGGGATCGAAATCGACGGGCGCGTAGCCGAGGAGCGCCGTGGGCCGGTCCGGGGCGGACAGGCGGGCGATCAGGTCGCGCTCCAATTCCAGCGCATCCGTCAGGACGAGCGGCTCAAGGCGCGCCGCCGCCATCGCCTGGGTGTATCCCTCCATCCGGTCCGGCTTGCTGTAATGCAGCCAGCGCGCCTGCCGCGCCCGCTCGATGTACGTGTCCAGATAGGCGATCCGGCGGTGGCCGAGCGCGAGCAGATGCTCCGTGGCCGACCGTCCGGCGGCAAGATCGTCGGGATAGACCGCGTTGACCGCCTGCTTCTGATTGATCCAGATGGCTGGCACCCGCCGCAATTCCAGCGACTCCTCAAGGTGCTCCGGGAAGGTGAAGTTGTAGTTGACGAGCAACCCGTCGGACGACCATTCGCACAGCAGGCGGGGCAGCGATTCCTCGCCGGTGAGCTGGGCGTCGGAAAGCATGGCAATGTTCAGATGCACGTCCCGCACGTCCAAGGCCGCGCAAATGCCGGTCAGCAGCGCGCGCGGCAGGTAACTGCGCTCGGCGTGGTCGCTCATGACCAGCGTCACGGCCCCGAACGTGCCGCGCTTGAGCGTCCGCGCGGCGGCATTCGCCCGGAAACCGAGTTCGGCAGCGGCCTCGCGCACACGCCGTACGGTCTCGGAGTTATACGGCAGCCCGCGGTCCGACAGGATATTGCTCACCGTTGCCCGCGAACTCCCCACCTTCTCCGCGATTTCCTGTAACGATATCGCCACGCGCACCCCGCAAAGAGACGCCTCTGCTTTCTAATAATAACGTGTTTATTATGCCACAGAAGTTCTTTCGGGGCAAGATATAATTGAACCTTTCTTTGTTTCTTTGTAACTGCTCACCATCCCCCTGCCGGTTGACGATTACGGGCGACGATTACGGATTACGAGGGGGGTGCTCCAAATCGTCCACCGTAATGGAGCGGCCGTTCTCGTGAACCGATCCGGGGTACCTCCCCTGTAACTTCGGTCCGCAACGGAGACAATCTGGAACTCAGGAAATCAGGAATGATCCGTTCTTTCCGGTTCATGAGTTCCTGAGTTCCAAATTCAATTCCGGATAGTTTCTCATCCGTTTGATCCGGCGGCCGCCGGCGGTGGGGTCGCTGAGCAGTTACAGCCAATGTTCGATATGCAAGTCGAAGTTCCTCGCGCTCCCCCACCAACAAAAAAATCGCACCCCCTTGTTATTTACAGTCTGATTTTGAGGATAGTTTCCGCGCAGCCCCGGAAGTCGAACCATGTCCCGTCAGCGCGGCGGCACGCTGGCGGCGCCAGCCGTGGAGAGACGGTGCGGGAACGAGGCCACGGCGTAGAGCGGAACATTGGCCATGCGCCCGTCCAGCCTGGCGTTGAGCAAGGTTGTGCGCAACAGGAGCGGCGGGTGGCAAATGGCATCGAACGATTGCAGGCTCTTGCTCTTGGGGTTGATCCCGGCCTTGACCTCCAACGGATACACCCGGTTGTCAATCTGCAGCAGGAAGTCCACTTCAGCGATCCCCTGTTCCCGCTTCCAGAAGAAGAGCGGGCGCCCAGCCGCCACGAGTTCCTGCGCCACGTAGTTCTCCACAAACGCCCCCTTGTAGCCGGTGAAGAGCTCCGCACCATTGACAAGCGCGGTGGGCGAGATTCCGGCCAGCGTGCCGAGTAATCCGATATCCAGCAGGTACACCTTGAAATGCTGGAGGTCCGCCCGTCCTGCCAAAGGCAGTTCGGGCTTAAGGATCGCCATCGCCCGATGGATCAACCCCGCGTTCTGGAGCCAGAGCAACGCCGACTCGTAATCCCGGGCGCGCGCGCCAGGGCGGACCTGGGAAAAGACGAATTTCTTGTTCTCCCGCGCCAGTTGCGAAGGGATCGCCTCCCAGATGTGCAGCAGCCGGGGAATGTCCACATGCGGCGCATGCTTGGCAAAGTCCCGAACGTAGGAACCGATGATTTCGCGATGGATCGCCCGGACTTCGGAGAGGTTCCGATCCTTGACGAACTGCGCGACGGCTTCCGGCATACCGCCGACAAAGTAGTAATGCCGGAGGCGCCCGATCAACTCATCGTGAAACGGCCCCGGCAGCGGTTCGAAACCGGTGGCGCCTTGCAAACGTTCGCACAATCGCGTGGCGCCGGCAGCCTCCAGAAATTCCAGAAAGGTCATGGGGTGCAGCCGCAGGAAATTGACCTTGCCGACCGGAAACGAAGGCGATGACACGAGATGTATGCCCAGCAGCGATCCGGCGGCGGCAACATGGTAATCGTTGGCCTCCTCGCAGAAGTACTTCAGCGCGTGGACCGCCTCGCCGCACTCCTGCACTTCATCGAAAACGATCAAATCCCGCTCCGGCCGGATATCGCGCTGAAGGTAAATTTGAAGATCGGCGATGATCCGGGCCGGCTTGAGCGTGTCACCAGCGAAGAACTGGCGCAGTTTCTTGTCCTCGTCAAAATTCAGATAGACGAGGCCCTCGTAGGCCTGCCGGGCGAACTCCTTCAGCAGCCAGGTCTTTCCTGTCTGACGCGACCCATCGAGAATAAGCGGCTTCCGCCGTGGCGATTTCCGCCAAGCCAGCAGATCTGCCAGAAGATTGCGATTCATGCCGTCTGTTGTAAGCCAAAAGGCACGGCGCGTCAATAGTTAATGCGCACTATAGCCACAACTGGTCGTTATTGGTATTAATCACAGCCATCTTAGGTTGTTTAACCGGCGATTTCGGGGGCCGATTTCGGGGTCAGACTGTTATTTCCGGGTAGTAACTCGCTGGTAATTAAGTTCTTACGCAGCGAGCTACCCCCACAGACCCGGACTAGCGGATTTCCCGCATCCGGTTCTTGCATGTCCTTCTTCGCCCTCACCACTCCCCCCTTTCGCCCGGAGCCACCCGCGCGGTCCGACCGACGACCGAGATGTCCAGGGCCAGCGAACCGCGATTCGTCACCTTGATCCTGCCGGGTTCTATTTCCACGTATACCGGCGTCCCCTTCCAGATGATCGGGAACGCCAGTTTTGCCCAATGCGCGGGCAGTTTCGGATTGAAACTCAGGACATCGGACTGGGCGGCCGTGCGGATGTCAAAGCCGTCCTGAGTCAGAATCCAATTGTCGCGGGTCATCATAGTCAACACCTGGCTACATAACTTGCACGCCTTAGCAGACTGACGGCCTTCATGCGGCACGTCCCTCTTTTTGTCATCTACCTGGAGAAAAATAT
>CAYWKN010000186.1:0-4243 GCA_964458765.1 uncultured Verrucomicrobiota bacterium
AGGGGTGGGTTCTTTCTTCCCATGCGTCAAGTGCATACCCCTGATGTCGATTAGGCAGGTCGGTTACGATTGACTCATGAAATCCGGATCACAGGCCGCCGGACGTTGCCTCCAGCTCCCCCTCCGGCGTCACCCGGCACAGCATCGCGGCATCCTCCTCCACGCGGAAACACCAGGGCGGATCCTCCGTCCAGGACCCGGTGTTCACATACCGGATACCGTCCGCCATGGTGTCTTCCGGACAGTGCACATGCCCGCACACCACCGTGCCGACCCCGGCCCCCTTCGCATACCGCACAGCGCTTTCCCGCGCATGACGGCGCAGCACGTTGTAGAGCGCCTCCCACTGCTTCACATATTCCGCCACATGCACCGGTTCAGCCCCCAGCAGGATCCGCAACCGGTGGAATCCCTTCACCAGCAGGATGAACGGCGCATACCCGGGCAGACGCCGGTACAGATAGAACCCGTGGACCACATGAAGCCGCCCGGGAATCGAAAACGCCGGCACGAACTCCGCCGCTTCGCTGCCGGGGGGACGATAGGCCTCGTCATGATTCCCGCCCACCCACACCACCCGGCGCCGGCGCGATTCCTCCAACAGCCTTGCCAGCGCCGCGCGGTGACGGAACGGCAGCGGACGCCTCACGTGGTCCATCGTGTCCCCGTTCAGCACCAGCACGGCCTCCGGAGGCAATCGTCCGAGAAACCTTTCGAACTGTTCGACGCGGCAATGCCGCGACCCCAGATGCACATCGCTGGTGATGTATAGCGTCATTCCCTCTCCGCAGACTGCCCTCGGAATCCTAACGGATTCCGCTACAATTCTCCCCTCTTCGTAGCGGCATTCGTTGGAATGCCGCCTGACGCCAGTCCCAACGCCACGATCGCCGCCAGCAACCAGGCCATCGCCGGTATCTGCAGATTGAAATCGCCCGCGGAATGCAGCGCCATGGCCGCCGCCGCCAGCGCCGCGGCGCCCGCCGCCGTTGCGCCGGCCGCCGCCTTCCGCCACAGGGCCCGCCACGTCATGCCCGCCGCCGCCAGGAACAGCGCAATCCCGATCAACCCGTACTCCTCCAGCAACTGCGCCCAATCGTTGTGCGCCTCATAGGAATGGAAATTGTTGTTCAGGAACCGCGGCCAGATGCCTTTGGCGCGATCCCCGTCGGCGCTGGCGGCGAAGTGCGGCCACAGGTTCTGGTGCATCCCGGGCCCGATCCCCGCCAGCGGCGCGCTTCGCCACCCCCGCAGGGCCGCCGCCGTCATCTGGTACCGGTCCGATCTCTCCCACTGCGTCCAGGGATAGTTCCTGAACCGCTGCATGTAGCGCGTGCCCGCCAGCGCCACCGCCAGCGCGGCCGCAACACCCGCACCCAGCGCCACCCACCGGATCACGGCACGCTGCCGCCTTGTCCACCCGCCCAGGCCCCGCCACAACGCCAGCACGAGGATCAGCAACAGCACGATCCCCCCGCCCCGGGACTTGCTGAGCACAATCCCTGTAACAGCCGCCGCCGCCAGCACCGCCATTCCCAGGCGGGCACGCCAGGAGGTTGACCGGGCCATCCCCGCCGCCAAAGCCATGCACAGGCCCAGTTCCATCAGGCCCGCGAAGTGGTCAGGGCAGAAATACGTCCCCGTCGCGCGCAAGTGGCCCTCCTGGTATTGCGGAAACCCCGGCACCCACAACACCCTGGCATTGCCGGCCAGGAAATAATTCCCGATGCCGTAGGCCCCGATCAGGAAAACATTCCACGGCAACAGGGCGCCAAGCCGGCGTCGGTGCCCTTCCTCCAGTCCAACCAGGATCACCAGGGCAAGCAGGAATGACGTCAGATGCAGCAAGACGCTGCGCTCCGCATCCATGCGCACCGGCGCCTGGATCCCGCGGATCACGGCATACACAAGAAACGGCAGCCACCAGAGGAGGCACCGGACCAGTTCCGGCGTCAGGGACAACCGCTTGACCCCCAGGTGCGCGGAGAGCATCAGGCGGACACCCATTCCGCCCGCGGACAGGAAAATCAAACCCGCGAACGGCCAGAAATACCACGACTCCCAGGCGCCGAACAGCCAGGTCGCGCCAAGCAACGTCGCCGCCACGAGGGCGAAAAGCCAATGCGCCATGATCCTGTCAAAGTCTCTCATAAGCCACGTCCGGCGGTCAGGGTAAGTGCTTGCCCTCCCCGCCGCAAGCCGGAATTCCAGCTTGATTTGACACTCCCTCTGCCATCCATTACCCTCGCGACCTTCATGCAAACAACGGCCAATACCCCGCCACCCGCCCGGCACTCGCTGTTCCGCTACTTCGCCCTGACGGTCATGAACTCGGTCTGCATGACCATCGTCGTGGCCACGGTCTTTTTCTGGACGCGGGCCACTTTCCACTATAGCAACCTGGAGAACCTCTGGCTCAGCATGGCATTCGGGCTGGCCATCATTCCCGGCGCCCGGTACGGCGGCCGCCTGTCGGACCGCATCGGCCCCGACCGCCTGTTGCTCTGGGCCTTTGCCGTGGATGCCCTCATCCTGCTCACCGGCTGGATTCCCGCCTGGCACTACACCCCCTTTGTCGTGGCGCTCCTCTACGCCTGCGTGGTCAGCGCCTGCTGGCCCGCGCTGGAGTCCGCCATCTTCCACGCCCGCTCCCCCCTCTCCAAACCGCAGCGTCTTTCGATCTACAATGTCACCTGGGCGACCGCCAACACCATCGGCCTGCTGACCAGCAGCTTCCTGGTGGCCTGGAATCCCGCCGCGGTCATCTGGGCGCCGGGCATCCTGCACGCACTCGCTCTCCTGTTCCTCCTCCCCGGCGCTTCCGCCCGATCCGCCCTGGCGGAAACGGCCGCCGCCCCGGCGGCTCCGTCCCCGGATGCCACCGCCATTCCCGCCGCCATCAAGCGCCGCTTCATGCACACCGCCTGGCTGGGGAACGCCCTCACCTATGTCATGGTTTCCGTTCTCCTGCCGCTGCTTCCCGCCCTGGCGGAACGGATCGGACGCTCCCCCAGTGTGGTGATCGTCATGACCTGCACCTTCTACCTGACGCGGGCGGCGGCGTTCCTGTTGTTCGGTCGCTGGGAGGACTGGCACTATCATCGCGGATGGAATCTCGTGCCCCTGCTGGCGGCCCCGCTGGCCTTCGCGGGCATCATGCTGACCGGATCCCTTGGCGTCATCCTGGGTTCCCTGGCGTTGTTCGGCGTGGCGCTGGGCCTGATCTATTCCTCATCCATCTTCTATTCCCTCGATTACGGCGAGGGCAAGGCGGAGCAGGGCGGCCTGCACGAGGCCGCCATTGGAATGGGCAACCTGCTGGGGCCGCTGGTGGGCGTGATGGGAGCCACCTGGCTTGGCGGCCCGCACGGCGCCACGCTGGCCACGCTGGCCGTGGTCCTGCTCGGAACGCTAGCCGCCTGGCTCCTTCCCTCCCGCAGGCATTGAGCCTACACAGAGCCGTTGGAGCCACTGCGACACACACGGGAGTCGCGGAACAGATCCTCCATCCGGACTTCCGCCACCGAACCCCGCACCAGATCGGCCCGCCCCAGCAGCGTTGCGGGAAACGTCGTGGCCACCGCCACACACCGCATGCCGGCGGCCTTGGCGGCCTCGATTCCATTCACAGCGTCCTCCACCACCGTGCAGGACGAAGGCGGGACCCCCATCTTCTCCGCGGCCATCAGGAAGATGGCGGGATCCGGCTTCCGCCGCTCCACGTTCTCGGCCGTGATCACCGCCTGCCACGTTTCCGGGTCCAGCCCGATCTTCTTCAGATTCGCCGCCACCTTGATCCAGTCCGCGCTGGAGGCCACGGCGCAGGCCCAGCCTCTCGCCCGGCACGCGCGAACCAGTTCCACGGCGCCGGGGAATGCCTCCAGCTTGCGTGGCGCCATTTCCAGATAGATCTCATAGGTCCGCGCCTTGGCACGCGGGATATCCAGCTTGACCCCGTGCTTTTCCGCCACACCCCCCAGATACCGGTTTTCGCCTGTACCGACAAATGGATGAAAATCCTCGGGACAAGCCCTGACCCCCTGCTCGCTGAACATCTGGATGGCCGCCGCGCAAATCAGCGGCTCGGAATCCGTCAAAACCCCGTCCATGTCAAAAATCACTGCCTTCGGCATATTCAATGCAACTCCTCCGGGATCGCCAGCCCGCGCGTTTTGCGTCCCACACTACCGAAATGTGTTCCCCGGATAAAGCCGGTTTGTCGCGCGGCGGAAAAACAAAATAC
>CAYWKN010000187.1:0-4234 GCA_964458765.1 uncultured Verrucomicrobiota bacterium
TCAGGCTTTGATTTTCTCCCCGGCAATCACCCGGAACGCCAGTTCACCATCGGCCCGCGTGGCCTCCACCTTCTCCGCCCCCGCGAAATCACCACGGAGGATCTCCTCCGCCAGTGGATCCTCCAGATACCGCTGCACCGCCCGGCGCAAGGGCCGCGCGCCCATTGTGGCATCAAACCCCTTCTCCAGCAGGAATTCCTGCGCCCCGGCCGCCAGCGTCAGTTCAATACCACGGGCGGACAGCCGCGCCTTTACCTTGCCCACTTCCAAGTCCAGGATCCTGACCATGTCTTCCCGGACCAGTTGGCGGAACACGACGATCTCATCCAACCGGTTGATGAACTCCGGCTTGAAAAGATGCTTCACGCCTTCCAGCATCCGCTGCTTGAGCGCCTCATAGTCCTGCGACTCACCCGAGCCGGCAAACCCCAAACCGGCCTTGCGGCCGAAATCCGCCCCGAGGTTCGTGGTCAGGATCACCACCGTGTTCCGGAAATCCACGTGACGGCCGAAACTGTCGGTCAGCCGTCCCTCCTCCATGATCTGCAGCAGCATGTGCATCACATCGGGATGGGCCTTCTCGATCTCATCGAAAAGCACGACGGAATAAGGCCGCCGCCGCACCTTTTCGGTCAACTGGCCGCCTTCCTCGTAGCCCACATATCCCGGCGGGGATCCCACCAGGCGGGACACCGTGAACTTCTCCATGTACTCCGACATGTCGAGTTGAATCAGCGCATCGGCATCGCCGAACATGAATTCCGCGAGCGCCTTGGCCAGCAGCGTCTTGCCAACCCCTGTCGGCCCGAGAAACACGAACGAACCGATGGGCCGGCGGGGATCCTTCAGGTCCGCCCGGGACCGGCGCAGGGCCTTGGAGATCGCCGCCACCGCCTGCTCCTGGCCGATGACCGATTTCCCGATTTCCTCCTCCATATGCAACAGCCGGGCCAGTTCCATCCCTTCCATCTTCTTCAGCGGCACCCCGGTCCACTTCGACACCACGGCCATCACCTCCTCGGCCGTAACCTTGACCTTCCGCTTCTGCGCCGCCTCGCGCCACTTCGCCACATGCTGCTCCAGCGCCTCCCGTTCCTTGCGTTCCAGGTCGCGGAACCGGGCGGCTTCCTCGAAACGCTGGGCCTTGATGGCCTCCTCCTTCTGCAGCCGGATCTTTTCGATGGCCTGTTCCCGCTTGCGCAATTCCGGCGAGCGGGTCGTGGCCTGTATCCGCGCCCGGGCGCCCGCCTCGTCAATCGTGTCAATCGCCTTGTCCGGAAGATGACGGCCCGTGAGATACCGGTCCGTCAGACGCGCGGCGGCATCCAGCGCATCGTCCGTGATCTTCACGCCATGATGATCCTCGTACTTCCCGCGAATCCCGCGAAGGATCCGGATGGTTTCGTCCACCGTCGGTTCATTCACCTGCACCGTCTGGAAACGGCGCTCCAGCGCGCCGTCCTTCTCGATATGCTTCCGGTATTCATCCAGCGTCGTGGCGCCTATGCACTGCAGCTCGCCCCGGGACAAGGCCGGTTTGATGATATTGGAGGCGTCCATCGTCCCCTCGGCCGATCCGGCCCCCACGATGGTATGCAACTCGTCAACAAACAGCATCACGTTGCCCGCGCGGCGGATCTCGTCCATCACCGCCTTGATGCGCTCCTCAAACTGGCCGCGATATTTCGTGCCCGCGATCATGAGGGCCAGATCCAGCGCGATAACCCGCTTGTTGCGCAGGATGTCGGGGACCAGCCCCTGGGCAATGACCTGCGCCAGACCCTCGACAATCGCCGTCTTGCCGACCCCCGGGTCCCCGAGCAGGACAGGGTTGTTCTTGGTCCGGCGGCACAGGATCTGAATGACCCGTTCCAGTTCGCCCTCCCGCCCGATCATCGGATCCAGCGTGCCCTTGCGCGCCAGCTCGGTCAGATCGCGCCCGAAGGCATTCAACGCCGGCGTCTTCTGCTTGGGCGCCTGCGTCCCCTGCCGGGTCTTGGGCTCCGGCGGCTCCCCCTCCTCGCCAGGTTCGAAATTGGGATCCAGTTCCTTCATCACTTCCACCCGGGCACGGTCCAGATCAATATTCAAATTCCTCAGGACCTGGGCGGCAACCCCTTCCCCCTCCCGCAGAAGCCCCAGAAGAATATGCTCGGTGCCTATGTAGGAATGGTTCAGACTCCGGGCTTCCGCCGCCGCCAGCTGCAGGACTTTCTTGGCCCTGGGAGTGAAAGGAACATTCCCCTCCGTCTTCGTTTCACCCCCCTGCCCGACCGACCGCTCGACCTCCAGACGGAGCGCTTCCAAAGACACCCCCATCCTGTCCAATACCGTCACGGCCACACCGGACCCCAAAGCCACAAGCCCCAAGAGAATGTGCTCCGTCCCCACATAGGAATGATTGAACCGCTCGGCTTCCGAACGGGCCAGTTGAATGACCTGCTGCGCCCGCGGCGTATAGTTTCCTGAGTTTCCCATGGTCTCTCCCGTTTCGCTCATGCTTCCAAGAACCGCGCCTGTCTCACCCGCTCCCGCACCAGCCCGGCTCTCGCCTCATCCCTCTCCGACGGACTCATGCTGCGGCCACCTAGCTTCTGCAGATGCCCCGACTGCGAATAGAGCGTCAGACGGTTGACTTCCGCCCTTTCCAGCCCGGAAATTATACCAAGATCAATGCCCAGGCGCAACCCGGACAACAAGTCGAGGGTTTCATGCGAGCCCAGAATCCGCGCGTGGCTCAGCACGCCAAACGCGCGACCCACGAAATCCCGGACCCGGCTGGCCCGCTCCTCCATCAGTCGCGCCCGGGCATTGCGCTCATGGGAGGCCACTTCGCCGACAATATGGCCCAGCCGCTCAATGACCGCGTCCTCCGTCTCGCCCAAGGTCGTCTGATTCGACAACTGGAACATGTTGCCCGAGGCTTCCGTCCCCTCCCCCAGCACTCCCCGCACCGCCAGCCCGATCTTGCCCAATCCCTTGACGATGGGCTCGATCTCATTGGCCAGCCGCAATGCCGGCACATGCAGCATGACACTGGCCCGCAGGCCCGTGCCGACATTCGTCGGACAAGCTGTCAAGTAGCCCCACTCCGGCGAATAGGCATATCGGATCGTCTGCTCGATCTCGGAATCCAAGGCGGTAATGCTGCGCCATAGCTCATCCAGGGCAAATCCCGGGCGCATGGCCTGCAAACGCAGGTGATCTTCCTCATTGACCATCACACCCAGCGTCTCGTCCTCCCGCACAATCAGACTGCTGCCGCGCCCCTTGCGCGCCAACTCCAGGCTAATCAGGCGACGCTCCTGCAGGAACTCCTTTTCCAGCAGGGACAGGGCGGCCATCTCCACAGCGAAAAAAGGCGAGAGTCGCGACACACTGCGAAGCGCCGCCAGCACCCGCTCCTGCACCCGCACGCACTCCTCCTCGCCCGCCCAGTCGGGGAATGCCACACCCTGCAGATTGCGCGCCAACCGGATGCGGCTGCTGACCACAATGCCATCCGGTCCATCTTCCGCCAGCCAGGCGCCCGGCCTGCCCAGGAAGTCATCCAGCTTCATGGGATTCCCCCCGAAGCCTGTCCCGCAACCGCGCCGCTTCCTCGTAATCCTCGCGGCGGATGGCGGTCTCCAGCGCCTTGCGCAGTTCCTCGGCCCGTGACGCAACCTGCCGGGCCTCGCGCTCCACCTGCGGCACTTTCCCCTTGTGTTCCATCCCCTTGTGCATGGCCGCCAACATCGGCTGGAGTTCCTCCCGAAACGCCTCGTAGCAACCCGGACACCCCAGTCGCCCTCCCTTCCGGAAATCCGACCCCCGAAGATGGCAATACGGACATGTCTTCTTGAGCATCTCCGCCGAGTCCTCGCCGGCAGCCATGCCAAACAACATCTCCGGAATGGACATGACATTCTTGACATTCAAGCCGCTTTCCTCCGCGCATTCCGGGCACAGGTGCAACTCGCGGGCGTTCCCATCCACCACCTGTGTTACATGGATGGTGGATTCGCGTTGATGACAACTATCGCAAAGCATGGCATTCCCCTTCCCGTCGGACAGTCACCCGGATCCCAGGCAACCGCAGTACTGTACCGGCCCCGCCTACCCAATACAACGCTTTTGAACCAAAGGGGCCCCGCAGCGCACGCCATACCACAGAGAAAACAGAGGGACAGAGAAAACGGGCAGAGAAAATGCCACCAACCCATTGACAGACGAACGGCGTTCCCGTATTATG
>CAYWKN010000188.1:0-4215 GCA_964458765.1 uncultured Verrucomicrobiota bacterium
ACGGCTGCATCCCCTCGCATTGGGTGACCGGTTATCGCGGGTGCTTCGGCTGGGTGAACAACCTGGCTTCACAAGCCCGCGCCCTGCTGGCGATCGCGGACGCGCTGAAAAACACCTCGGTCGTCAGGGTCGATGCGGGAGCCGCCTGTGCTCATAAATCCGTTGGCGTGCCGTGTCCGTATGCCGATGTTCCGGGGACACCCTGTCCGTATGCCGGAAATGCGTTGGCCGGGGGAAAGAAGGCAAAGAAGGGGGGGAAATGAACACAACGAACCTGATTTGCCCAGGCTTTTCCAAGGTTTGGAAAGACCGGGCGATCAACTTTCCAATCCTTGGACCTGACGGATAGACGATAGGAACAACCATGAAGCACATCCTCACACTCCTCGCCGCCCTGCTGCTCGCGCCGCTGGCTGCACTACCGGGCGTTCCCTTCATATTTGTGTTGGCTGTAGCTGGTTCGATAGGTTTGGCTGTCCCGGTCAGTGCGTTGGAAGCGCCGCAAAACCTGCTGCAGAATCCCGGTTTGGAGCAACTCGACGCGGCCAATGTGCCAGCCGGTTGGAAGCTGGCCGTCGGGCGCGTGAAATCGGCTGTGACCACGGAGGCGGCACACGGAGGGAAGATCGCGCTGCATGTCGCGGGCGATGGCCAGAGAGTGGAGTGGCGGCAGGAAGTCGCAGACTTGCCTTCGCAGATCTACATCGGCTCGGGATGGTTTCGCGCCAACAAGCTCCAGATCAATCCCGCCGCCAGTTCGCCAGAATACGCCCGTTTGTATTTCCACATCTATTACAAGGACCGTCCTGACGCGGATAGGACCGGCGCTTTCGTGGATCTCCCGCTCGACACGTATGACTGGCGGCGGCTCTCGGTCCGCCTAGTCCCCAAAGCAGGGTGGACCATCGCGAAGATCCGCGTCAGCGTCGTGGCACGTTTTAGCGCAGGGTCGTTCGACTTTGACGATCTTTCGCTCGCGACTCCGCCCGTGAGGAGCGGAGCGTTTGCCTCCGAGTGGGCCAATGGCCTTCGCCCTGCCGTCATCACGGACATGGGGCTTTGTGCTCCGAGTAAGTCCCTGTCGTCCAAGGCCGAAAAAGGGTGCTGGCAACTCATTGATTATGAGACAGGCAGCATGAAGGGCAGGATGCTCTGGGCTTCCGAGGAAGCCGATGCCGCGCCGCTCGCTCTCCCGCTGAATACCAAGGGCTGGCATGCCATCTTTGTCGGCCTCGCGACTTCTTCTTCCATCTTCGAATCCCATGCGTTGCTTCGCCTCTCAAGCGATCGGGCATCTGTCCAGCGCACCTTCGTAGGAGGGGCGATCAATGAGGTTTTCTTCAAGGCCGCCGACCTGAGCGGTCAGTCTCTCCACATTTCTCAGGAGTCCGGTGGGCGGGGCCGTAGTTGCGGCATTGCCTTCGTGAAGCTGGTTCCGCTCACACCGGAGGAGGTCGCCGCAGTCAAGGCCGACAGACAGGACACCTCCTGCCGCAAGCTTGCCGCCACTTGTGATGGTTACAGTTATATCTGGACCCGCCGCCCCACCTCCGTCGAGGCACTGCTGCAGGAGGTGGAGCAATACCGCCACACGGATTTCGACACGCTCATCCTCCAGATGGGCGGTGCCGACATGGTCAACTATCCGTCCAAGGTGGGTAATATGCTGGGGCAGGACATCACGGTTTTTCCCCGCCGCGGCGACCGCTTCTACGCCGAGGCGATCCGTGAACTGGCCCGTCAGAACATCAACCCGACGAAAGTCCTCATCGAGGGAGCCCAAAACGCCGGTCTGAAGGTCCATGTCGGCATACGCATGGGAGCGTGGACATCCACTCCACCTTACTTTTTCAACAGCACTTTTTACCATGAACATCCCGAGTGGCGCTGCGTGGATCGCGATGGCACCCCTGTGGCCCGCATGAGCCTGGCCGTTCCGCAGGTGCGGCAACATCTCGTCGAGCTGCTCCGCGAGGCCGTCCGTTTCGGTGCCGATGGGGCCAGCCTTCTCTACAACCGCGAGGTTCCGGTCGTGCTCTTCGAGAAGCCCTTTTGCGACCTGTTCAAACAGCGCCATGGCACCGATGCCCTGTCTTTGCCCGAAGGTGACAAACGTGTCTTGCAACTGCGCGCCGAACTCGTCACCATCTTCATGCGTGAAGTCCGTGCCATGCTCGATGCCGAAGGCCAGCGCCGGGCAGATGGCAGGCGCCTGGTGCTGAGCGCCTTCCTTCTGGCGGATGAGGCGGACAACATGCAGTTCGGTTTGAACCTGAGGGACTGGGTGGCTCAGGGACTGGTGGACGAAATCTTTCCCTATGTGAATCCCAGCCGCGCCATTTACCGGGCACGCCAGTATGACATGAAGTTCTACACCGAGGTCTGCGGTCCCAGGAACGTGCGCGTGCGCCCGACGTTCAAAGCCGGGAAGGTCACGGACTTGGAGACCCTCATGAAGCATTTCCTCGAACTCTACGACTCTGGAGCTGACGGGATAACCGCCTGGGATGTAGGCTGTCTTTTCGAAAAAACCGAACTTTGGCCGGGCGTGTCACGCCTGGGTCACATGGAAGAGCTCCGTATGTCTACCGAAGCCCCCCCTCCCGCTCCTGTCTTTCATAAATTTCAAAGCATTGGCGGGCTGGTCGTGAATGGCCGGTATCACCCCAACGGAGGTTACTAACGCACAGTGACTCATGCCACCTGGTCGCGGCAAGCATTCGAGTCCGACCCCAATCACACCACCACCCAAAACCTGCCCCATGAAATCAGCACTCCTATTCCTAACGTTTCTGACGATTGCCCCCATCGCCTTCGGCCAAGCAGCGAGTCCCAAGACAGTGCCATCCACGCCTCCCTCGTTGATCCAGACCAAGGACGGCGTGGTGACGCCTCGTCTGCCGGTGGCGGAGGCGATTAAGAAGGCGATGGTTTTCTTCAGGAAGACCGACGACGGCTATGTGCCGGGGCGGCTCGATGGCACGCTGGCCCCTTACTTCACCGATGCCTTCATGGGGATCAAGGACGGGCGCTCCACGCGCGGGATCGCGTATCCGGCGCGGTTGCACGGCCAGTTCATCCGGACCTTCCTGCGCTGCTACACCTACACCGGCGATGCGAGCTGGATGCTGCGTGCCCGCGATCTGGCGGACTGGAACATCGCCCACTCCTCGCCGCCCGATACGGAGTGGCCGCATCTCGCTTACTCCACCTTTGAGAAAGGCAAACCCGCCGGTCACAAGGACAAGAACGCCCTCCAGCCCGACAAGGCCGCGTTCATCGCCAACAGCTACCTCATGCTCCATGAGGCCACCGGTGAACCACGATACCTCGACGCCGCGCGCAAGGTGGCGGAGACGCTTTTGAAGAAACAAGCCCCGGACGGAAGCTGGCCCTTCCGCGTCGTGCCGGAGACGGGTGAGGTGACGCAGAAAATAGGCGGCGCACCGGTCTTCTTTGTCGAGTTCTTTGAGCGGTTGCTGCAACACGAAAACAAGGATGCCTACCGCCAAGCCCGCGACAAAGCGCTGGCCTACCTGATCGCCCGGAACGTCGAAAGAGGTCTCTGGGGCACCTACCACGAGGACTACGGGCTCACGCAGGGAACTCACTTGTCGTCCGAGCCGATGACCTACACCGCCGAGTATCTCATCCGCAGCAGGACGGCCCATCCCGAGCATCTGCCGATGGCTCGGCAAGTCCTCAAGCAGATGGAGGACAAACTGGTGTTCACCGACGCGCATGGTGCGGCACCTGCGCCTGGTGCGGCGGAGCAAAGCGGGTTCGAGCACATCATGGCCGGCCACACCGCCCGCTACGGAGCCTGCCTGGCACAGCTCTACCTCGCCACCGGTGACGACGAGGTGAAACGCCGCGCCCTCTCCACCCTGCACGGCGTCACCTACATGCAGACCGACGAGGGTGTTTTCGTGACCTTCTTCCACCACATGAAGAAAGACAAAGCCGGTCCGAAGGTCGTTGATCGCGTGTGGTTCTCCCAGCATCTCTTCTCGATCTACAACCTGCTGGGGGCCATGTCGGTCTTCCCCCAGCTCGCGCCCGATGGAGAGGACCACATCCTCCACCACACCACCGCCCTGCGCGACGTGACCTACACCCCCGCCGCCATCGGCTACACCGCCACGGCACCGGCCCAGGTGAAAGCCAAACTCAGCCACGTCCCTGAAACGATCACCCTCGACGGCAAACCGCTCC
>CAYWKN010000189.1:0-4187 GCA_964458765.1 uncultured Verrucomicrobiota bacterium
AGAAAGGCACCTGTCATTCCGAGCGGAGCGAAGCGGAGTCGAGGAATCTCGTGTGTGGCCGAATACGTCACAGTATTTATGAGACAGGCCACTTAGGAGTGGTTGATGGGTTCACGGTCCGGCGGTTGGGAGCGTGAATGGTGAAAGCGTGGTGAATGGGAGGGTAACATGAGAATGAAATGGTGGCTGGCGACGGCTGCGGCAGTTGTGATGGGTGGGTTTGCATTGGCCGGGCAGGAGACACGGGTACTGTCGGATCGCGTCAATCTGCGGGCACGGCCCCTGGACGATGCCGAGGTCGCGGGACAGGTCGGTCAGGGCGACGTCCTGACGCTTCTCAAGATCGAGGGGGACTGGGCGGAGGTTCAGGCGCCGTCCAATGCGGGTGTGTGGGTCAAGGGAGAATTCGTCCAGTCGGGGCGGGTCAAGGCGGACAAGGTGAATATCCGTTCCGGGCCGGGCGTGAGCTACCGTTCGGTCGGAACCTTGCGGGGCGGCACGGAGGTGCAGGTTCGGGAAACACGTGGCGAATGGATGAGCATCGTGCCCCCGGGCAGTATCTCGCTTTGGATCAAGAAGGAGTTTCTCGACATTTCCCAGGCAATCCCCCCTGTGGCGGCAACGGCGCCATCTGCCTGTCCGGGGGTGGTTGCGGCGGAAACCAACGCACCTGCACAGGCGGATGCGGGTTTCGCGCGTGAATTACCGGAAGGCATCCGGCCTGAGCGCCTCGCGCCGGTGCTGGGACAGGGGGCGGTAATCGAGCGCCAGGGTGTTGTGGGGCGGGTTCCGATGGCGATTTTCCGGGGCGTGGAATACCGGCTTGTGGAGAAAACGGAAGGCGGGGAAACCACAGTGACCTACGTGCGCGGGCGCGATGACGAAATGGCCGCGTTGACCGGGAAGCGGGTTGCGGTCAAGGGCCGCGGGTGGTGGCTGAGAGGAGAACGCTGGCCGCTGCTGTATCCCGACACCGTGGCTGAGTTGAAGGCGGAGTGACAGGAGGCGCCGCGGTCATCGCGAATCAGGACGGCCGGTTTCTGTGGCACTCTCCCTGCCGGGGATTACATGCGGGCAACACACACATGGCAGCGGGCGGCGGTTGGCCGCGGGATGACAGCCGTCCTGGCTTTGCTTTCCGCACTTGCCGCCCATTCCGCCCCCGTCGCCGAGCCGGGGATTCTCCAGGCTGCCGCGCAGTGGCTGTCGTTCCACGGCAGCGCGTACGTGGCCGGCGGGCCTCCGTATGCCCTCCGCGGTCAGGCCGTCCGCATCCAGGACGAGTCCGGTTCCCTGTTGGGCTGGCATGTCCCCCTGGAACCGGAAGGGTACATCTTTCTGCAGCCGGACGACCGGCTGACGCCGGTGCGGGCGTTCAGTTTTGAAAGCAATCTGGATCTGCGGGATGTATCCGGGAACGCCCTGCGCGCCCTGTTGTGGAAAGACCAGCGTGCGGCGGCCGTATTGTTGCGGGAGCTGGATTCCGGCAAGGCTGCGGTATCCGCCGCCGCCAAGGATGGGGTGGCCGCCAACCAGGCCGCATGGACTGAATTGCTGGCGCCGGCGCCGGCCGCCTTGCCAGCGCCCACCAATATCCTGGTGGCGCCGCTGCTGCGCACCTCCTGGGACCAATGGCGGAGCTACAACGCCTATTGTCCCCCGTCCGGCGACACAAACGACTATACCGACGGGCGTTGCCCTGTGGGGTGCATGGCGGTGGTGGGTGCGCAACTCATGAAATACCACACGTGGCCCCCGCGGGGGTGTGGATCGCGCAGTTACACCGATAGCTGGTATTCCATCACCGGGACGTTTGCGGCGGTATACAACGACGCGTATGACTGGAGCCTCATGCGGACCAATTACGACGTCTGGACGACCAATTATCCGCCGGCTCCCGCGGTGTATTACCGGGTCACGACGGAGTGAGTGGGAGTCGGAAGACTTCAGACATCAGACCACAGACTTCAGTTTGGCCTCTGAGAGGTGCTCAGGTTTTTCGATGAACTGAATGTCCAATATCCAACAATCCCAATATCCAATGTCCAAATGAGAGAAGGAGGCGAATAACGGGTCTGCGGTCGATTGATTCGCATACTTCTCACCCCCTTGGAAACCTGCCCGCAATGCTACGCATAGCGTTGCAGGCGGGTTGGAAATTCCTTGTTGGATATTGGATGTTCAGTTTTAACAAGTTACGAATGTATTCAGAAACAAGGCATCAAACCTCGGCGTCGCGGGTGAGGATGGAGATTCCGCCGGGGGTGATGGCGGCGACTCCGCGGCCGATGGTCCAGGGGGTGGTCCTGTCGGGAGTGTGGCGCAGGAGAAGGGTTCCGGCGGCGAGCCCCACGATGGCCGGCTGATGGCCCGCCAGGACGCCCAGACGGCCGTCCTCGCCGGGCAACTCCACATACAAAGCGTCACCCGCGGATGCCTGCCCGCGCGGGGTGATCAATTCATAATGAAATGGTGTGTCGGCCATGGGGGGCTCATTCCAGGGTTTTGGCCTTGGCGAGGGCCTGGTCCAGCGAGCCAACCATCATGAAAGCCTGTTCGGGAACCTTGTCATGCCGGCCCTCGGCCAGTTTCCGGAACCCGGCGACGGTATCGGCGATGGACACATAGGCGCCGGGGATTCCGGTGTACTGTTCGGCGACGAAGTTCGGCTGGGACAGGAACCGCTGGATGCGGCGGGCGCGGGCGACGATTTCCTTGTCTGCCTCGGGCAGTTCCTCCACGCCCATGATGCGGATGATATCCTGCAGTTCGCGGTAGCGCTGGAGGATGCGCTGGACTTCCCGGGCGGTGGCGTAGTGGTCTGTGCCGACGACATCCGGGTTCAGGATGCGCGAGGTGGAGGCGAGCGGGTCCACGGCGGGATAGATGCCCATTTCGACGATGCCGCGATCGAGCACGATGGTGGCGTCAAGGTGGGCGAAGGTCGTGGCCGGCGCGGGGTCGGTGATATCGTCGGCGGGGACATACACGGCCTGGATCGAGGTGATGGACCCGCTCCGGGTGGAGGTGATGCGCTCCTGCAACTCGCCCATTTCGGTCGAAAGGGTGGGCTGGTAGCCCACGGCGGAGGGCATGCGGCCGAGCAGGGCGGAGACTTCGGCGCCGGCCTGGACAAACCGGAAGATGTTATCAATGAACAGCAGCACGTCCTGGTGCATGTCGTCGCGGAAGAACTCCGCCTGGGTCAGGGCCGACAAGGCGACCCGCAGGCGGGCGCCGGGCGGCTCGTTCATCTGGCCGAAGACCAGGCAGGTGTTGCGCAGGACGCCGGAGTCCTTCATTTCGAGCCACAGGTCGTTGCCCTCCCGCGAGCGTTCGCCCACGCCGGCGAAGACGGCCCGGCCGCCGTGCTCGGTGGTGATATTGCGGATGAGTTCCATGATCAGCAGCGTCTTGCCGACGCCCGCCCCGCCGAAGAGGCCCACCTTGCCGCCCCTGGGGATTGGCGCCAGCAGGTCCAGGGACTTGATGCCCGTCTCGAAGAACTGGACGGCGGGCATCTGCTGTTCGAAGCTGGGCGGGGCGCGGTGGATGGGCAGGAACCGCTGGCTTTGCATGGCCCCGGCGTTATCCACCGGGTCCCCGAGGACATTGATCATGCGGCCGAGCATTTCGACGCCGACGGGGACGGTGATGGGGACGCCGGTATCCTCGGCCGGAAGTCCGCGCGAGAGGCCGCGCGTGGCCGCCATGGCGATGCAGCGGACCGTATTGTCGCCCAGGTGTTCGGCCACTTCGAGGACGAGGGGGGCGGGGCGGTCCGGCACGGTCACGCGCAGGGCGTTGTAGAGGGCTGGCGGGTTGCCCGCGGGGAATTCCACATCCACCACGGGGCCGATGACATGCACGATGCGTCCGTTGCTCATGAGGGTTGTGCTCCCGACGAGAGTTCCGTCATTTCGGTTGTGATCTGTTCCTGCCGCAGGCGGTTGCAGGCGCGGGTGAGTTCCTCCACCATTTCGCCGGCGTTGTCCCGCGCGCGGACCATGGCGATGTGGCGGGCGGAGTGTTCCGACGTGCTGCTGGCCAGGTAGATGTGGGTCAGCAGGGCGCGGAGGTATTCCGGGGCCAGGTTGCGGAGGAGGGCTTCGGGGCCGGGTTCGCGGACGGCATCCGCCAGCAGGGTGAACCGCGGATCCGGCGGTTCCGCCGGGAGTGTGGAAGGC
>CAYWKN010000190.1:0-4175 GCA_964458765.1 uncultured Verrucomicrobiota bacterium
ATCAATTTATCGCGTCCTTGGCCAAAGACCCAATCGCTGCGATAATTCGCGCCATGAAAGGAATTCAAGCTATTGAAGGCGCGGCCGCATGAGCTAAACTTGCGACTGTCGAGGAGGGGCCAAGGACTAGGAGCCGGTTCGCAACGGAACAACATCAATTAACCCAAGGAGAACCCGACCATGAACAAGAGATTCGCATTGATCTGTGCCACAGTCGTCCTCGCGCTGATGCCGAGGGCGCACGCGCAGGAGGCCAAAGTGTTCGCCCCCGGCCAGTGGAAGAACCAGCGCTGCCTGGACACCCTGGTGGTGGACAAATCCCCTGCTGAGTTTCAGGGCTTGACCGTCATCGTCTCCGACCGCGGTGACGGCAAGAAGCCCGGGGCCGGCTTGGTGTTCGCGGTCGACCGCCCGGTGACGGTCTACCTCTGCGTCGCCAACCGCGGCAGGCCCACCCTGGCGCCGGAATGGGAGAAGGGCCGGGGAAGCGTTGCCTGGAGTGCCGGCGATGGCAAGGGCAAGATGGACAGCGTGTACGTGCGCCGCTTCGACAAGGGGCGCATCGAACTCCCGCAGCACGACGGGATGGAGGGGCCGGATTACGGGTTGCCGCACCTGGTGTTCGTCAAGGCCGAGGACGGCGACCAGGCCGCGCTGAAGATCACGGATCTGCAGGTGCCCAAGGTGGTGACCGCGGCCGACCGCCTGCCGCATTTCGAGTTCGCGGTCGTCGGCAACGGACGCGAGGTGCGCGTCACTCCGGTGAACATCGATCCGGCCGGCAAGGCACTGCGCCTGTCGCTGTCGCAGAAAGACGAGATCTCGCCGATGATCACGCGGGAATTTGCCAGCACCGTGATTCCCGCGCCGCTGCCGGCCGCCGGCGCCGTGTGGGACCTGGGCAAGCCGCAACCCGGACTGTACAGCATCGGGGCCCGGTTGGGGGAAGGGCCGGACGAGCTCAAGGGCGGCCAGACGGTGCTGGTCGACCGGAAGGGCGCGCTGCTGGCCGACGTCACCCTGCGCCACGGGTCGGATGAGACCAAGGGATCGTTTACAATCCGAACCTTGAAGGCGCCCGCTGCGTTCACGACCTGGAAGTTGGCGTTGAGCGTGAACGGCAAGACGGTGGACACCGCCGACGGGGAGCTGCCGATTGAACCTGGCAAAGGCAAAGCGGCCAGAGGCAAAGGCCCCAGCGTGAGCATGGCCCCGACCACGGAGGCAGACCAAGGGAAGAAGAAAAAGGGCCACGTGGAAGCGGCGCCGCTGGGCCCCTTCCTCGTCACCCTGACGCTCTCCGGTCCGGGCGGGGATTTCACGGTGCCCATCCCGTGCTCGGTCGAAACGGAGTTCCGGTATGCGTACTTCCCGTCGCACCGGCTGGTGCGCTTTCTGTTGCCCGCTCCGCCCGCGGGCGCGACCGCCTGGCGGGTGGTCCTCACCCCGGACGGCCAGGAGAAGGTCCTCGCGGAACGCTCCGGAAAACTGCCGATGTCCACCAATGGCGAGAACCTGAGCATTCCGGACCTGCCCGAAGGTCTCTATCTGCTGACCCTGACTTTCCCGGATGGACCGAAGGATCTGAAGATCAGCCGCCCGTTCTGGCGGAAGAACCTCCCGTGGGAAGGACTCAAACTCGGGATGGACGACGTGGTCGTCCCCCCGTTCACGCCGCTGCAGGTTGACGCCAAGGACGCCGCCGTCTCCTGTGTCCTGCGGCGCACGGTCATGGACCGGACCGGCCTCTGGCGCGAGGTGGAGAGCCAGCAGAAACCCCTGCTGGCCGCGCCGGTGCGCCTGGAGTTCACCACGGGCGGCCGCACGATCCGCGCGGAGGGAACGGGCGCCACCTTCTCGGAAACCAAACCGACCCGCGTCGCCGGCAAGGCGGACTGGAACGCGGGACCGCTCAAGGGCGCTACCGATTTCGTCTGGGATTACGACGGCCTGATGCAGGTGACCCTCCGGCTGCCGAAATCCGGCACCAAGGTGGAGAAACTGCAACTGGTGATCCCGCTCAAGAAATCCGAAGCGTGGCTCATGCACCCGATCACCGTCGGACTGCGCCCGCACTACGCCGGCCGGATCCCCGACGGCACCGGCAAGGTCTGGGACTCCTCGCAGTCGCCGCGGGTCGGCCTGCCCGGCACCCTCATTCCCTACATCTATGTCGGCGGCCCGGAGCGGGGCATCTGTTTCGCCGCGGACAATGACCGCGACTGGGTCACCGACCCGGCCGTGCCGTCCATGGAGATCCATCGCGACGGCGACGAGGTGTCGCTGCGCGTCAACCTGATCTGCAAGCCGGTGACGCTGGACCGCGAGCGGACGATCGTCTTCGCCCTGCAGGCCACTCCGGCCAAGCCCATGCCGGAAGAACCCTACTCGTGGCGGAAGTGGTGGAACCACAGCACCGGCAAGGACGCGCAGGACGTCAACTTCGAGATTTGGGGCGGAACGACCTACTGGGGCGGAACCGCGGGCGTGGTGGATTATTTCCCCGCCAAGATGGATTTCGGCCACTGGGAGCGGCTGGCGAAGTATCGCCAGACGGGCCAACAGGATCCCGGCTATCTGCAGGAGTGGATCGCCAGGGCCGGCGGCAAACCCGAAATCATCGGCGCCGCCAAGGCCGGGCTGGATTGGGCGGCAGGCACCCCCGCCAACACGCCGGAGACGAAGAAGTTCCGCTGGATCCTGCCCTATACCAGCCCGCGCAGCGCCAGCCTGACTGATGACGGTTTCGGACAGACCTTCATGGACGAATGGTCCACCATGGACATCGCCCAGCCGAAATGGAAGGCCGGCCCGCCCGACCGGTCCACCCGCCAGTCCCCGTGCGGCATCTACTACGCCATCGAGCCGGTGCCCACTGTGGTGGACCGCATCCTGTATTACCAGAAGAAGATGTATGAGACCTTCGCCGACGGCATCTACTGGGACAACATCTTCCTGAAACCGTGCTGGGTTCCCGCGGAGGCCGGCGGCCCCGCCTACATCAATGACGAGGGCAAACTCACGCCCGGGGTGAACCTGATGGCCTACCGGGCCCTGGTCAAGCGCCACGCGGTGATGATGCACGCCATGGGCAAGCGGCCCATGGCCTGGATGCACATGACCAACTTCAACTGCATCCCCATCCTCGCCTTCTCCCAGATCAACTACGACTGGGAATGGCGCGACCAGGGCAAGGCCTTGAACGCCGACATGCAGGACCGGTTGCGCATCGATGCCGACCCCGCACTGGTGCTGGTGCAGAGCCTCGGGCTACAGAGCGGGAGCGTGCCGGTGGTCTGCGACCGCTACGGGATGGAGACCCGCAGTTGGCAGCAGCGCACCATGCTGGCCGTCTGCCTGCCCCACGAGATCAAGACCCACGCCGGCGGCCCCGATGCCGCGCGCGCCATCAAGGCCCTGAGCGATTTCGGCTACGGCGAGCCGGATTGCCGCGTGTACCGCTACTGGGAAGACGGCCATCCGTTCTCGGCCGAGGGGGCGCGTCTGCGGGCCCTGGTGCTGAAACGCGGCGACAAGGCGCTGGTGCTCATCGGCAATTACGGGCAGGGCAGCGAAAAAGACACCGGCATCGAACTGTCCGAGGCCGATGCCGGCAACATCGAGACCTACGACCGGATCCGCGAGCAAGGCCAGAAAGAAGCGACCAAGCCGGCCGCCGGGCAAAAGAAAGACGTGGTCTATGACGCTGTGTTCAAGCTCGACCTCAAGGCCCTGGGATTGCCGGACAGCGTCCGCGCCATCGACATGGAACAGCGGATCCCGGCCGGAAGGAGGGCGCCGGTCAGAGGGAAGCCCGCCGAGGCGGAAGCTCCACAGGTCCGGCCGGAAACGCTGAAGCAACGGGGTCCCGGGGTCTTCGAACTCCCGATTCGCCGGCATGACTTCGCCATCATCCAAGTGGAGTAGCCACCACAATTCACAATCCATCAACATCAACCAACCCAAGGAGAACCCTGCCATGAACAAGAGATTCGCACTAACCGCAGCACTAACCGTGGCCCTGACATTCGCTACCGTCGTCGGGGCGGAACCGAACGCGCCCGCCGGCGTGGCCCAAGCGGCAACATCGCAGGCGACGGTCACCGGCAAAACGCCGCCGGCGTCGGTGCTGGTCGAAGCGGAGAGCTTCGCCGAGAAGGGCGGCTGGGTGGTGG
>CAYWKN010000191.1:0-4127 GCA_964458765.1 uncultured Verrucomicrobiota bacterium
TCCTCCTTGGCCGAGGGGCAGATGCTCAGGTAGTATTCGAGCGCCTTCTCGCCTTCGCCCAGCAGGCACCAGGCCAGATGGATCCAGGTGTTGTTGTGGCAGAAAATACCGGCGTTTTCCTTGACCCCGGGCGGATACGACGTCACTTCCCCGAGTTCCTGGTGATACACGCTATAGGGCTGCTGCTGCAGAACCACTCCGTTCTTCGTGAACAGGTGCTTGTGCACACTCTCCATGGCCTGGCGCGCGCGACCGTTGTCCGCCCCCGCCCCGCCCAGGACGCACCAGCCCTGGCTTTCGATGAAGATCTTGCCTTCCTCGCACTCCTTGGAGCCAACCGGGTTGCCGGCGGCGTCGTAGGCGCGCCGGTACCATTGGCCATCCCAGGCGTTGGTCTCGACCGCCGCGAGCATCTCCTTATAGTTCCGGTCGAGGCGCGCGGCGTCGGCCTCGCGGCCCAGGGCGCGGTAGAGCCCGGCGAGGTCGCGGCAGGCGTAGAGGAACAATCCGGCGATCATCACCGACTCGGCGGTCGAGCCTTTGACATCGCCGGCCGTCTGGAAGGACTCGTTGGGCTCGGTCGAGAAACAGTTCAGGTTCAGGCAGTCGTTCCAGTCGGCGTGCCCGATCAGCGGCAAGCCGTGGGGCCCGCGTTTGCGCAAGGTGTAGGCGATGCTCGTCTCGAGGTGGTGCAGCAGGTCGGTGCCGGCGGCGGGGCGGGCGGCGTAGCCGGCCGGCGCGCTCAGGATCGAGGTATCCCCGGTCTCCCGGATGTAGGCGCAGGTGGAGAGGATCAGCCACAGATGGTCGTCGTAGAAATCGCCGCCGACGTCGCTGTTGCCTTTCTTCGTCAGCGGCTGGTACTGGTGATAGCAGGTGCCGTCGGCGAGCTGCGTCGCCGCGATATCGAGGATGCGTTCACGGGCGCGCTCGGGGATCAGGTGGACGAATCCGAGCAGGTCCTGGTTGCTGTCGCGGAAGCCCATGCCGCGGCCGATGCCGGTCTCGTACATCGAGGCCGAGCGCGAGAGGTTAAAGGTGGCCATGCACTGGTACTGGTTCCAGGTGTTGAGCATGCGGGTGGCGTGGGGGTCGGGGCAGTCGGCATGGAACTTGCCGAGCAGGCGTTCCCAGCCGCGGCGCAGGTCGTCGAAGGCCGCCGCCACGGCGCCGGGCCGGCTGTATTTCGCGAGGAGCGCCTGCCCCGCGCGCTTGTTGATCACAAACGGCGCGTCGAACTTCGGTTGCTCGCCCTGCTCGATGTACGCCAGGACGAAGCTGAACGTCTCCGCCTGCCCCGGCGCCAGCTCCAGCGTGACCTCGTGCGCCCCGATCGGATTCCAGCCGAAGGCGCGGCTATTGGCGGCCCGGCCGGCGAACGGCACCCGCGCCTCGTGCAGCCCCTCGTGGATGCCGACAAACGCGTCGCGGCTGGTGTCGTAGCCGGTGATGGCGCGGGTGCAGGCGAACAGCGTGTAGTGGCTGCGCCGCTCGCGGTATTCGGTCTTGTGGTAGATGGCGCCGCCCTCGACCTCGACCTCGCCGATCGAGTAGGTGCGCTGGTAGTTGGTCATGTCGTTGAGCGCCTCGAAGAAGCAGAACTCCTGGTAGGAATAGAGTTTGACCCTCTTCGCCTGGCGCGAACGGTTGCGCACGACCACGTTCCATAACTCGCAGTTCTCGCGGCTCGGCACGAAGAACAGGCACTCCACCTCCAGCCCGTTCCGGGCGCCGGTAATCCGCGTGTAGCCCAGGCCGTGCCGGCACTCGTAGCGGTCGAGCGCCGCCTTGACCGGCTTCCAGCCGGGATTCCAGACCGTCCCGCCGTCGTTGACGTAGAGGTACCGGCCGCCGAGGTCGTAGGGCACGTTGTTGTAGCGGTAGCGGGTCAGCCGCCGCAGTTTGGCATCCTTCCAGAAGGTGTAGCCGCCGGCCGTGTTGGTGCACAGCCCGAAAAAATCGTCCTGCCCGAGGTAATTCGGCCACGGCAGCGGCGTGTCAGGACGTTGGATGACATATTCCCGTTTCGCATCGTCAAAATATCCATAGACGTTACAAGTAGACGTAGTCATATTCATCGATGTCGCTCCACTGCCGCATCCAACCCCGACACTTCCGGTTCCCCGGGAAGGCTGAAATAATGACCATGATAAAGCGATGCCGCTCCCGGCATACCCGCAACCTCCCGGTACGATTTCCACGCCCGATCGTATGACTCAATAGCGGCTCTCATATTCGCAGTTGAGTATATGCCAGCCCGGTCGGCTCCATAGCCAAGCGCCATGACGTGCCAGCCCGCCTGGACAACTCGGAAAAGGCGTAATCCGTACTGCACCGACGTAGCGAGCCGTTCCCCCAACTCCCGGTCGGGGAAGTGGATCGAGGCCATCAGGCTGGCGATTTCCTCCCATAGCGCCACCGCCTCGGCCTTCTCCCGCAGAGCCGTCTCAAACAAGTCGTGCTCGTAAAGATAGGCGAATACTTCCGCCAATTGATCCCGCCCGCCCAGCCGGTCGTCGCGCATCCACAACCCAACGGGCGTCCGAATCCCGTTCAGCGTACGATCCCATACCTCGCAATAGCGCCCCTTGAGCACGGCGCGGGCCGAAAGCAGACACAGCCGCCGGAATGCCGCCGCATCCGCACCTGTCAACCCGAGTCGCTCATGACAGACCTCCTGCAGGACTTGCGCTTCTGTCTTATCGGGATGACGTGCCCACCGGGAGATCACGAACGCATTGAGGGCGGGCCAGAATTCATCCTGCAGATACGGCCCATACCAGCCTCCCCCGCGCGACCAGGTATAGACACCCTGGATGCGTGGACTGCTCACGACATCCCTCAATCCGATGCGTTGGGGAAATTCCTCGAACCCGTTGATCACGCCCTCCATCACATAGTTCGGATAGGCGCCCTTCCCCTCGAACTCGCGCTGGCATTGAACCTCGACGATCTGCGGGTGGCGACCCCGCCCCAGAGCCTCATTGGCCTTGATGTGACGAAAGAAATCCATGGCCGTATGTTTGAGGCTGAAGACCAGATTTGGATGTGGCTCCACTCGATCAGTCACCGCCAGATAATAGTCGGCATTCGCATGGAACTTATCGGGATGCCAATCCCAGGTCCTGAAGATCACGGTCTTGTTATGCCGCACACAGACCGCCTCGCGCAGGAACCTTATCAACTTGACAAAACGATCATGCTCGCGCTCAGGCTCGACATACGGCCCGTGCAGCGGAATCGGACCATTGCCGACGTGGAAGGGGGTGTCGTACAGATAGGTTTCACCATGCCGGATGATGAACCCGTCCAGCATGGGGTAGCGCGCGAACAGTTCGTCGAACAGCACCCGGTGAACCTCCAACGTGAACTCCTGATCCAACGAGATACGCCCATTCTTGTCGCACAGTCGGTCGTGGAACCGTTCAAGCAACCGCTTCGGCAGCACGAACAGATCGATGTGGAAGAACACCTGAAGGCCAGCAGCCTTTGCGGCGTGAATCTCCGCCTCGATCCCGGCCGTGAACGGTTCCAGCCAGGCGCGTTCCTCCGAGCCTTCAGGAAAGAAATCCTCACCCAGCGTCCGAAAGGTGGCGATGCAGTTGATGTGCTTGAAGACCTGGCCGGTGTATCCATGTGCAACCAGATTGGCCGGATCGAGAAATGCCGTTTGAAACGGGGGCTCGCCGGGATTGTGATGGACCATATCAAGCAGGTATTTCATTCGGTCTCCAAGGAAAGTTCCCAATAATCCCGCGTGTGTTCACCGCAGCCCTCCCGTCAGCGCTTCGACGAGCGCCGCCGCGTTTTCCGTTGGCGTTTCGGGCTGAAGCGGCTTGGATGGCGCCAGGATGTAGCCGCCGCCTTTGCTCATCTCACGCCGGAGTTTCGCGATTTCGTCGCGGATGGCGTCCGGCGTTCCGAAAGGAATCGTGCTTTGGCTCCCCAGGCATCCCCAAAAAGTGATCTTGTCGCCCCAATTCCGCTTCAGCGCGTACGGGTTCATGTTGGCCGCCTCGGGCTGCACGCTTTCGAGCACGTCCAAGCCGATCTCGATCAGGTCGGGAATGAATGATAAGAAATCGCTTTTCGGGCGGCGCGGGCACCTGCCCGCTGAGACCGGCCTG
>CAYWKN010000192.1:0-4085 GCA_964458765.1 uncultured Verrucomicrobiota bacterium
GGTTCCCTTGGTGGGGGTGGGCTGGAGTGGCGTTGGGGATTGGGGCCTGGATCCTGGCCTGGACACGCTTCCCCTGGTTTGCCGGGTTGCAGATGTTCACGTTCACCCCGCTGTGGCTGGCGTACGTGGTGGTGGTCAATGCGCTGACCTACCGCCGCGGCGGCCGATGCATGCTGGTGGACCGGCCGGCGCACCTGCTCCGGCTGTTCGTGTTCAGCGCGGTCTTCTGGTGGTTCTTTGAGTATCTGAACCGGTTTGTGCAGAACTGGCACTATGTGGGCATCGGGGCGCTGCCGCCCTGGAAATACTTTGTGTTCGCGACGCTCCCGTTTTCCACGGTGTTGCCTGCGGTGCTGTCCACGGCGGAATGGCTGGCAACGTTCCCGCGGCTAACGGAGGGGCTGGCGGATGGGCCGCGACTGGCGCCGTCGCGCCCGCGTCTTGCGTCCGCGGTCGCGTTGGTCCTGGCCGGGGCCGGTCTGGCGGGGATCGGAGTGTTCCCGGACCTGCTGTTCCCGCTGCTATGGGTTTCCCCGCTGGCCATCCTTGTGGCCCTGCAGTCGCTGTCGGGCGGGGAGACGGTGTTGACGGACGTGACACGGGGCGACTGGCGGCAGGTGGTGCGGTTGGCCCTGGCGGCGCTGGTCTGCGGCGTGTTCTGGGAATTGTGGAACTACCACAGCCTGGCGAAATGGGTCTACACGGTGCCGTACGTCAACCGGTTCAAGGTATTCGAGATGCCGGTCCTGGGCTATGCGGGCTATCTGCCCTTCGGCCTCGAGTGCGCCATCATCGCAGGGCTGGTGGAGCGTTGGGCGACCAGGAGACGAATGCAAAAAGGAGGTGGAAATGAATGCTGAAACAGTTCGGAATGAGGACAGGGAAACGAAAGCGGTTGGTATCCTGGGATTGATTTTCCTCTCGCTGCTCGGCGTGGTGATGCCGGTATTGACGTTGGTGGTCGAGTTGACGACGCACATGTGCGCCGAGGTGCTTTTCGATCCGATCCCCACGTTGTGGCACGGGATGCTGATCGCCGTGGTGCCGGTGGCGAACCTGGGAATGATCCTTGCCCTCAGGCGCCGCCGCGGCGACCGCTGGCGGTTGCTGGGCTGGTTGAATGCGCTGGCCCTGGGCATCTCCGGTTTCTACATGCTTCTGTTCCTGCCCTTCACTCCGTTTGCCCTGCTGGGGCTGCTGTTCTTCGGTTTCGGAGCGCTGCCCCTCTCCCCGTTGACCTCGTTCATCACGGCGATCCTCCTGCGTGTGCGGGCGTGGCGGATGCTGAAGGATTCGGATCGTCCCCTGGCGGGACTCTGGGGCGGCGTGGCTGTGGCCTTGCTGGCGATGGCGGCGCTCGAAGCGCCGAAGGTAATCACACACGTCGGCCTGCAGATGGCGGCTTCGGAAGACCCTGCCGTCCAGGAGCGGGGGCTGGGACTGCTGCGGGCAGGCGGGAGCCAGGAGCGGCTGCTGGAAGCGTGCTATGCCAACGGACCCGTTGCCGGCGACATTGTCCGGTTCCTGTTCAACGAGTTCGGAGTCCGGGTCCCGGAGAACCAGGCGCGGGAAGTCTATTACCGGGTCACCGGGACGCCTTTCAACATGGTCAAGCCGCCCACCTCGCCGTTCGGACGGCGGAGAAGCCGGGCCTGGATGGACTTCGATCCGAATGTCGGCGGGGATGCCGTGCAGGGCCGCATCCGGGGACTCTCGCTGCTCGACTCGCGGATGGACGGCGTGGTGAGCCCGGACAGCGGCGTGACCTACAGCGAGTGGACCATGGTGTTCAAGAACGCCTCGCCGCGCCAGCAGGAAGCCCGCGCCATGATCGTCCTGCCGCCGGGCGGGGTTGTGTCGCGGCTGACCTTGTGGATTGACGGCGAGGAACGCGAGGCTGCCTTCGGCGGGCGGGGCAAGGTCAAGGAGGCGTACCAGCAGGTTGTGCGGCGCCGCCGGGATCCGGTGCTGGTGACGACAGCCGGTCCGGACCGTGTCCTGGTGCAGTGTTTCCCGGTGCCGCCGGATAACGGCACGATGAAGATCCGGTTTGGCGTCACGGCGCCGGTGGATCTCGACACACTCGAGACCGGCGTGCTGCGCCTGCCCTATTTTACCGAGCATAACTTCGATCTGCCGGAGAGCACGATCCATGGGTTGTGGATGGAATCCCCCGACAAGATAGCGCCGTGCGCGGCCTCCACGAACCTGGTGGAGGAGCGGACCGGCGGCGGGGCCTATGCCCTGCGCGGCACGGTGGCCGGTCCGGCGCTGGAGCAGCCGGCGGCGATCCGCCTGGCGCGTACTGCCGCCGTGACCGAGGTGGCCGCGGTGGACAAGCGCGGCGCGGCGCCGGCCGTGGTGCGCCAGGCGATCCGGGAGGCGTCCGCCGCCAGCCCTTCGCGGGTGGTGCTGGTCATTGATGGCTCGCAGCGGATGAAGCCGCAGGTGCGGGCGCTGATCGGACTGATGGACGCAATTCCGGAGACCCTGGAGTTCGCCGTGGTCCTGGCGGGTGACCGGGTGGTGGAACTGTGTCCGCCGCGAAAGGCAAGCGAGTCTGCCCGCGAGGCCGCGGCGCATGCCGTTCGCAAGATCCGTTTTGCCGGCGGCTGTGACAATCTCAAGGCCTTGGAAAAGGCCTGGGATCTGGCGGCCGGGACGCCGAACGGGGCGATCCTGTGGCTGCACGCCACACAGCCGGTCACGTTCGGCGGTGTGGAAACGCTCCGGCAGCGGTGGGAGCGCAGGCCGGGTGACCCGCTGCTGTTCAACCTCCAATTCGGGACCGGGCCGGATGTTGTGCTGCAGGCCCTGGCCGATCTGCCGGTGATCCGGCAGGTCGGGCGGACGGGCGACCCCGCGGCGGATGCCGCCCGCTGCCTGGCCGTCTGGGCGGGCCGCGCTCCACGGTTCGCCTATGAGCGGCAGCGGATGGAAGGGGCGGCGCTGGACGCCTCGGTCAAGGAGGGATCGTCGCACATTGTCCGCCTGTGGGCGCTGGACGAAATCCTCAAGGCGGGCGGTTCGCGACAGGAGGCGGTACGGGAACAGGCGGTGGAGATGGCCAGCCGCTACCAGTTGGTGACGCCGGTATCCGGTGCCGTGGTGCTGGAGACCCGGGAACAGTTCAAGGCCGCCGGGCTGGAACCGGTTGGCGCGGAATCGGTGCCCACCATCCCCGAACCCGAAACGTGGATGCTCTTTGTGGTTGGACTGGTTGTCGTGCTGCTTGCCACCGTCCGCCGCCGCCTGGCATGAACTGGCGGCGCATGGTTCCCTGGGCGCATCTGCTGGCCTTCTGGCCCCTGGCCGGATGGTATGCGCGGCGCGCCCTGGATCGCGGTGACGAGCCGTGGGGATTGCTCGCGCTGGCCACGGCCGCGGTGTTCGTCTGGCGGGAGCGGCGCCGCGGCACGGGGGAACTCGATCGGCGGCCGCCGCCGGAACGGGCGCTGCCGTCACTGCTGCCGGCGGCGCTGGTCACGGTGGCCTATGCGGTTGCCTATCGCCTGGCGCCGCCCCTGGTGTGCGCGGGACTGGCGATGACGGCGCTGGCCTTCAGCCTCAGCGCCTGCTGGCTGGGACAGCGGCTGCATCTCGGGCTCTGGGGACTGCTGGTGCTGTCGTTGCCGGTCATGCTGTCCTTCGAGTACTACGCGGGCTATCCGTTGCGCCTGGGGGTGGCGTGGGCGGCGGCGAAGCTGTTGTCGTTGGCCGGGCTGGTGGTGCGGCCTGCCGGGACGCAGTTGGAATGGAACGGCCTCCAGGTGGCCGTGGATGCGCCATGCGCGGGGATCCGCCTGTTGTGGGTCGGGGCCTGGCTTACGTTGACGCTGGGATGCCTGTACCGGCTGGGGACGCGGCGGCTGCTGGGAGCGGGTCTTGCGGCGTTCCTGCTGGTGATGGCCGGCAATATAGCGCGGACGGCGGCGCTGTTCCTTGTCGAGAGCGGGATTGTTGCGGGTCCGGCGTGGCTGCATCCCGCGGTGGGGGTGGTGGCCTTTGCCGGCGTGGCGGCGGGGATAGCGGTGATGATGCCCTGGTTTGCGGGCCGTCGGCCAACGGCCATCGCGGGGCGGGGG
>CAYWKN010000193.1:0-4069 GCA_964458765.1 uncultured Verrucomicrobiota bacterium
CTGCTTGCCCTCCTCGACCCCCGCCCGGCCCCGAAGCTTGATCTGCCCGCGCCCGGTCCGGTACATGTCGGTGATCGGCTTCAGGCCGCAAATCACCCCGCCAGTCGGAAAGTCCGGCCCCTTGACGTGCTTCATCAGGTCGTCCACCGTGGCGTTTTCGCGGTCAATCAGGCAGACCAGCGCATCCACCAGTTCGCCGAGGTTGTGCGGGGGAATGTTGGTGGCCATGCCGACGGCGATGCCCGTGCTGCCGTTGAGCAGCAGGTTCGGGATCCTGGCGGGCAACACCGCCGGCTCCGTCAACTCCCCGTTGTAGTTGGGCACCATGTCCACGGTGCTCTTGTCAATATCGACCAGGAGCTCCTCGGCCATGCGGGTCAGGCGCGATTCGGTGTACCGGTAGGCCGCGGCGTTGTCGCCGTCAATCGAGCCGAAGTTCCCCTGCCCGTCCACCAGCATGTACCGCATGGCGAAGTCCTGCGCCATGCGGACCAGCGTGTCGTACACGGCCGAGTCGCCATGGGGATGGTACTTGCCCAGCACCTCGCCGACCACATACGCGCATTTCTTGTAGGGCTTGTTGTGGAGCAGGCCGAGGCTGCGCATGGCGTACAGGATGCGCCGCGCGCCGGGCTTCATCCCGTCCCGCACGTCCGGCAGCGCCCGCCCGATGATAACGCTCATCGAGTAGTCGATGTACGAGCGCTGCATCTCGTCTTCGATGTTGATATTGCCGACCAGTTCGTTGCGTGTATACATGGCTTAAATATCCAGATTCGTCACATTCAGCGCGTTGTCCTCGATGAACTTCCGACGCGGCTCGACTTCATCGCCCATCAGGATGGTAAAGATTTCATCCGCGCGCACCGCGTCTTCCTGAACCACCTTCAAGAGCTTGCGCTTCTCGGGATTCATGGTCGTCTCGTACAACTGTTCAGGATTCATCTCGCCCAAGCCCTTGTACCGCTGGATGTTGAGCCCCTTGCGCCCCAACTCGCGCACAACCTCCAGCAGGTGCGGCAGCGAGACAATCGGCGTTTCGCCGTCATCCGCGTCCTTGAGGGTAAACACCGGCTCCTCCTGCCGGTTCAGGTGCGCCAGGGTGAATCCCTTCTTCTCGATCGCCTCCACAACCTTCGCCAGCGAACTGGCCACGTACAGCTCCTGCCACCGGAACGCCGCCTCGCCATGACCGTTTTCCGTGAAGATCTCCAACTGCTCCCCCATCTCCCGCTCGGCCTTCTCCCGCAGTTTCTTCAGTTCGTCATCGGCGGTAACGAAATGATGTTCGGCGGAATCGCCCTTGCCGACGGTGACGTAGTACCGCGGAAAGGCCCCGGCCTTGTTCCGCTTCTTCAGGTAGTCCTCCAGGTTGATCCCCTTGCGGGCCAGGCTCTTCGACGCCTGTTCCATCTGCAGGAGCAACTCCAGCACCGCCATCAGTTCCTTGCCCTCGAGGGACTTGCCCCGGCTCACCTTCAGCACCATGTCCTCGGCCCCGAGTTCCAGCAGCTTGCGGGACAGTGTCTCCTCGGTATCAATGTATTCCTCGCGCTTCTTGCGGCTGACCTTGTACAGCGGCGGCTGCGCCAGATACACATACCCGCTCTCGATCAGATGGGGCATCTGACGGTAAAAGAACGTGAGCAGCAGCGTCCGGATGTGCGACCCGTCCACATCGGCATCGGTCATGATGATGATCTTGTGGTAGCGGACCTTGCTGACATCGAATTCGTCCGCCCCGATGCCCGCCCCGATCGCCGTCACCATCGTCCGGATCTCGTTGTTGTTCAGGATCTTGTCCATCCGCGCTTTCTCGACGTTGAGCACCTTGCCGCGCAGCGGCAGGATCGCCTGGAATTCCCGGTTGCGGCCCTGCTTGGCCGAACCGCCGGCGCTGTCGCCCTCCACCAGGTACAGCTCGCACAAGGCCGGATCCCGCTCGGAACAATCCGCCAGCTTGCCCGGCAGCGCCGCCGAATCGAGCGCCCCCTTGCGCCGGGTCAGGTCGCGCGCCTTCCGCGCCGCATCCCGCGCCCGGGCCGACAGCAGCGCCTTGTCAATCACCCGCCGCGCCACCGAAGGGTGCTCCTCCAGGTAGGTGGACAACTCGTCGTTGACCACCGAAGCCACGATCCCCTCCACCTCGCTGTTGCCCAGCTTGGTCTTGGTCTGGCCCTCGAATTGCGGACGCGGCAACTTGACGCTGATCACGGCCGTCATCCCTTCCCGCACATCGTCGCCGGAAAGGGTCTCCTTCTCGTCCTTGATCAGCTTGTTGTTCCTGGCATACGCGTTGATCGTGCGCGTCAGGGCCGACCGGAACCCGCTCAGGTGCGTACCGCCCTCGATGGTGTTGATGTTGTTCGCAAAGCACAACATCGTCTCGGTGTAGGTGCCGGTGTACTGGAACGCGACCTCCACAATGATGCCGTCGCGTTCCTTGGTGAAGAATATCACCTTCGGGTGGAGCGGATTCTTGTTGCGGTTCAAGTACTCGACAAACTCCACCACGCCGCCCTTGAACCGGAACATCTCCTCGCGAACAGGCTCCTCCTGCGAGAAGTTGATCTCGATGCCGCCGTTCAGGAAGGCCAGCTCGCGCAGACGGTTCGCCAGGATGTCCCACTCGAACTTCGTCGTGCTGAAAATCTGGCTGTCGGGCAGGAAGGTGATCTTGGTCCCGGTCCCGCGCGTCTTGCCGATCGTCTCCAGCTTGGACACCGCCTTGCCGCGCTCGTAACGCTGGTGATAGATCTGCCCGTCGCGCCGGACCTCCACCTCGAGCCACTCGCTCAACGCGTTGACGCACGAAACCCCCACACCGTGCAAGCCGCCCGACACCTTGTAGCTCTCGTTGTCGAACTTGCCGCCGGCATGCAGGACCGTCAACGCCACTTCCACCGCCGGACGCTTTTCCGTCGGATGCATGTCCACCGGAATGCCGCGTCCGTTATCGTTGATCGTCACCGATCCATCGCCGTTCAGGCGCACCTGGACGCTGGTGCAATATCCCGCCAGCGCCTCGTCAATCGAATTGTCCACCACCTCATAGACAAGATGATGGAGCCCTCGTACGGCGGTGTCGCCAATGTACATGGCCGGACGCTTCCGCACGGCCTCGATGCCTTCCAGGACGGTAATGTGGCTCGCATCATAGGCGCCACTCTTCTTCTGATGTTCAGCCATGGTGAGAAATCATTCTCCCTGCGGTTGTTGCACCGCTTTTCCAACCTTGCTCCCGCCCCGGAAAAACCGGCCTGCCATCCCTCTGTTTTCCCGCTTCGGACAGACCTCTCCTTAGGGGGGATAACTATTGGTAAAACCTACCCGAAAAACGCGCTTTCAGCAAGCGCTATATGACCCGAAAACCACAAAATATTGTGGTGGCCCAACAGGGGGTAACGCTACCTGTCGGGATCGGGCTCGGCAAGGACAACAGCCGGAAAAGCCGGTCATTCACCCCCAGAAGGTGGATCTTGCCGGCGGCCGCGATCGCTGCATCCGCTCCTGGTTCCGCCGCTCGATCAGGACTTGAGCCTGCGCCCACTGCAGCAAGCGCTGCACAAGGTCGGGCGACGTACCGTCAAATACCATTCCCATCCTCACTTCGCCCGGCCGCAACCGCGACCTGTGCACGTTATGAACCTTGCACACCAATGCCGCGTCGCTGGCCCCGGCAAAAGGCAGATCGCCACTCGCGAACACCACCCGGCTCCCTGCCGCCACTTCCTCGCGCGACACAACCCCGATCCCGCCCAGCGAAACATTCACAAGCGTCACCGCAACAGGCTCCCCCTCCTGTCCTTCCACACGAATCCGGCACGGCAACTTGACCAGAAATCTTCGATTCCGTCTCTTATCCTGCACTGCACCCCCCCATCGACCATCAACCCTTCCTCAACCCGTTCTTCGCCAACCTGATTACTGATGACTGATTACCGATCACTGATCACTGATTCTCCGCAACCGCTGAACCGTGAACCTCTCAACCTTCCCCCATTCCCCCATCAACCATTGCCCATCAACCATTCACAATTCACAATTCACGATTCACCATCCCCCACCC
>CAYWKN010000194.1:0-4039 GCA_964458765.1 uncultured Verrucomicrobiota bacterium
CAACCGTTACCGCATCAATCCCATGGTCCGCGCCCGCCGGATCGCCCGGGCGATCGAACGCTGCACCTGGGGATTCACGCCCGTCAGCCGCGCCGGCAGGATCTTGCCCTGTTCCGACATGAACTTGCGCAGCAGTTCGTAGTCGCGGGGATCAATGGACTTGATCTGTTCCGCCTGGGGAACGCGCCGCTTCGACACCATCATCGTGCTCTCTCGAGTATTCGCCATAGGCTTCATTGCTTCTCCTTAAAACGGAAGATTGTCCTCATTGCCGCCATCCGCGGCCGGAGGCTCCGCGGGAGGAACCTCCTCCCGGGCCGCGCCGCGAGCGGGCGCTGCCGCGCCCGCCGCCGGTTCAGCGGTATCGCTGTACTCGGCGCGCTTCGGCGCCCCCATGAACTGCACGCGGTCCGCCACCACACGCAGCCGGTTGTTCTTCTGCCCGTCCTTTTCCCATTCCTCGTAATTCAGCCGTCCCTCCACGAACAACGACGAGCCTTTCGCGAGATACTGGCCGCAGGTTTCCGCCTGACGGCCCCATACCACCACGCTCACGAAGCAGGTCTCCTCCCGCTCCTCGCCCGTCGCCGTCTTGTATTTCCGGCTCACCGCCATGCGCAGATCCCCGACCGCCTTCCCGGAAGGCAAGTACCTCACTTCCGGATCGCGCGTCAGGTTCCCGATCAGAAACACCCTGTTGAGACTGGCCATGGCAACTGCGACTCCCTCACGCCGGCGTTGCCGGGGCGCGTTCGGTCCGGGCCGCCGGAACCCTCACGGGCGGCGGCTGCGCGGCCTGTTTTTCGTTGAGTTTGACGATCTGGCAGCGGAACACCTCGTCGTTCAGCTTGTACCTGGCGCTCAGGTCCGCCACCTTGTCCGGATCCAGCGTGAACGTCACCGCGACGTACACGCCTGTTTCCTTCTTGTTCATAGGCCGGGCGAACGAGCGCTGTCTCATGTCACGCTTGTTCAGGATTTTCCCGCCCAGTTTCTCGATCTCGCCCGCCACGTAGCTGGTCATCTCTCCAACCCGTTCGTCGCGCACCGTCTCGCCGAAAATAAACAACCCATCGTATGTATTCATTCCTTACCTCCTGACACTCCTTCGCTCCCGCCACCGGGCGCGCTCCGCGCGTTAAAGCGGTTCATCGCCGCATCCATGCCGTCCCGCACCGCGCATAACACCGCCTCCGCGGCTTT
This sequence comes from uncultured Verrucomicrobiota bacterium, assembly GCA_964458765.1. GTDB lineage: Bacteria > Verrucomicrobiota > Kiritimatiellia > CAIKKV01 > CAITUY01 > CAIVSY01. The sequence continues at coordinate 1,204 of CAYWKN010000194.1, forward strand.
GTCCACGATGCCCTGCGCCTGTTCCCATTCATTCCGGCCAAAGGCCGTCAACACATGCCGCACCAGATCGCCGGTCCCTTCGCTCCGCCCGATCCCGACGCGCACCCGCTCGTAGTCCGTCGTCCCCACCGCCGCCGCGATGGACTCCAATCCCCGGTGCCCCGCGCTGCCACCCTGCTTGCGCAACCGCAGGCTGCCGAAAGGCAGGTCCGCATCGTCCACCACCACCAGCAGATCCGCCGGCGCCAGCTTGCGATAGGCCAGGACCGCCCCCACCGCCCGCCCGCTGCTGTTCATGAACGTCTGCGGCTCCACCAGCAGCACCTCGATCCCTTCATGCGCCGCCGTCGCCACCCGCGCCTGGAACCGGGAACTGCCCCTCAACCGCACACCCATCCGCTCCGCCAAACGGTCCACGACCAGGAACCCGATGTTATGCGGCGTCCGCGCGTACTCGTCCCCGGGATTGCCAAGACCTACAATGACTTTCACGTCCCGCACCCCGGACCCGTTCCCGGCCCCATGGCGCCAGGGAATTCAAGGGCCGCTTATTTCTTTTCCTTCTCCTTGCCCTTTTCCTTTTCCGGCTTCGGCTCCGCCTTGGCTTCGCCTTCCTGCTCCTCGCCCTCTTCCTTCTTCTTGCCGATCACCTCGGGCTCCGCCGCAGCCGCGCCTTCCGCACCCGGCGCCGCCTCTTCCACCTTCTCCTCGCGAGGCGCCACCACCGTGGCCACGGCCACATCCCCGGCCGTCAACAGATGAAGCTTCGCATCCAGCGTCAGGTCGCGCACCATCAGCGTGTGGCCCAACCCGAGGTTGGACACGTCCACAGCGACGGAATCCACCAGATCGCCGGGCAAACATTCGACTTCCAGATGACGCAGCACATGCTCCAGGATGCCGCTTTGCTGCGATACGCCCACCGGCTCGCCCTTGAGGACGATCGGGATCGTCACGCGCATCTTGCGGGTCATCGAGATCTCGACAAAATCCGCGTGCAGCACGCCGCCCATCACGGCTTCGTGCTGTACCTCGCGCAGCAGCGCCTTGGTCGTTCCCTCGCCCTCAATGTCCAGATCCACGATCAGGTTCTCCCCGGTATGATGCTGCAGCATCGCATCGAACGCATGCCGGTTGACCTGGATCGACCTGGACCCCTTTTCTCCGTATACCACCGCCGGCATCCACCCCGAACGCCGCAACGTCTTGGCCGCGGCAGTGCCCCTGCCCTCGCGCTTGCTTGCCGATAACTTGATTTCCTTCGCCATACTCTCCTGTCCTTCCCTTTCTACAACTTGAACAACGAGGATACCGACTGATTGTCGTGGATCCTCAGGATCGCCTCTCCCAGCAGCCCCGCCACCGACAGCACCGTTATCTTGACCCTGTCGTTGGTCTTCCGCAGCGGGACCGTATCCGTCACGATCAATTCCTGGATCTCCGACTGCTGCAGCCGCTCGAAACCCATGTCGGTGAGAACCGCGTGTGTCACCGCCGCGCACACGCTTGCCGCGCCATTGGCCTTGAGAATCGCCGCCGCCGTCGTCAAAGTCCCGGCCGTCGTGCAGAGATCGTCCACCAGCACGCAGTTGCACCCGTTGACTTCGCCCACCATGGTCAGGGCTTCGACATCGCACGGCCCCTTGCGCTGCTTGGCCACCAATGCCAGTCCGGCATTCAGCATTTCGGAATAGGCATGCGCGATCTTCAACCCGCCGGTGTCGGGCGAAACCACCACGGGATTCTTCAATTCCTTTTCCAGAAGATACTTGCCGATCACCGGCGATGCATAGAGGTGATCCACGGGGATATCAAAAAAGCCCTGCAGTTGCTGCGCGTGCAGATCCACCGTCAACAGCCGGTTCGTGCCTGCCGCAACCATCAGGTTCGCCACCAGTTTGGCCGTAATCGGCACGCGAGGCTGGTCCTTGCGGTCCTGGCGCGCATAGCCATAGAACGGGACGACCGCGGTGATCCGGGCCGCCGAGGCCCTCCGCAGGGCGTCAATCATGATCAGCAACTCCATCAGGCTCTCGTTCGGCGGCGAACAGGTGGGCTGCACCACGAACACGTCCTTGCCGCGCACGTTTTCCTGGATCTTGACCCACGTCTCCCCGTCGGGGAAACGGCTGATCAGCGCCTTGCCGAGCGGAATGCCCAAACAATCGGCAATGCTCTGCGCCAGTTGCGGATTGGCTGATCCTGTAAATATCTTCATTACCAACGATCCCCACCGTCACATTTCACATGGCTGCCCGACTAGGACTCGAACCTAGACTCTAGCCTCCAAAGGGCCGTGTGCTACCGATTACACCATCGGGCAACACCTGCGCCACCCGGGTCCATAACCACGGCCCCGTCCCGCGACGCACACACTCCTCTATCGCCCTGGCCCGCGTTTCGTCGCCCGCCAAGGCAAACACAGACGCGCCGCTGCCCGACAACAATACACCCAAGGCCCCCGCGGCTTTCAGCCTTTCGGCCAACAGGCCGAGGAGCGGATATTTCCTGAAAACAGGCTCCTCCAGCGAGTTTTTCAAGCACGTGGATGCCAGGACGACGTCGCCTTTCTCCAGCGCAAAAGTGGCATTCTTAAAGATTTCCGGAAAAGAAGTCAACCCTGTTCTGTGCCGGGCATATACATCCGCCGTCGGCACGCTGAATCCGGGGTTGACCACCACGATCCACCAAGCCGTTCCCGGCTCCCACCGGCACCGGAGCGCCCGTACCTTTTCCCCTCGCCCCTCCATCACCACCGCCCGCCCCGCAACCAGCGCAGGGATGTCGGAACCAAGCCGGGCGCCCAATTCCATGAGCTCCTCCGCCGCCAGTCCGG
>CAYWKN010000195.1:0-4038 GCA_964458765.1 uncultured Verrucomicrobiota bacterium
CCGCGAACGCTCCAGGTCTTGAATTCTGGAGCGCGCGGCGGCCTCGACGCGCGGGAGGAGGAGGGTGGACTCGGAAAATGCCACAGGAGGCCGGATGAGACATGGGCCGGTTCGCCGCGTCATAATTCCCGGCTCAGGTCAAAAAGTTACACAGACATCCTGCCTTTCCGCCACGGGCTACAGCGGGCACAGGGAGGGTTGGCGGGCACAGTAACGGCGGTAGGCGGAATATCCCGCCTCGCGGGCCAGGGCAACGGCCTTTTCGAACTGGTTCCCCACGTCGCCGGGCGCATGCGCGTCGGAGCCGAATGTGATGGGGATCTCGCGCTCGCGCATCAGGCTCAGGATCAACGGCGAAGGATAGGCCTCGGCCGCCGCGCGGCGCCAGCCGGAGGTGTTGATCTCGATCGCCATGCCGGCGGCGGCCACCTTGTCGAGCAGCGGCCGCACCATCTCGCGCAAGTCCCTGTCGGCGATCCGGTGCCCGAACTTCTTGGGAAGATCGAAGTGCGTGATCACGTCGAAAAGACGCAGATCCACCAGGGCGGCCACGAGTGTGAAGTACTGCCGCCACACGCCCTTGACATCCACCGAATCCCACACATAGAGGTTGTCCGGGCTGTCGAACCCCCATTCATTGATGTAGTGGACGGACCCGAGAACCAGATCGAAGGGCTGGTGCGGGAGCCAGTCCCGCAGAAAAGGCTCTGCGCCGGGATAGTAGTCGGCCTCGATGCCCAGCAACACGCGCGGGGAATGGCCGTCCTGGATGGAGCGGATCATGAGGGCGTAGGAGGGGAACTGGGGCAGGCTCATGCGATGTTTCAGGTCGTAGCCGGAAGGATCGGGCCCATGGTCGGTGAAGCACATCTCCGCCATGCGCATGGCCGAGGCGGCGGCGCGGTACTCTTCCGGAGCGCCGGTGGCGTGTTTGCACAACGGGGTGTGAATGTGATAGTCCGGCGGGAGAAGGGCAACGCTGGTCTTGTCCGGTTTCTCTGGCATACGGTCCCCCTGCGAAATCAAAGGGCGACAGTATAGGATGTGGGGGGGGTGTAGGTCAAATTCCGACCCATCCGTCGTGTCAAATCCCTATCCCGCGGCGGCGGCGGCGTGGTATAGTCGGCGGCAAGGCAGCGCGTTGCATGAAAAGAAACATCGAGAAGACGCTCGAGCGCCTGTACGCCCTGCGAACGCACGGGATCAAGCCGGGGCTGGAAGTGGCCGAGGGGCTCGTATCGGCCCTTGGCCACCCGGAGCGTTCCCTGGCGGTGGTGCACGTGGCGGGCACCAACGGCAAAGGCTCGGTGTGCGCCATGCTGGAGTCGGTCCTGCGCGCCGGCGGCCTGCGGGTGGGTTTGTATACGTCGCCCCACCTGGTGCGCTTCAATGAGCGGATGCGTGTGGACGGCGAGCCGATCCGCGATGCGGAACTGGCGGAACTGTTCGAGGTGGTGGAACCCTGCGCCGACCGGATCCAGCGGGAGTCGCCAGGACGCGAAGTGACGTTTTTCGAGCTGACGACGGCGCTGGCCTTTGAACATTTCCGGCGCCAGCGGGTGCAGGTGGCCGTGGTGGAAGTCGGCATGGGCGGGCGCCTGGACGCCACCAACGTGGTCTTGCCCCTGGTTTCGGTGATTACCCGGATCAGCCTGGAACACATGCAGTACCTGGGAACGACGCTGGAGGCGATTGCCGGGGAGAAGGCGGGGATCATCAAGCCCGGACGTCCGGTGGTGTGCGGCGCGATGCCGGAGGAGGCCCGGGAGGTGATGCGATCCGTTGCGGGCCGCCACGGCGCGCCGTTCATTGACGCGGCCGAACGGGTCAGTGTGCGGCGAGTGTCGCAGGGATTGGAGGGGCAGAAGGTGGCGATTGCCGGGGCCGCGACGGACTACGGCACGGTCGCGCTGGGATTGCTCGGCCGCCATCAGCTCGAGAACTGCGCCACGGCGGTGGCGGCCGTGGAGACGATGGCGGACTATTCGCCGATTGCGATTCCCCCGGAAACGGTGCGTGGCGGCCTGGCTTCTGCGGAATGGGCGGGGCGGCTGCAGGTGTTGTCGTCGGATCCGCCCGTCCTGCTCGACGGCGCGCACAATCCCGACGGGGCGCGGGCGCTGGGCGTGGCGTTGAAGGAGTTGCGCGGGAAACGCAAGGTTGGCCTGGTCTGGGGGATGTGTGGCGACAAGGATGCGCCGGGATTTGCCAGGGCCTTGGGCGGGCAGGTGCACCGGTGTTGGACGGCGCCGATCGCCACGGAGCGGAGTGTGGCGCCGGAGACGCTGGCGCAGGTGGCGCGGACGCAGGGGTGGGAAACAGAGGCCGCGGTCAAGCTCGATGTGGCGATCGGTGCGGCCTGGCAATGGGCGCATGACACGGGCGGGATGGTGTGCATCGCGGGCTCCCTGTTCCTGGCCGGCGAGGTGCTGGCGGTGTTCAAGCCGGGGAACGGGTAACGGTGGAAGGGGAGTGATCATGAACAAGGAGAAGGCGCTTGAGATTCTGGTGCGGGGGGTTTGTGTGAAGCAGGGGCAGTTGCTGGTCTGCCAGAGCAAGGGCGCCAGGAACACGTTTCTGCCCGGCGGGCACATCGAATGGGGCGAGAAGGCGGAGGAGGGTCTGCGGCGGGAGGTCCTCGAGGAACTGGGTGTCAAGGCCAGGGTGGGGGCGTTTCTCGGCGCGGTGGAGCACACGTACCTGCAGAAGGGTGAACGCCACTGCGAAATCAACCTGATGTTCCGGATGGACATCCCGGTGTTGAGGCCGGACGCGACGCCGGAGGCCTGCGAGGACTGGATCACATTCCGGTGGATTCCGGCGGGGAGGGCGGGCCGGTACGCGTTGGAGCCCTGGCCGCTGCGGCGCCTGGTTCCGCTCTGGCTGGAAGGCGGCGCAGGGCCGTGCCGGTGGGGCAGCACGCTATAGGCTGAAGGGCTTGGTTCCTGATTACGGTTGACGCCAGCGGGTGGGTGTGGGAGAAAGGAAACGGGCTGTTTTCCAACAAGGGAAGAGGCGATGTATCTGGCCTTCTACAACCTTCGGGAGTATCCTTTCAACGTCACGAGCGACCCTGGTTTCCTGTACTTGAGTCCCACGCACACGGAAGCGCTCGACCACCTGCGCTACGGGATCGAGCAGCGCAAGGGATTCCTGGCGATCACGGGGGAGATCGGGGCCGGCAAGACCACGCTCTGCCGGGCGCTGATCAACCGTTTGGATGCGAGTGTCAAGGTGGCGCTCATCCTCAATTCGGTGCTGCCGGAGACCCAGTTGCTCGAGGCGATTGTGGAGGATTTCGGGATCACGGTCGCCGGGCGCCGCACCAAGGGGACGCTGATCCGGGCCATCAATGCGTTCCTGCTCGAGCAGGTCTGCAAAGGCAACAACGCGGTGCTGATCATTGACGAGGCGCAGAACATGAGGTCTTCCACGCTGGAGACTGTGCGCATGTTGTCCAACCTGGAGACGGAAAAGGAGAAACTGCTGCAGATCGTCCTGGTGGGGCAGCCGCAACTGCGGGACAAGCTCAACGCGCCGGAACTGGTGCAGCTCCGGCAGCGGATCGCGGTGCGGTTCCATGTGCGGGCGCTGACGCGGGACGAGGTGGGGGGATACATCCGGCACCGGCTGAAGGTGGCGGGGGCCAACGGTGACCTCCGGTTCGAGGAAGCGGCTGTGGACGCGGTGTACGAATACAGCGGCGGCATTCCGCGGCTGATCAACATCCTGGCGGACCGGGCCCTTTTGAAGGGGTTTGTCCAGGAATCCCTCCGGATTGACGCCGGGGTGGTGAGAAAGTGCGCGGGGGAACTGGAGGGCGAGACCCTTCTGCCGGTGGCGGGAGAAACCGTATGAGCACCATCAGCGATGCGTTGAAGAAGGCGCAGCGGCAGCGCGCCGTCCAGGAGCCGGAGCGATGGAAGCCGGAGCCGGCGGCCCCCCTGGCGCCGCCGGTGCGGCGGTTGGAGGAGCCTGTGGCGCCGGCGGGATCTTCGCCGGTGGGCGGTATCGTGGTGGCTGTCGTCGCGGTTGTGC
>CAYWKN010000196.1:0-3991 GCA_964458765.1 uncultured Verrucomicrobiota bacterium
CAATCATGCCGTAGATGGTCTGCGACAGGGGGGCGCCGGCGGCGATCGGCGTCTGGAAAAAATGTTACGCGCAGAAGAAGGCGGCTCCGTTCATGTTGCTGGCCTTTGTCGGCGCCCCCCTGTCGCAGACCATCTACGGCATGATTGTGATGAACAAGATCCTGGCCAACGCGGTGCAGTCACCGGCGAACTGGATGGACCTGGTGGGCGTCGGAATCTTCAGCGGCGCGGCGCTGGGCGCTTCGGCCTGGATGCAGGGCGTGGCCGGCGCGGCGGCCTCGGATGCGCTGGGCGAAACCGGCCAGGGCGCCGGCAACTACCTGATGGCGCTTGGCATCATCGAGACGGTGGCCATTTTTGTCCTTGTGTTCGTCGGGAAGGCCATTGTCTGAGATTCCGCGAGGGACATGTTGACGCACGGCCGCCCGGATGATACCCTGCGGGAATAGGGGCACATCGCAGTGGAGGTGGATCATGATCTTCGGGATCATTGTGGCGGCCGGGAAGAGCGAGCGCATGGGGCCGGACGTAGACAAGGCGTTTCTATCGCTGGGAGTCCGCCCGGTGCTGGCCTATTCGTTGCTGGCCTTCGAGCAGTGTCCGGCGATTGACGGGGTGATCCTGGTTGTCCGCAAGGACAGGGTGGAATCGGCGCGCGGCCTGGCGCAGGTCTTCGGCTGCGCCAAGGTTCGCAAGATTGTGGCCGGCGGGGCGACGCGCCAGGTTTCGGTGCGCAACGGACTGGCCGAACTGGGCGACGATGTGGAGGTGGTGGCCGTGCATGACGGGGCCCGGCCTTGCGTCACGCCGCGGATCATCGAAGAGTGCATCCGGGCCGCGAAACGCGGCGGGTCCGGCGTGGCGGCCGTGAAGGTCACCGACACGATCAAGGAAGTGGAGCGGAACATGGTGGTCAGCCGCACGGTGGACCGGACGCGGCTCTGGGCGGTTCAGACGCCCCAGGGGTTCCGGGTCGACCTGCTGAAGCGGGCCTACGAGTACGTGGAGAAGAAGAAACTGACGGTGACGGACGATGCCGCCGCCGTCGAGGAATTGGGAGAGCGCGTGCAGCTTGTGGCGTCGTCCTGGTCGAACATCAAAGTTACGACCCCGGAGGACCTGGCGCTTGCGGCGACCCTTCTGAAGGTGTGATCGAATGGCCCTCGCAGATACGAAATGCGCAGTACTCGGGGATATCCACGGCAACTGGGAGGCCTTGTCCGCGGTGCTGGAGGATGCGAAGGCCCTTGGCGTGAACCGGTACACGTGCGTGGGAGATATCGTGGGCTACAACGCCAATCCGGCGGAATGCCTGCGCAAGGTGCGTGAACTCGGCGCCGTGTGCGTCCGCGGCAACCACGACCACTATTGCTCGCACGACGATTGCATCCGCGACTTCCACCCGCTGGCGGCCAACGTCGTGGACTGGACCCGCAGCCAGTTGACCGATGACGACGTGAGCTTCCTGCGCCAGTTGAAGCTGGTGCGCGTGGTGGATGGTTTCACCCTGGTCCACAGCACCCTGGACATGCCGGACAAGTGGGGATATGTCTTCGAGGAACTGGAGGCGGAGTCGAACTTCAATTACCAGTCCACGACGGTTTGCTTCTACGGTCACACGCATCACCCGGTGGTGTTCGAGAAGTCCGGCTATGTGCGGCGCATCAACGGCGGCGGAGCGATTGCCGTCATGCTGGGCAAGAAGTACTTTGTCAACGTCGGCAGCGTCGGGCAGCCGCGGGACGGCGACAACCGGGCGTCGTACGCCGTGTACGACATGGGGGCGCGGAAGGTGGAACTCCGGCGCGTGGCGTACGATGTCGCCACGGCCCAGAAGAGGGTGCTGGACGCCGGCCTGCCCGAGCGTCTGGCCATGCGGCTGAGCCTGGGGGTCTAGTGGCCCGGCGCGCGCCACGGACGCTGTTTATCCTGGTAGACGGGCTTGGACTCGGCGCCGACGATCCGGTCCGCAATCCCGTGCGGGGCGGGGCATGCCCGTGCTTGCGGGACCTTCTGGACCATCATTCGGTTCCCCTCGATGCGGGCATGGGGGTGCCGGGCATCCCGCAGAGCGCCACAGGACAGACGGCGCTATTCACGGGGGTCAACGCGGCGCGCGAGGCGGGCCGCCACGTGGAGGGGTTCCCGGGACCGGCACTGCGCGAGATCATCCGCAAACACAACCTCTATGACGCGCTGTCCCGCCGGGGGTACCGTTCGACCTTCGCCAACGCGTACTATCTGGACGACATCGAGGAAGTCCTGACCCGGCGCCGCCAGTCGGTCACCACCGTGGCGGCGCTCCAGGCGTTCGGCGCGGTACGCGACCGTGCGGCCATGCTGCGCGGCGAGGCGGTGTATCAGGACCTGACCCGCGCCAGCCTGCGCGAGCGCGGCTATGAGGGTCCGTTGCACACGCCGGCGCAATCGGGGCGGGAGTTGGCGGCGCTGGCGCGAACCTATGATTTCACGGTGTTCGAATACTTCCAGACCGACCGCGCGGCGCACAAGGGAACCCTGGCGGATGCCGTTCGCGTGCTGGGACAGTTGGACGAATTCCTGCGGGAGGCGGTCAGGTTTGCCGGCGGGGATCCGTCGCACCTGTTTGTCCTTACCAGCGACCACGGCAACATCGAGGAAGCCGGTTCCCCGAAGCATTCCGGCAACCCGGTTCCGCTGGTGGCGGTGGGACATGGCGCGACCGCGCTGAAGAGCCGCGCGCGATCCATCGTGGATGTCGCACCCGCCCTGCTGGACCTGTATCCTCAGGCCGGATAACGGGGCGCCGAAAAGGGAATCGAAAGCCGTTCCGGATTCGCGTACGATATACACACAGTATGGGAACCAACAGGCAAGCAGGGTTGAGACGGCGATCCTTCCGGGTGTTCGGCCTGATCGCGGCGGTGTGCATGAGCAGCCTGGCGGTTCGGGGGGAGGAGTCTCCGGCGTCGCCGTGGCGGAGCGTGTTCACGTTCCCGGCCTTGCAGGCACAGGCGGCGGGGCTGGAACTGGACCTGAGGCGGCTGTTACGCAGGGGACAGTACGCAGAGGCGGAGAAGATCGGCGAGCAGTTGATTGCACTCCTGCCGGAACACATCACCGCGTACTACAATCTTGCCTGCGCCCAGGCGCTCCAGGGCAAGAGCGAGGCGGCATTCTCCAACCTGTACCGTTCCGTGGAACGCGGTTTCAACGCGGTCAATGCGGCGCAAAAGGATGCCGATCTTGCCGGCCTGCGCCGGCAGGAGGAAAGTTGGAGGAAACTCCTGCGAGCCATGGCGGCGGCCACGCCGCCCAAGCCCGAGACGCGCAAGGCCACGCCGTTTGTGGTGACCCACCGCGTTGCCAGGGTGTCCGAGAGCAACACGGTGTGGAACAACAACCTCGGCATACTGCAGAGCCTGTTCACGTTTCCCGGGGATGGCGGCACGAACCTGGCCCCGGTGTCCGGCGAAGGGGCAGTGGGCGAATCCGTCCGCCGGTGGTTCCAGGAAGGCACGGCGGCGGGTCTCCACGGCGACTTGTACGACAACCGGGATGGCGATCATTCCAGGCTGAATCTCGGCTCCTATCCCCAGCTCACGGGGGTGGAGTATGCCCCCGAGGCGCGCGCCAACGGGATTGACCGCGGCCTCCAGTTGCAGCTCTTTTACAACCGGATCACCCTCGGCAATGCCTCGCTGGCCGGCACGGTGGGGCCCCTCTGGCGGAGCCTGCCGCGCCTGGCGTATCCCGACGCGCGGCGGATGTTTCTGCTTCATCTTCAATATGCGGGGAATCACATCTACATGTATCCCGAGCATCGCGATTACGATCCGGGGCGGAACGGCCGGGATGGCGGACATGGCGACGTCTATTGCGGCAACTGCCCCTACGTGATCCTCAGCCAGGGGTCTTCGGGCAGCGACCAGCCGTTCATGAACGCCGTGGCCTGCACCCTGGCGGCCTTTCGCCCGGACGTGAAGGAATTCCTGGCCGCCAGGGGCGCCCT
>CAYWKN010000197.1:0-3811 GCA_964458765.1 uncultured Verrucomicrobiota bacterium
CAGCTCCGCCGACGTTCGAGGAATTCGCTCGCTGGACCTGGCCGGACCAGGCGTAGTCCATGGTGAACAGGATGTCAGGGTGCCGTTCGCGCAGATAACGGACGGCGCGACTGAACTCCTGCGCCGAGGCGGCCTTGTCCGCCAGGTCCGGCCAGGTCCAGCGAGCGAATTCCTCGAACGTCGGCGGAGCTGTGGGTGTGGCTTTCGGCACGAAGAGCGGCGAGAACTCGGCCTCGTTCAGTACCTCGACAAACGCGATGCGATGCGCCAGGCCGCGCTCCTTGAGCAGCGTCACCAACCGGTCGTGCTGACGCGCCAGCTCCATGATCCGGTCCTTGTAGGGGATGGCAATGATCTCGGCGCGCAGCGCGGGATCCGCAAGCTGGGTCACCAGATCCTGATAGAGCCAACTGGTGCAGATGACGGTCATGTCGTGCTTGTCGGCCACGCGGAACAGTTCGAGCACGCGCTCCAGCACGTCCACTTCATGCGCCTTGAGCGGATACGGCACGTTGTTCCAGTCCTCGATCCACGGGCGGATGCGGATTACACCGCGCGGGTTGCCCTGCTGGTCGTGGGTGAGCAGAGCCCCCGTATCCACGCGGACGCAATTGAAGCCGCGCTCCTTCGTCTCGCGCATGGCCTTGTCCAGATCGGCATAGGCAGCCTCGAAGATCCAGTGCCAGACGTAAAAGCAGATGGCCAGTTTGTCCGGCAAATGCCGAGGTATTTGTGTAGCATTCGTGTTCATGGCGTCTCTCCCGTGGGTTGTTCATGATTTTAAAACAAACCCTGTGTCCGTCCACTGGATGGGGGTGAATTTGAGTTTTGTATGGCCATCCACTCCGTAGGAGTTTGCTTTTTCACTTCCCATTCCCTTTTCATTGATTGCAATTGGCGAAGGGCCGGGTTTCCGAGCGCGCGTCATAGAGCCCGTTCTGCCCCGGCAGTTTGATGTCCTGCCGGCGATCGGCGGGTGAGACGGCGAGTTCGATCAGCACGCCTTCCTCGACCCGACCCGCAATCGTGATGTCCTGCGGCGCTTGCAGCGTAAATGTGTCGGTCCAGTGCCGGGGCCAGGCCGCGTGCAGTTGGATGAACTCGTCTTTGACCGTCATCAACGAGAGTTGCAGCGTCTCCTGCCGCATCCTGGCGCCATCGGTGACTGGTACGTTCTTGAGCTCATCGCGAATCGCACAGAGTTGTGCCATCTGGTCGCCGGCAATCTCCAGCAGCGGGCCTCGCCCGTGCCCGTCGTGCGCGCCGAGGTCGAAAGTCATCACGCCGCCGCCTTCGGCGATCTTCTTCATGTACCGCACCATGTCGGGTGTCGTGTGCGCCACCCCGGGTTGGGCCCACGTAGGACCGAGAGGTTGGAACTGATGCCACTGGATCCTGTACTCGGGCTCCCACCGGCCGAAGTAAGGGAGGACCTTCTGCTGCTCATTCCAATGGTAATAGCAATGGCCATGCAAATAGTCTGCCCACTCGTGGCGGCCGTCGGAGATAATCGTGTCGGGGTTGCCATGCCGGAGCGCGGCAATGAAATCCTCGGCGTAGTTGGGGATGAACTTGAACAGACAATCCACCCACCATCCCGAGCAGGCTTTCCCGTAGTGGTCGCTGTCCCAACGCATGACGTCCAGCCAACGGCGATAGGCGGTTACCCGGTCCATGCCGGACGGAAGTGGCAGACCGTAGAACTCCCGGGCGTGCGTATACAGCATCAGGCGGATGCCGCGCCTGGCCAGAGCCCTCGACAGATCCATCGGCAGGTCGCGCTCGGAGTTATACTGTCCGGGCTTCAGTCCCCAGTGTTCCTGGAGAACCGGGTTGGGCGCACAGTGGTAGCGGCCGACCTGCGTGATGCAGATCATGACATAGCCCGCACCAACTTCCGCCGCCTGGTCTGCCACCTTCTCCACGTCGATCGCGCTGATCCAGGCGTTCCATTTGGCGGAGTCCCAGTCCGAACCCTCTACGCCCGCGGTGAAGTGGAACATCAACCCGTACCGGGCCTTGTGAAACCAGTCTACTTTGGCTTCGTAGGCAAGCCGGGTCTGCGGGGTCCAGCGGTTTGCAGGTGGACGGGGCGTGCCGCCCTCCCAGTAAGCCCCGCGATAACAGCGTGGCTCGCAAGCCGGCAAGCCGAGTTTCTCGCCGCATTGATGCGGGATGGCCAGCCGCTCACTGGATGAGCTGGGCTGTGCCGTCGGTGCCGGTTGGTTCTTTACAGTCATTGTTTCTGAACTCATCGTGTAATCCTTTCTCTCCTTCATTTAACGACTCCTACAACCCCAGCTAAACACAAAATGTCCGGAAAACAGTTCGATGAATATCGATCCATCCTTGGCAACCGTCTCTTTGATTCCCGGTGCCCGATCCAGCGGCTTGCCGGACTCGGCGATGTCCTCTGGCCGGCCCACGGGCAACACCAGCGTGGCGGTGGTGTTCGGAGGAATGGACACATCCAGCGTCACCGTTCCGTCCTGCTTGCGCCACGACACGGCGATCCGTCCCTGCAAGGAATTGGAACTGGCCGACAGCCATTCCATGTCCGGTGGGAAGTACGGGCGCACGACAGCATGCCGGAAGCCGGGTCGCGCCGGATCGCACTGGATGCCCGCCAGCCCGTTGAGGAACCATTCGCCGATCCCGCCGACTCCAACGTGGGATTTGGAATGTACGTCGGTCCAGTGCTCCCAGATGGTATCATCCCCGTTCATGATCATCGCACCCCAGCTTGGTCGCTCGGTCTGGTTCACCATCAGATAGACCAGGTCTGGCCGGTTGCACGCCAGGAGGACCTCCATGAGATGATGCATCCCGCCGTCGCCGGAGGTGGGATGCCCGTTGGCAACCGTGCGGATATTGTGCGCCAGGGCCTGGAACACGGCGTCTTCCTCCTCTTTGGGCGGAATCTGCGCCAGCAGGGGTTCGGCCAGGTACGACATGTGATCGAGCCCGTAGTTGGAGGCATCTTTCCGATAGTAGTGGGCGTGAAACAGACGGCGCTGCTCATCCGCCTTGGCGCGATAGCGGATGGCCTGCTCGGACTCCCCTAACGCTTCCAGTATCCTGCTCATCCGATCCAGGCTGAGAATATAAAGGCAGTTGCCCTGGATTGCCTTGCCAAGCGGGTTGAAACCTGACGTATCGAAACCTGACGGATCTCCAGGGATACCAAACGCATACCAGTCACCCAGAAATTCCCACTGGCTGATCCCGACCAGTGCTGCTTTGTCGTCGAAATACCGAGGCATCGCGAGCAGGTATTTTTCCGCGGCGGCCCGGGCCATTTCCATCGCGCGCTTGTCGCCGGAGTTCAGGTAGAGCTGCCACGGCGTCCGGATGAAGACATGACCACCGCCGCTGTGATGTGTCCATAGCCCGGATCCCCCTCCCGGTCCGACGGGTGAACAGGTTGCAGGAAGGCCATCGGCGCGTTGTCCATCCACGGCATCGCGAACGGTTTTCTCCAGGAACACGATTCCATCCGCATAGTGCTGCATCAACAGGGAAGCATAGACCAGGCTATAGCCGGCATAGGCCGCCCGCTCGCGGTCCGGACAGTCGGCGATGTAGCCGCCAATGCTGTTGGCCATGAGGGTATTCAGGCTTGCCTGGTGGATGCGGTTGGCCACGTCGTTCGAGCAGGCAAACGAGAACGTCGGTTCAAGGCCTGTTCCCAGGATCATCGCCTTGGTTTGAGATGCGCTTGGCGCCTGGGTCAACCCCTTGATCCGGATATATCGAAAACTGGGTGGCTGATTGACTCAAGTGGCCCCCACAGGTTGTAGGTCTGAAACGT
>CAYWKN010000198.1:0-3798 GCA_964458765.1 uncultured Verrucomicrobiota bacterium
ATATTGCCTTGCGGGCGGCGGGGTGCGGACGGGTGGGCACCTGGCGGGTATATGCGGTCAAGATGCTGCTGGGCGGTTTGGTCGGGGCGGCGCTGGGTTTCTATTTCGACGCGGCCCAGACACCGGTGATCCTCGCCAAGTTCCGCGCCTATCTGGGATTCGGGACGGGGCCGGTTCCCTTTGAAGTGTATCCGCTGCTGAGCCGGTGGGGATTCCTGCGGCTGGGCGACTACACAGGCGGGGCGCGTCTTCTGTGGAACGAAGCGCTGGCGGGAGTGATTTCCTGGGGCGTGGCGGCCTGGCTGTTTGCCGTCAACCGCGGGGCGCTGATGGCGGTGTTCCAGCGCGAGGTGGCGCCGCTCCGGAGGATGTTCTCGCGGGACGGCGTGACGGAACTGGCCGAGGGGACGATCTTCGTCCTGCGGTGGGGGCTTTGGATGGCGCCCATCATCTTCACGTTCCTCCGGCAGATGCCTGCGCCGACGTGGTACAACCAGGACGGGGCCATCCGCACCCTGTGTTGTATCGGCCAAAGCCTCCTTCTGGACCGTGATGGATTCGAGGCGTGGAGTCTCCAGGTCTTTCTCTGGGTGCTGGCCTATGACGCCTTCCGGGTTCTGATCTGGATTGATCACATGGGTTTGCGGGTGGCGACGCTCGTGAACCTCAGTTTCATCGGCATGGAACGTCTGGATGGCCGTGTGGCCCGTTTCCTTGGATCGGACGCCACGGCGCGTTGTTTCCCGGAGGGGATCAAGAGGTTCACGACCTGGGCGCCGCTGTTGCTGCCGTTCTACATTCCCGCCGGGGCCGCTTGGGATCGGGTCTGGGGAGGATCACAGTACATCCGGCAGACGACCGTTCCGGTGTTGGAGCGGTTGTGGACGCAGCCGGCAGTGCTCTTCTGGGGAGCGGCCGGGGTAGTGCTGGCCGGCGCGCTTCTGGGCGGCATGTGGCGGCGTGGCCGTTGGCGGCGGAGCCCTGCGACAGCCCATGAACGGTGCAATCGCGTATACAGGCTGTCGGTCGGTGGGGACGGCGGTATGCAGGCCGGGTTCCTGCCGCGCGGCCTGGATCTGCACCGGCGGTCCTATGAGGGGCGCGATCCCGCCGGGCGCATCCTTTTCCTTGGCGCGGCCGGGGGCGGCGGGGCGGAGGCGAGCGACGTCTGGCCGGTGCTGGGGAATTTCCCGGCGGAAATCGCTCCGCCACCGGAAATCCGCAGCGAGGGCGCCGCCATCCTGGTTCGCCAGGAATCCCGCGGGCTTGCGGCTGAAGTCCGGATCGAGTTGGCCGCCGGGGATTCCGCCGTTGAGGAGTGGACCGTGAGTGTGCGCAACCTCACGCGGGAGAAACGGAATGTGGTGGTGGTTCCGTACATCGAGTGGGTCCTGGCCTCCGCCGGAGCCGATCGCGGCCACACGCAGTATGCCAGGCTTTTCCCGGAGGTGTCCTACCGGGCTGACTTGCGGGCCGCGCTGGCGTTGAACCGGCAGACCGGCCTGGCGGGATTCCTGGCCTCCGACCGGGAACCCAGGGGAATCCAGATGGCACGGGTCGAGTTCATCGGGCGGGCAGGAACGGTGTGGTCGCCGCAGGCGGTGCGTGAAGACCGCTGGCGTCCGGCGGAAACGATGGGACCGTGCCCTCTGCTCGATGCGGCGGCCGCGGTGTGTTTGCCGGTGGAACTGGCGCCGGCCGGGTGCGGGACGGTGCGGTTCCGGGTCGGGTGCGCGGAATCCCTGGCGGCGGTTGAAGCGCTGTTACAGGAAGGCCGGACGCAGCCGGCGCGGCCCATCGCCGGGGCAGCGCCGGCGCCGCGGCTCGGACATGGCGTTCCGCCGCGCGGGGTGGTGGGTCCGTACAGCCGCATGGAAGATGGCGGCCGCATGATGCGCGTGTTGACGCCTTTCACGCCGCGGCCGTTCGATCACACGATGTCCAACGCGCTCGGGCACGTGGTGGCCGTGACGCAGCGCGGGTTGCACAGTTCCGCCAGCGTCAATTCGCAGCAGAACCGCATCACGCCCGACTGGGCTGATACCACCACGCGGGAATTGCCCGGCGAGGCGTGGTATCTGTTCGAACCCGACAGCGGGGAATGGTTTTCGCCGACCTGGGAGCCGTTGCGCGACCGGGCCGCCGGGTACGAGACCGAATTGCGCGCGGATGGAACGGCGGTGTTCCACATGTGCCGCGGAAGCCTGGATACCGAATTGACAGTGTTTGTTCCGCCGGAAGAGCCGTTGGGGGTCTACCGGTTGCGCCTTCGCAATCGAGGCGCGCGCCCGCGCCGCTTCCGCGTGGCGGCGTATTTCCAGATGGTCCTGGCGGAACGGCCTGAACATGCAGGCCCGTTACGGGTGCGGGAGGCGGAAGGAGGGCGGGGGCTGCTCTTCGAGAATCCCCGGAACACGTTCCGGTCGGGGCCGGCGTTTGCCGCCATGACGCCTGCGCCGGAAGCGGTGTGCCGGCGGCGTGGGCTCTTTTTCGGGCCGGGGCGGGCCGTGGCGCATCCGGCGTGGGTGGAGGGACTCGCCAGCGACGATGGCGACGCGGCGCCGGTGGCGGGGTTGCGAACGGAGGTCGAAGTGGCGCCGGGCGCGGATGTCACGTTGGTTGCCATTCTCGGGCAGGCGGGGACCCGCGCGGAAGCCGGGAATTGGATACGGAAGTACGCCGATGCGGGGCACGCGGAAGCGGCGTTGACAGCCACGCGGGCCCGGTGGAACGGTTTTCTGGACTCGCTGGAAGTCAGAACGAACGACCCGGAGTTTGACGGGATGCTCGGCTGGCTTGCCTACCAGACGCTGGCGGAGCGCCTCCAGGCACGGAAGGGGTTTTATCAGGCCAGCGGAGCTTTCGGATACCGCGATCAGTTGCAGGATGCGGTCAACCTGGTTTGGGTGGATTCCGCACTGGCGCGGCGTCAACTGCTCCTGCACGCCGCCCAGCAGTTCATCGAGGGTGATGCGGTCCATTGGTTCTTCCGGCTGCAGGATGGGCGCACCGGCCTGGCCGCCCGGTCGCATGCCTCCGACAACCTGCTATGGCTTGGCTGGGGAGTGGCTGAGTACGTGCGGATGACGGGCGACGAAGCGATTCTCGAGGAGCGGGTGCCGTACCTGGACACGGAACTGCCGTTCCTGCCACTGCCGTCCGGCAAGGCCGGCCTCGGGTTGTTCCCCTTGCGGTCACCGGTGGAGGAGCCGCTGTGCGACCATGTGACGCGCGCGCTGGACCTGGTGTTCCGCCGGCGCATGGGAAGGCACGGATTGCCGCTGATCGGGACCGGCGATTGGAACGACAGCTTCGATGAAATCGGAAGCGAGGGTCGCGGCGAGAGTGTATGGCTTGGGTTTTTCCTGGCCTATGTTGTCGGGGAGCTGCTGCCCTGTCTGGAACGGCGGTATGGCGCGCGGCGGGCGGAGGACTACCGGCGGCGCCTGGCCCTGTTGCGTCAGGCCTTGGAGAACACCTGGCGCGGCGACCGGTACCTGCGGGCGATCCATGACGACGGAACGGAAATCGGCGCGCGGGGCGGAAGCGCATGGGAAGTGGATGCGCTGACGGCCTCCTGGGCGGTTCTTGCCGGCGCGGACCAGGGCCGGGCGCAAGCGGCATTCGACACGGCGCTGGGATTGCTCGAGCGTGAATCGGTGATCCTGCTCGGGTGGCCGCCGGTGCTGGAATCCACCCGGCCGCGGTTCGGGCGGGTGAGCCAGTATCCGGCGGGCGTGCGCGAGAACGGCATGTACAGCCACGGCGTGCAGTGGCTGGTGGGGGCGGCGCGAGTGC
>CAYWKN010000199.1:0-3758 GCA_964458765.1 uncultured Verrucomicrobiota bacterium
GGATAGCGAGGTCCCGCCCATGGACGAGGCCGTGCAAACGGCACTGGGCAACCGCCTCGACTATGCCCAGTCCATCCAGGACTACCACGCGGCCTGCCGGGGCGCCAAACTCGCCCGCCGCCGCCTGCAACCGGACATCGCCCTCGTGGCCGGCAACCAGCAGTACGGCCAGGCCGCCGCCTTCCGCGAATCCGCGGAACTCGACCGCAATCTCTGGACAGTCGGCCTCGCCGGCCAGATGGACCTCAACCGGCGCAAGGACCGCACCGCCGTACAAGTCTCCGAGGTGGATGTCCGCGCGGCCCGCGAAACCGTCGGCATCCGCGCCCTGTCCATCGCCCGCGAAGTGCAGCAGGCCGTCTCGGCCTACCGGCAGGCGCGCAGCGACCTGACCCTGGCCGGACGGAACTACGCCGCCGCCGAGGCCCGTTCGGAACTGGCGCGCCGCCTGTTCGAAGCCGGCCGCGGCGACAGCTTCTCCGTCACCGACGCCGAGAACGCCTTCGGCCAGGCCGAGTCGGTCCTGCTCTCCGCCCGCGCCGACGTCTGCGTGGCGGGCTACAACCTGCTGCGCCTCCTGGGAACCCTTACCGAGTGCCCCGCCGATCTCAAACCGTCCCCGTTGGAGCCGACGCCATGAACCACCGCATCCTGCTTGCCCTCCTGCTGCCGGCCTGCCTCGCGGCGTGCCGCCCCCGCGCCTCCGCGCCGGCGTCCGCGGAAGCCGTGATCGCCCGCGGCGCCCTCGAGGTGTGGACGCCCTGCGCCGGCCTCCTCGACACGCGCCGGACCGAAACGCTCTTTTCCCGCTTCCAGGGCCGCGCCACCGTCGTGGAGGTCGTGCCCGACGGAGCCGAAGTCCGGCCGGGCGATCCGCTCCTGCGTTTCGACAGCTCGGACATCGAGAACGAGATGGTCAAGCTGAACCATGACCTCGCCCGCGCGGGCGCGGAACTCGACGCCCTGGAGAAGGCCGAACTGCCGATCGAACAGGCCGAGATCGAGGCCCGGCTCCGCGAATGCGCCGCGGCGGCGGAGGCCGAGGAACAAGCCCTGCGCGATACGCGCGACCTGGTGGAGCGCAATCTCCTCTCGCGCCGCGAGCTGGAGCAGCAGGAAGCCCGCGCCGCCGTGGCCCGCGCCAAGGCCCGGCAACTGGAATCCCAGCGCGCGCTGACCCTCGAACATCTCCATCCGGCCCGCCTCGCCAAGGCCCGGGCCGCGCGGGATACCGTCGCGCGCCAGCTCGAGGCCGCCGCGCGGCAATTGTCCAACGCCGTCATCCGCGCGCCATCCGCGGGCGTCGTCGTCCTCCTGCCCGTCGCCATGGGCGCCGAATACCGGGCCGCGCGGACCGGCGACCCGGTGTATCCGGGCCAGCCGCTCCTGTGCATTCCCGATCCCAGCGAGTTCGTGATCCAGACGTTCATCCCCGAGGCGGATCTCGGCCGCTTCCCGGCGGGAGCGCCCGCCCGGGTGATCCCGCTGGCCTACCCCGACTGCCGCCTGCCGGCCGATATCGAGAGCATCGGCGCCACCGCGCAGCCACGGCCGGGCCACCCCGCCTGGCAGAAGTATTTCCGCGTCACCATCCGCCTCCGCCAGCCGGACCCGCGGCTCCGGCCCGGCATGTCGGTCGCCGTGGAAGTCCGCTCCCATGCCCGGCCCGACGCCGTTCTCGTTCCCCGCCGCGCCGTCACGTGGGAGGACGGCTCGCCGTCGTGCCGCGTGCGCACCCTGCGCGGCGCCGAAACCCGCCCGCTGGAACTGGGGATCGGCAACGACACCGTGCTGGAAGTCCTCCGGGGCCTGGACCCCGGCGACAAGGTCTTCCTTCCATGAACGCCGAACCCATCCTGCGCATGGAAGGCGTCTGGCGGAGATTCCCCACACCCGCCGGACCGGTGACGGTTCTCCGCGATGTCCATCTGGCGGTGCGGCCGGGTGAATTCGTCTGCCTCACCGGTCCGTCCGGTTCGGGCAAGACCACGCTGTTGCATCTCGCCGGAATGCTCGACCGCCCCACCGCGGGGCGGATCACCCTGGCGGGGCGGGACGTGATGGACCTCGACGAACGGCAGCGGATCGAATGGCGCAAGCACCGGGTCGGCATGGTGTTCCAGCGCTTCTGCCTGCTGTCGCACCGGACGGTGCTGGAGAACGTGCTGTTCCGTTTCCGCTACCTCGATACTCCGGCGGCCGAGGCAACCCGCCTGGCCGTGCAGGCGCTGGAGCAGGTCGGGTTGTCCGCGCATGCGGACCAGCCTGCCCGCCTGCTTTCGGGCGGCGAGATGCAGCGCGTGGCCATTGCCCGGGCCATCGCGCAGCCGCCGGACCTGCTGCTCGTGGATGAACCCACCGGCAACCTCGACCCGGCGACGGGCGGCGCCGTCATGGAGCGTTTCCTGGACCTGCACCGGCAGGGCATCACGATCGTCATGGCCACGCACAACCCCGCCATCGCGGAACACGCCGGGCGCCGCCTGGAATGCCGGGCCGGCATCCTGCGGGAAGCGGAAGGCCGCGCGACGGGAGGAGCGGGCTGATGCGCTGGCGGCCGCTCATGCAGGACGTCTGGGACGGCGCGCGCCGCCATCCGGCGCGGGTGCTCCTGCCGTTTTCCGGAATCGCGCTCGGCATGTTCGCGCTGGCGATCGTGCTGGGCATCGCGGCGGGATTGCGCAGGCAGGCGCATTCCGTCATCGCGGAACTCGGGATCAGCAGCTTCGCGATCCTGCAGGAAAGCGGCGGGAGCGCGGCGCCCGGGGCCCCCCTCACCCGGCGGCACGCCGACCTGCTGCGGCGGAACCTGCCGGAGCACGATGTGACGGCGTACCGGTCCGGCGCCTGCGAGGTGGCCGGGCGGCGCGCCGTTCTCCTCCGTGCCGATGAGAACCTCTGGCGGGTGCGCCCGTGGGCGCTCCGCGCGGGACGGTTGCCGGATGCCGCCGACATGCGCGGCCGCGCGGCGGCGGCGGTGGTATCCGAAACGCTCGCGCGGGAGGCGGGCCTGTCCGTGGGCGGCGTGCTGCCGCTGGGGCCGGCGGCCTTCCGGATCGTCGGCATCGTGTCGGCCGAGTCCGGCGCCATCGAGCAGGCCGCGGCCTCGCCGGTTCTGGCGCCGGGCGAGCGTCTGGTCATTGTTCCCTGGACCGTGCCCGCCTACTGGATGGAGACGGCGGCGGAGCCGGAGGATTCGCTCGACGCCATCTTCGTCCGGAGCGCTCCGTCCATCCCCGTCGAGGCTGCGATGGCGGCCGCGCGGCGCCTGCTGTCCGATCCGCGCTATGCCGCCGCGCCGCTTTCCTGGGTGACGCCCTCCAGCCTGGTGGCCCGGCTGCACCGGCTCCGCCGCCTGATCCTGGCGGCGGGCGGTTTCATCGCGGGGTTATGCCTGCTCATGGGCGGCATTACGCTTGGCAGCCTGATGCTGGCGAATGTGCAGACGCGCATTCCCGAAATCGGATTACGCCGCGCGCTGGGCGCCTCGCCGTCCGACATCGGCATGCTCTTCCTGCTGGAGGCGGTGTTCCTGACCGGTGGAGCGACGCTGCTCGGCGCCGGGACTGCCGCCGTTCTCCTGCGGTTCACGCCCGCGCTCCCCGTGCCCGTGGCCGCCGGCCCCTTCCTTCTCTGGGCCCCGCTGGCCGCCGGCGTGGCGCTGGGTGTCGCCTTCAGCCTCGCCCCCGCCCGCGCCGCCGCCCGCATCGCCCCCACCGAAGCCCTGCGCAACGAATAGCGCGCCGGAAGCATTACCC
>CAYWKN010000200.1:0-3732 GCA_964458765.1 uncultured Verrucomicrobiota bacterium
GGTTAGACCAACCACAAGACCTGGGGGCCACCCACTCAAAACCCTGAAGCCCCAAATTGATAGCACGAATCCCCATGGGTATCCATGCACATGTGCGAATGCAGTGTCCGCGACTTCGTCCGCGCGTCCCTCAGGCCAGCGCCGCCACCTTTTCCATGGCCGCCAGGCCGAAGACGACGGGATAGAGTTCTTCGTGGTACCAGAGCTTCGCAAAATACAGGCCGATCGGGGCGCAGGGGAACTCGATTCCTCCGTCCGTCAGACGGACCAGGGCTGCGGCGCCGCCCAGGGCCGCGGCGCGCGCCTCGCCGGCGAGCGGGTCTTCGCCGTTGCGGGCCGCGACCCAGGCGGCGAGCGCCTCGACCGCGACCGCGGTTTCCTCGATGGATGCGGGCCCGCTGCCGCCCGACCAGCCGCCGTCCGGCTGGCGGGTCCCGACAAGCCAGCGCACGCCGCGCCTCGTCGCCTCCTCCGCGGCGCCGCCAGCCTCCGCCAGCCCCAGCACCACGCGCGCCGTGCCGTAGCAGGGGTTGGCATCGCCGGGCCCGTACTGGTGGCCGAACCACAGCGGCAACCAGGAGCCGTCGTCCGCCTGCGTGTCGCGCAGATAGCGAACCAGCCGGCCGGACGCCCGGCGGACCCGGGAAGCTGTTTTCGCCGCCAGCAGCGGGAGCGCCCGTTGCCACGCGCGCAGCACATGGGCCGAAATATCGGCGGCGCTGCGGTCGAACGGCAGTTGGCCCCAGCCGCGACAGAACGTCGGCACCCCGCCGTTGCGGTTCTGCAGTTGGAGGAGCCAGTCCGCGCCGCGCTCGACAGCCGCGCGGACCGCCGCGTCCCCGGGCGCGAGGGCGGCCAGGGCCAACATCGCGCCGGGCGTGTCGTCGGCGTCCGGCACGGCTCCATCGGTGTCCATCCAGGACCAACCGCCGGGCGGTGTGTGGGTGAAGGGGTGCACATCGTCGTGCTGCTGCCCCAGCAGCCAGAGGGTGACCGCGTGACGGGCCGGCGGCGGCAGGCCGGTCGGCAGTCCCCCGCCAGCCGAGAGCGCATGGATGGCGAGGGACGTCAGCCAGGTGGACAGGCACGTGTCGATCGGCCAGGCGTGGTCCCCGCGCACCTGTCCGGTCAGGAAGCGCACCGCGTCGCGCGCGATCAGGTGGTCGGCCCGGCCCATGGAGGCCAGGGCGGCGCAGACGAAGCCCGTGAGCGGAATGGCCTCCAGGAATCCGCCGCTGGACGGCTGCATCCCGCGCACGACGTCGAGTGTCCGTTCGCGCGCGCCGTCCCGCAGGCGGCGTCGCAGCGGGTTGCGATCCCGCACGTGGAAGTGCCGCGCCTGACCGATTGCCACCAGCGCTGGCAGCGCGTAGCTCACGACGGGCAGCCGCATCCGTCGCCAGAGGGAATGCGGCGCCGCGGCGAGTTCGAACGGCAACGCCGGAATCCGCGCGAACGCTTCCCGGCGCGGGCCCATCCGGCCGCTCAGGGCCAGCAGGGTGAGCACGGGCGCGGAGAACGTCCGGTCCCGGCCGTAGAAAGCCAGGATCCGGGCCGCGAGGTCGTCGGGCCGGAGGGCGCCCACCTGGCGCCGGAGCCACGCTTCGGCGCGGGCCGCGGCGCCGGTCCACGGCGGCAGCGCTTCCGGCGCATATGCCAGAGCCGCCCAGCAGAGGCTGGTGGTGTTGAGGTTCGACCGGCTTGCGGGCGTATCCCCCCATCCGCCGTCGGCGTTGAGGTTGGCGGCGAGCCAGTCCAGGCCGTTGCGGATGAGGCGGTCGTGCGCCTGCCTGTCCGTGAGGGAAAGCGCGATGACCGAAACCGCCGTGGACAGCGCACTAGCCGACAACCGCCCGTACCAGAACCCGCGCGGGTCCAGGCTGCGCAACAAGCGTGCGCGGGTGTTGGCCCGCGTGCGCTCAAAGGCGGCGGTGTCCAAGGTGGCGGGCGTTGTCATGGCGTTAAGGTTCCCCGCGTTGTGCGGTCATGCCCCTCGATGATCCATCACTTTGCGGATGCTTTTACCTGCCTTCTCCGGCGACCGCAACCATTTCTCCACTCCGCGCCCCCCTGCCGGGACGCTGGCGTGTTCTCGTCTCGACATCCCCGCCGCCTTTTTGCATTACTTCCGCATGATCCTGACACCGCCCCTGCACGCATTTGGTCCGGAATTCGCGGAATACATCCGGGACGAGTCGCGCCGCTCCGGTCACGCCACAGCCATCGCCCTGCCGCGCAACGAGGACGAAATCCGCCATGCCCTTGCCGTGGCCCGCCAGCACGGGTGGCCCGTCACCCCGCAGGGAGCGCGCACGGGGATCGCCGCCGGGGCCGTCCCGGAAGGCGGCCTTGTCCTGAACCTCAGCCGCATGACGCGGATCGGCGCCGTACAGCCTGACCACCGCGTGACCGTCGAACCCGGCGTGGTGCTGACGGACCTTCAGGCAGCCCTTCACGAGAAGAGCCTGTTCTTTCCGCCGGATCCCACCGAGCGTTCCGCCTCCCTCGGCGGCATGCTCGCCTGCAACGCCTCCGGCGCGCTCTCGTACCTCTATGGGCCGACGCGCCGTTGGGTCCGATCCCTGCGTGTGGTCCTGGCCGACGGCGACACCCTCCATCTGGAACGGGGCATGAAGGCCAGCGGCCGGCATCTGGAAGTCACCACCGGCTCCGGCCGGCGGATTGTCGCCGAACTGCCGTCCCTGGCGATGCCGGCCGTCAAGAGCGCCGCCGGCTATTCTATTCAACCGGACATGGATCTGATGGATCTCTTCATCGGGATGGAAGGCACCCTGGGCATCCTGGTGCAAGCGGAGCTGCAGACGCTTCCGCTGCCGGCCTGCATGAATGCGTTGACCGCGTTCTTCCCGGACGAGGCCGGCGCCCTGCGGTTTGTCCGCTTCCTGCGGGACCCCGCCGGCGCCCCGCTCCCCTGTCCGCCCGCCGCCATTGAATTCTTTGACGCGCGGGCGCTGGACCTGCTCCGCCAGGCCAAGGCCGGCAACCCGGCGTTTGCCAAGCTTCCCGCGCTGGCCCCGCATTTCCACACGGCCATATATGTCGAGTTCCATGGCCGGGATCCGGCGGCCGTGGAGGAGTCCGTGATGCAGGTCGCGGAACACCTTCAGGCGTCCGGCGCGCGGGAAGACGACACGTGGTTTGCCGGAAGCGCCCGGGAAATCGAGGCCATGAAGGATTTCCGGCACGCCACGCCCGAGGCGGTCAACCTCCTGATTGACCAACGGAAGAAACAGCATCCCGCCCTGACCAAGCTTGGCACCGACATGTCCGTGCCCGATGCGGCACTGGAACGGGTCATGGCCCTCTATCACCAGGGTTTGGCGGGGGCCGGGCTGGAATACGTGATTTTCGGGCATATCGGCAACAACCACGTTCACGTGAACATACTGCCGCGGGACATGGACGACTATGACCGTGGCAAGTCGCTCTACCAGGAATGGGCCCGTGCCGTCGTGGCGATGGGCGGATCGGTGTCCGCGGAGCACGGCATCGGCAAGATCAAGCCTCCCCTGCTCCTCCTGATGTACGGGGCGGACGGGATTGCGGCCATGCGGCAGTTGAAGAAGGTTTTCGATCCCGAAGGCCGCCTGAATCCCGGCACGTTGTTTTGAAACGGTTCAACGGTTGGGGGGGGCACGGTTCAACGGTTGAGGAGGTTCACGGTTCAACGGTTGGGAGGTTCACGGTTCAACGGTTGGGGGGGGTCTTTCC
>CAYWKN010000201.1:0-3717 GCA_964458765.1 uncultured Verrucomicrobiota bacterium
GGGGCTACCCACCGAAAACCAGGAAGCGGAGTTTGATTGAAGGGTGGCGGGAAAGATAGTACACAGGTGCGACTGGCGGTCTGGCGGAATCAGGGATGCTTACATTGGCGTACATTGTCCTGGGGCTTGGGGTGGTGGCGTGCGCGCTGTGGCTTGCCCAGACATCCAAGGCTCTGGAGTTTGCCCGGCGCCAGGTGGAAGAGGCCTGGGGTCATCTGCGGCACGAGTTGATGGCCCGGCGGGAGATGGTGCCCTACATCATCTCCGCGGTCCGCACAGACGCCTCGCAGGTCCTGGACGTGATCGGCAACGCGTGCGATCTGGCGAATCACGTGGCCACGGTTCCGGAATGCTCGCAGGCCGAGGCGAGGTTGACGTCGGCGTTGAACCGTCTGTTCGCCATGGTGGATGCCGCGCCGGATACGGGCGGGCGGGAAACCCTGGATGCGCTACGGAAGAAACTATCGGAACAATCCACGCGGATCCTGATGCACAAGGACATTTACAACCGGCAGGCGGAAACCCTCAATACCCTGCTGGACCGCGGGGTGGCGAGGGTATATGTGGCGCTGGGCCGGTTCCGGAAAGCCGCGCTGTATTGAACCATGTCGCACTGGGAATACACATCGGGAATGCTGCCGTGGACAAAGTCCTGCTTCATCTGCGGGGAGCAGAACTCCCACGGCCTGAAACTGCGGTCGCGGATTGAAGGGGACCGGGTTGTCCTTGACCATGTGACGCGCGAGGCGGACGCGGGGTGGCGGCGCCTTGTCCACGGGGGCCTGTTGACGACGCTGCTGGACGAGGTGATGACCTGGGCGGCGATCCTTACGTTCCGGGAGGCCAGCGTGGCGGCGGAATTGACGGTGCGGCTCAAGGCGCCGGTTGCGGTCGGGCAGCGGGTGCGGGTGGAAGGCTGGATCGGGTCCGGAAGGCCGCGGCTGATCCTGGCGGAAGGCCGGATCCTGGACGAGGCGGGCGCGGTGCTGGCCACGGGAGCCGGCAAGTTCATGCCCATGCCGGCGGGCCATGCGGGGTTGTGCGCGGAGGATTTTGTGCAGGATGGGAATTGTGTGCAACTGCCTTTCTTGTGTACAAGAGTGTGAAAGGCCAGGAGGAGAAACCGGATGAAGAGACTATGGATGATGGCGGTGGCGGCGGTGGCGGCAACGGCAATGGCCGGAGAGTCCGGCATGGACCGCCGGGTCGAGACTGTTGTGGGGCGGGCGGCGGAAGCCCTGCAGGGCGCCAGGAAACTCTCCTGCAAGATGACGCTGGAAATGCTCAACGAGATGGAAGGCATGCGGCAGGAAATCACCACCACCTATGCGCTGGCGGCGGAACGGCCCGCCAAATTCGCCATGCGGTATCTCAAGGGGCTGCCGACGTTCACCGTGGTCTCCGACGGCACAAACCTCTATTCCCACCTGCCGATGATGAACCGCTATGCAACGGGGCCGGCGCCGAAAACGTACGAGGAACTCTTCCAGGCCATCGGCGCCATGGGCGCGAACATGATGTTCGTGGACAATCTCCTCCGCGACGACGTGCGGGGGTCGTTGCTGGAAGGCGTTACGAAAGCCACCCACGCGGGCACGGCGACCGTGGATGGCCGCGAATGCGACCACCTCAAGTTCGAACAGGAGGACTTCGACTGGGAAATGTGGGTGACCACGGGGGATAAACCCGTGGTGCTCAAGGTCATGACCGACATGTCCAAGGCGGGCATGCCGCAGGCGGTCGAGACGATGCCGGGCATGCAGCCGATGAAGATGACGTTCGTGAACCGGTTTTCCGACTGGTCGCTGGATGCCGATCTGCCGGGCAATGCCTTCGAGTTCAAGGCGCCGGAAGGCGCCGTCAAGACGGATGCCCTGTTCGGAGACAGCGAAGAGGGCGCGGAGCCTGAACTGGAAACCCTGACGGGGAAGCCCGCGCCGGTATTCTCCCTGGAAATGCTGGATGGAGCG
Source organism: uncultured Verrucomicrobiota bacterium (assembly GCA_964458765.1). Classification (GTDB taxonomy): domain Bacteria; phylum Verrucomicrobiota; class Kiritimatiellia; order CAIKKV01; family CAITUY01; genus CAIVSY01. Next base: position 1,971 of record CAYWKN010000201.1, read on the forward strand.
AAGGCTTCCGTGCCCGCAGGCAAGCCGGGAGAGACCGTCGTGGTGCTGGACTTCTGGGCCAGTTGGTGCGGCCCCTGCCGCCGTTCGCTGCCCGTGCTGGCACGGGTCACGGAGGAATTCAAGGACAAAGGCGTGGTGTTCTACGCGATCAACCAGCAGGAACAGCCCGCCGATGTCCGGAAGTTCCTTGAAAAGGAAAAGATCAACTGCGCCGTGGCCATGGATCCCGACGGCAAGGTGGGGCAGGCCTACCAGGTCCAGGGGATTCCCCAGACGGTGCTGATCGGCAAGGACGGCACGGTGCAGGCTGTACATGTGGGATTGATCCCGGACCTGGAGGAAACACTGCGAGGGCAGATCAAGGCCCTGATCGAAGGGAAGAAACTGACGGGTGAACGAAATGACTGAGCATTTGTCCGGTGAGATTGCGGAGCAGCGGCGCAGGAACATGGAGGCGCTGGAGGCGCTGGGATACAGGCCTTTCGGCCGGGCGTTCGCCCGGACAGGGAGGCTGGCGGATGTCGTTGCCGCCTTCGAGGAGGGCCGGGCGGTCCGGGTGGCCGGCCGTATCACGACGTTCCGCGACATGGGCAAGAGCATCTTCGCCGACTTGCGGGACAGTTCGGAGCGTCTCCAGGTCTACGCCATGAAGAATCACATCGGCGAGGAGGCCTTTGCGGCCTTCAAGCGGCTTGACCTGGGGGATCACATCGGCGTGGAAGGGACGCTGTTCACGACCAGGACGGGGGAAAAGACCGTCAAGATCGATCGCTGGGATCTTTTGTCCAAGGCCCTGTTGCCGCTGCCGGAGAAGTGGCACGGGCTCAAGGATACCGACCAGCGGTACCGCCAGCGTTATCTCGACCTCGTGGCCAACGCGGAGTCGAGAGAGGTGTTTGCCAAGCGGTCGGCGATCATCCGCGAAATCCGGGAGCACCTGCACGGGCTGGGCTTCCAGGAGGTGGAAACGCCGATGATGCAGCCGCAGGCCGGCGGGGCGGCGGCGCGCCCGTTTGTCACCCACTACGAGGCGCTGGATACCCGCATGTACCTGCGGATCGCGCCCGAGCTGTATCTCAAGAGGTTGCTGGTGGGCGGATACGACAAGGTGTTCGAGCTCAACCGCAATTTCCGCAACGAGGGGTTGTCGCGGACGCACAACCCGGAATTCACGATGATCGAGATTTACGAGGCGTACTCCGACATGCGGGGCATGAAGGCGCTGGTCGAGGCGATGGTTGTGCGGGTGGCGGAAAAGGTCATGGGCACGCTGCGCGTCGGCACGGCGGATGCCCCTATCGATCTCACGCCGCCATGGCGCGAGGCGACGTATCATGACCTGGTGCGGGAACGCATGGGCGCCGACTGGTTTTCGCTCGACAGGGCTGCGATGGGCCGGAAGGCGGACGCCGCCGGCGTTCACGTGGATCCGGCGTGGGGTCCGGGGGAGATTACCCAGGAAGTCTATTCCAAGCTGATCGAGAAGACCCTGCAGGATCCCACATTCGTGACCCGGTTGCCCGCCGAACTCGTGCCCCTGGCCAAGCGCTGTGAGGACGATCCGTCCGTGGTGGATGTGTTCGAACTGGTCATTGGCGGCAAGGAGATTGCGCCGGGGTATTCCGAGCTGAACGACCCTGTCGAGCAGCGCAAGCGGTTCGAGGCGCAGGCGGGCGAGGACGCCCAGAAGGTGGACGAGGATTTCCTGATGGCCATGGAGCACGGCATGCCGCCCGCGGGCGGCATG
>CAYWKN010000202.1:0-3676 GCA_964458765.1 uncultured Verrucomicrobiota bacterium
CCCCCCGGCCGGGGGGTCATTCCCGGCCGGGGAGTCATTCCCGGCCGGGGAGTCATTCCCGGCCGGGGAGTCGGAAACGGCCGGGGCGCAGGACCGGGCGCCCCGGCGCGCCGCTGCGCTCGCTCCTCGGCCACGCCACGTCGCCTGCGCCGCCGCCCCCCCTGCTCGGCCCCGCTGGCACACCTCGAGGCGCGGCCTGCCCGTCCCGCCGCGGCGCAGCCGCGCCGCAACCGCAGCGGATCGTCCGCCCGCCGCCAGGGCAGATCACGGAATCCAGGCGGACGAACCTGGCCGCCCCGCCGGAGGCGCCTCGGTCGCGCGGACGCCCTGTCCGTGCCCCCGCCCGCCGCAGCCGCAGGAGTCAAATGCCATGTCCCCACAACTCCCCGGGCTTTCAACTCTCCTTCCTCGACTATGCTCAGTTTCATTCGGCGATCATGTCCACTTACTGGCACTGGAGGTAACACCTGCGGGGGAACTGCGCCCAGGCGCCCCAGAAGCCCTTGCCGGCATGTCTCCTCTCATTCATCGTTCCAGGGGGATGAAGTAGCCTTTCCATACCCGCCGGGCAGTCCGCCGCGCATCGCCGCCGGCAGCCACTACGATCTCCTGCGGCTTGGATGACGGCCCAACGGCAATGCGCCAGGCCTGCCACGAGGCCCTGACGTGTGACGCCCCCCAAACGGGAGTGCACACGGCAGGTTCCCCTCCCAGCGTGGCCGTCAGGGCTCCGAGCGTCGCGCCGGGCGACACCACGACCAACGTGCCGCCCTTGGCCGCCGGCGGAATCTGGCCCGCGACGTTGCGGCCGGGCCCTGCGCCGGCGCCGCGATATTCAGCAGGGATGGGCACGGGCGGCTTGGCGCTGGTCACCGACAACCGGAATCGTCCGACGCCGTGTGCGTTGCCCTGTTCCAGTGTGAAGGTCAAGACCGTGCCGCCATCCAACCCCACAGGCTTCTCGGTCTCAAATATGGCCACATGAGAGGCTCCTTCCTGAGGATCGATGGACCAGCCGGTTTCGAGTTTTCCATCAATGGCCGCCGCTACGGGCCACCCGCCATAGGAGGTTTGAGAGAAATCGGCCTTCGCGTTGCGAAACGACACGGTGACGCCGTCCGCCTTCCCGGCCGCCGGCGCCGCCGTGACCCGGAATTCAGTCAGCGCCAAGTTGCCGTTGACGGCGCGTCCAGGGCCGTTCTTGGGCAGGGTCTCATCGCACAGGACCTCCAGTTGAATCGCCGTAATGCCGGTCAGGCGGGTAGTGGCGCGGAGAGTGTACAGTTCCTTCGGCGGATTCTTACCCCCGGCCAGAATCGAACCGTCCTTCTGGACAGTGAGCGTGGCGCCGCCGGCAGACACCGCGCTCAGTATCCCCAGGGGCGTCCATATGGACTTCTCGGCCGGTCTGCCGCCAGCGGCTTCCTCCTCAACAGGGCCAAACTCGATGGTCCGGGTCGGCTCCGCAAAGCCTGCGGGAATGGCCGAGCTCTTCCATCTGCGATCAAGGGAGGGCGCCTGTCCGTCCGGCACCACTTCCAGCAGTACCACCTCGAACGGGCGCATGGTGATCGAGGCGGACTGTCCGAAACCGGACTTCGCGCCGGTGAGCCGCGACGGATCGGGATACCAGCGGTAGATGTCCCACGATCGGCCGTCGGGCAGTCCCCACTCCGAGCCGAGCTTCAGCGCCACGGAACTGTCCCGCCAACAGGCGTTGTGGATGGCGACGAATGCGCGCTTGCCGTCGGTGCAACAGTATCCGTACGGTTCGTTCTTCCACGGATCGCCGACGATCCAGCGCGAGTTCCGAAAGCAGTTGGGTTGCGCCTTCACCAGGGCGACGAAATCCGCCATCTGCGCCCTTTCGGGCGGCGACAGCCAATCCCTGTCGGTGAAGATCTGCACCAACGTGGAGCCGCGACACATGTCCATCACCAGACTGTCCTGCCAGCCTTCCTTGCCGATACTGCTGTTCCAGGAGTCTTTCGAGAGCCAGACACCCAGCGAGTCCCTGCCCAAGGCCGGAATATCCCGTTGCGTCACGGCAGTCCGATGTCCCTGATCCATCCTCTGAATCACGGAACTCCTCGGATAGGCAGCCGGCTGGGACGCGGGATCTCTGGCTTCGATGGGCAGGCCACAATCGAACATGGTGTCGGCATGCAGCAGCCACCACGGCGAGGAGTAGCCCCAATACAACATCAGAAAGACTTTGGGACACTCCCGATCCATGGCGTTCAGGAACTCGATGATGGCGTTGTGGTTGGCCTCGGTGCTGAATACGCCGGGCAAGTGATCGTGGTGGGGGTTATTGCAGACCATGTCCTTGTTGCCGTTGTGGTCGAACTTCAACAAGCGAACGCCGTTCTCTCTGATATGATGGATGAATGCCTTGGTGTACAGCGACTTGGCCGGTTCGGCGGCGCGGCAAATGCTGCCACGACCGCTGGGATCCGTCATCGCCGGCTTGATCGCCGGATTGCCGCCGATGCTCCAGCCGGGACTCCCGCCGCTATCGACATATAGACCGGGCGCCGTCCCGAGTTGTTCCAGCGCCTGCTTGATCGGCGCAAAACCGTTCGGGAAATTCCGGGGATGAAAGCGGATCAGGTCACCGGCGGGGTCATGCCAGAAGTCCACCGAGTAGTAGTCGAAATGGCATCCGGACTCCTCCTGCCCCTTGGCGACTTTGCGGATGTTGTCCAGGAGATAGGCTTCCGTCTCCCATAAGGAATCCCACCCAAAGGCATCGAAGATCGCGCAGGGCTTGTCGTGCCCCCGAACCACCCGGCGCATCCTTTGGGTCAGATGCGCCATAAAGGCCTGTTGGGCGCCGCCGGGACGAGCCACGCCATACACGGCCTCCATGCAGGCGAAGTTCTCACCCGGCGCAAGGCGTCTTCCCGGATGATGACGGAGGGAGACCTCTTTCCCCTGATTCACCGCCCACCCCGAAGGGTGGGCAAGCCCCATGGAGAACTCGTTGTTCAGGAAGAGCGGGAAGCCCCGACCTTTGGCAACCAGTTGATTTGCGTCGGTCTGGTAGGCGCCCAGCCGCACGTTGAGCAGACGGTTCAGCGGCCGATCGCCGGCATTCACGATCTTCACGAACTTGCGCAGGACCGGCTGCGCCGCATCCCACTGGTAGGCCACTGCGGCGACAATCTTCGATTCTTTGGCCTCCAGTTGGAAAACCGCCTTGCCCGCCAGCGCCTGAACCTGGTCCGGCAACCCCGTCACGCGCAGTTTCACTGGAACAGCCGATTTCTCAGACTCTCCGATATCCAGCTCAAGTTCGCCGCCCATGCCGAGCGACAGCTTTGTGCCCGTCAGAAGGTTCTCCCACGATTCGGCCCGCAACCCGTCGCTTGCGTCCAGCGTGAAGACGAAACGGGGCGTCCGCAGTTCCACCTTGGTTTGCGTTACCGTGACGGTGCCCCGGGCTTGTGTATCCGCACCGCCCTTGACCATCGGAGCGGTTGTTGACATGGCAACTCCTTGAATAACAGCCAATAACCCTACCCACTGGATTCTGTTCATCCTCTTTCGCCTCCGAACTCAAATCCGATGTGGCGGATGGCGGTTCCCGCCGCCGCGGGGTTCCTGCCGCCGCGTGCTCTGGGGACAGATACCAGAACTCACAGCCGCTCCTGGCCTTCCGAGGCCGGCCTCA
>CAYWKN010000203.1:0-3668 GCA_964458765.1 uncultured Verrucomicrobiota bacterium
GCTCGAACAGATCAGGCACGTGGCCAGGACGCTGAGACCAATCGAGACGAGCGCTGCGCTCGTCTCGGCCGGAGGCGAGGCCATCCAGCCGAGCAGAATCCCCGGCAACATGAATACGTTCTTGAACCAATGGTCAACCCGCGCGATGCGAAGATAGTCAAGCCTCATGACCGGTGTCTCCTGTTGCTCCGTAGGATTCCTGAAGGATCGAGCCGAGGTGGTTCATGGACATCGCCGATCCCTTCGGCCGGCGGAATCCCAGAATGACGGCCCGCATCCCCGCCTTCTCGGCTCCGGCGCCGTCCACGGCCGGCCGGTCCCCGACGAACGCCACGCTCGCCGCAGGCAGCCCCAACTTCCTGGCCGCGACCTCAAAACCGTGCGGGTCCGGCTTTATGGCGCCTACATCCGGGTCCGTAGAGCATACGACGACCTTGAAAATCGAATCCAGGCCCAATGCCTTCAGTTTGTCTCCCGCAGGATAATCCGAATACACTGCCAGGGGAACCCCCATCCTGTGCCACGCTACGATCTTCCGCAACAGACTGCGGCGGGCGCACCATCGGACCCACGGCAACGGGGCGTCCTCCATCCAGTGCCGGACCGTCGCCCGAACCGCTTCCAGCGACTGGCCTGTCGTCTCGACGGTTCTCAAGGCTTGCGAGTCGGCGGTCAGGCGTCCGGCGACCGGGTGGACGCGCAGCCATTCCTGTGCGCGACGATAGTGCGCGAGGATATGCATCTGGCGCCTCGTACGAATGGGATGCGCCACGAAGGCCAACGCCAGACGCGCCATCATGATCAGCCGCAACGGCGCCGCGTGATACAGCGTGCCGTCCACGTCGAATACAACCCCGCGCGGCGGGCTTGCCTGCTTTTCGTGATGAACCATGTTCGCCGCCGTCACCAACCGGATGCCGTCTTGCCGTCGGGCGCCTCATGAGGCAAGCCGCTTCTATTGGACCTGAAGACCTGAGCAGCCCCGAGCGAGCCTCGGCCGGTGCATCGCGCCGCCGCAACGAAAATCACTTGCGGACCGGAGAACTCCTAGCCGCGGCCATTTTCTCCGAAACCCATCGCACAATGGACTGAATATTAAGGGCGGCCAGCGGCAACATGGCGATCAGAACAGGGAAGCGGTAGCGCTCGCCTTGCTGCCCCACGAGACCACTCACACCCAGGACGTACAGGACCAGGAGCACCACGATCAGGTAGTAAAACATATATTGCCTCGGATGGCCCAGCGGGGGGAATATGGAGAGGATCCATAGCGGCAAGCAGAGGCCGAACAGGATGGGGCGAAGCACGGCAAAGTACCCGGGATTTCCCATTTGATGTCCGCCCACGACCACCGTGGGTAGTCTGTCCATGATTGTAAAGCGTTTCCGGGGTTCAACAAGAACTTTTTCGATGCAGGAAGCGACCGGGTAGCCTTCGGTTGCACGAATTCCCAACTTCTTCGATGGGGAGCCAGGCTTCCGAAGTCCCTGGAGACAGACCTTCTCCGGCACCCCGAGGAATCGGCTACGTTTTCGGCGCCTGCGGCAGTCATCTCGGCACGGCCTCCGGGAGTCGCAGCCGTCGAATCCGTTCGAGGATCGCCCTGAACAGCCCACGCGGGACAGCAACCTCCGCCATCTGGAAGGTCACGTATCGAGCCGTCGTGACCACCTTCGCCCCGATCTTGATCAGCTTCTCCCGCAGTGTCGTCAGCGACCAATGCTTCACACCCTGAGGCAATGCCAGCCGCCGCAGGAAGTTGCCCAGGTTGTACGCCAGGGCGAACAGTTGAAGCCGGACTTGGTTGTCCGCGAAGTCGTGGCAGGACAACCGCGTCCACTTCACCGCGTTCTTGCCCTCCTTGATCCATTGCTCCGCCGTTCCACGCAGGTTGTAAAACCGCACCACGTCCCTGTCGGCCCGCCGCAGGTTGGTCACGATGAACCCGACCCGGGCAAACAACTCCCCCGCATGCCACTCCACCTTGGCTACCACACGCCGGGGCTTGGTCCAACTGGCGGCCCGATACGGGAAGCTGTCGTAGAACACAAGCGGTCGGTTCGGCGGACGGCCCACCGGCCGTGTCAGAAGAGGCTCAATCGCACGCTCCAACACGTCGTTGCCCGGCAGACGGATGGCGTACCGGTAGCCCTCGGCTTCCAGAAACTCGTAAACCTCCGGGTTGGCGAAGGCCGCGTCCGCCCGGAAGAAGCGTTGAAGGATCCGGTGGCGATAGCGTTCCACGATCGGCTCCAGCACACCGCGCCAGTCGTCAGCGCTGTGCACATTGCCGTTGCGAAGCATGGCCCGCTCCAGATCGCCGAACTGGTTGAAGCAGAACAGCGGGTGGTAGCAGGTGCAGCGGAAGTGGCCATTGTAGGCCGAGCCTTCCTGCTCGCCATAGGTCTCGCTGACCGAACTGTCCATGTCCAGGATGATCTCATGAATCGGCTTACGCCCCTGGAGCCGGTCAATCCACATCCCCGACAAGTTCCTCAAGGTCGCCATGTTGCCCGGCTGCGTCAACACCGTCGTCTCGAACCGGCCCATCTGACTGGTCGAGGCGGCCTGGCGGCTCCAGGCCCGACCGCCGACCACTTGCCGCATCGCCGGATCCACGCTCAGCCGCTCGGCATCATTGGTGTCCTCGTAGCCCGCCAAGCGGCTGTAGACGGACTGCCGCAAAAGGGCCACCATCGTATGCTGAGTGTTCTTCCCTATGCGCCAGTCATGGAGTTTTCTATCTGCCATGACAGTCAGACCGAGTGCCTCATCGAGTTCCCGGTAGGTCAAGAGCCCCGCATCCGACGTGACCTTCGAGCCATGAAATTCCAGCTTCAAACGACGCTCAAACTCGACCCGCAACGCTTCACCCATTGAGTTCTCCCCGCAATTGGAGCCGAAATCCTTGAATAGGAGCATTCTGTGCGGGTAAACTCGATGGCGCAAGAGAAAAACTTACCTTCTATCCGGGAAATCCGGGTTGACGGGTCAAGTTCACCGTCGCCGCCGCCGTCCGGTCGGCGCGCCCGCGCCGCCGTATGCTCCCCCGCAAGGCGCTCCAGTTCGGCGTCCAGGTCTTGCTTCGGGACTTGGGGCCAGCGTTCACAAACTTGCTTGGCAAAGGTGGCACGGGCCGAAGCCTTCGTGATGGTCAGCCGATCCGTCAGGCTTTCGCCGTCAAGCCGGGCGGTTATGGTGTAACGTCCATTAGTTTCGGCCACGGGCAAAAGTTCAAGGTCCATAAAATTATTTCCTTACACGGCGGACGGTGATAGGTTCACTGGCGGCCAGTTGAGGCCGGACGGGCTTTTCAATCCTGTGCCGCAGGCGGTCGCGGATGTCTCGCGGCAGGCGACAGGCTGCACATATTTCATAACGTTCCTTCAGCACCAGCCCCGACAGATCGACTTGTGACATCCTTGCCCAGGCGTCGTCCTGAAGGCGACTCAAAACCTCGTCAGGATACTCGTCATCATGCGGGCAACCTTGGGGCAGCGAGAAAACAAGCCGGACGTTGTGTAAAAGACACAACGGGAATTCGGTCCTTTGATCAGAAAAGTTGACTTGTGGCGCGAATTGTGTATGCTGGCTCATGTGAATTCTCCGTTTCCCGGCCCGCCCTCGAACGGCGGGCCACTTTTTCAGGTCACGCGCGGCGCGGCCGG
>CAYWKN010000204.1:0-3575 GCA_964458765.1 uncultured Verrucomicrobiota bacterium
GTACGCGACGATGGCGTGGATGCGGGAGAAGGCGTACCAACTGACGCGGCGCCGCTGCCGGTCGCACTCGCGGTAGTGGGCGACCGCCAGCGTCAACAACCTTGAGGCCAACTCCAGCCGGTCCGGTTTGCGTTCCTGAAGGAAGAGGAAGGCGGCGGCCGCGGCTTCCATGCCGTAGTCGGCGGGCGGGAGGTTGGTGTCCGCGGCCAGCCCGTCCAGATGGGTGCGGAAGGCGGCCAGCAATGGCGCTTCGTTCGACGCGGCATATCGCAGCACGCCGCCCAGCGTGGCGGGGTTGAGGAACAGGCGCGGGCGGTTGGTGACGAACCGATCCATGGGCGGCGTGAAGACCGGCGCGGCGACGGGATCGCGGGCCTGTCCTGGAAGGGCGGCGGCGAGCAGCAGTCCGGCGATCGCCCCGTATGCCCGCGCGGTTCTCATGGGCGGCGCGTGCTCCAACTCACGATGTGGCGGCCCATGAGGCAGTTGCCGATGGCCACCAGGGCGGCGGCGTTGGCGGCGCTGAAGGTGTAGGGCAGGCGCAGGCAGGCCGGCCCGGTGTTTCGCCGGTCCAGCCACCAGCCGATGCCGGCCGCCAGGAGGAAGGCGGCCTGCATCAGGAGGGTGATCCGGTAGAAGGGCCCGTCCAGCAGGAACAGATTGGCGGTGAAGGCGGTCAATGCGAAAACCGGCGTCAGCCACCGCAGGAGCCGATGGCTGATGACCTGGGCGGCGAAGGCGACGCCGACCCGCCGGGGGGCGAGCACTTCCGGGGTCTTCTTCAGGCTGTTCAGGCACCGGGTCATGATGCGCACCTTGCGCCGGAACTCGTCGCGCATATCGGAGAAGACCAGTTCCCGGGACAGGGCCCGCGGTTCGTACACCTGTCGTTTCCGATGCCGCGCCATGACGAGGAGCGGCTGCATGAAATCGCTGATCAGGTCCGGGTTCAGCGGAACATACAGCGAACGCCGGACGGCGTAGATGGGGCCGGTGGCCCCTGTGCAGGACAGGACCCGGCTTTCCCATTCCTTCAGGCGCGATTCCCAGTCGCGGAAGCGCAGTTCGTGGCGGGCCGTGGCGGAATCGGCTTCCGCCGCGTCCGCGCGACGGCCCTCGACACACCCGACGTCCGGGTTCGCGAACGGGCGGACCAGGCGCCGGATGGCATCGGGGTTGTAGAAGGCGTTGGCGTCGGAGAAGACCAGGATCTCGCCGCCGGCCGCGGCGGCGGCCGCGTTCTGGGCGGCCGTCTTGCCCTGGCGTCCTTCCAGGCGGATCAGGCGGACGCCGCGGGACTGGAACGACGCCACGATCGCGTCGGTGCGGTCCGTGGAGCCATCGGAGACGACCACGATCTCCAGGAGGTCGCGGGGGTAATCCAGCGAAAGGGAGTTGATCAGCTTGCCGTGGATCGCGCGTTCCTCGTTGAAGGCCGCGATGACGAGGGTTGCCGGGGGAAGGTAGGACTCACCGCCGTCCACGGTCGGGCGCGGGCGGCGGCAGGCGGCCAGGAAGCGCATGATGGCGGGGTAGCCCGCGTAGACGAAGGCGATGAGCGCCAGGCTTGACCAGAAGAGGAACGTCATTCAGTAGGTGATCTCCTTGCCGCTGGCGATGACGAACACGGTGGCGACCAGGATCCAGATGTCCAGGAGAACACTCTGGCGCCGCAGGTAATCCAGATCGTAGGCCAGGCGCGCGGCCATATCCGGCATGCCGCGGTTGTGGATCTGCTGGTACCCGGTGAGGCCCGGCTTGACGGCCAGGCGCCTGCGTTGTTCCGGGGTGTAGCGGCGGGCCAGGCCAACGACTTCGGGCCGGGGGCCGACCATGCTCATCTCGCCCCGCAGGATGTTGACGAGCTGGGGGAGTTCGTCCAGGCCGTAGCGGCGCAGGAACTTCCCGACCGGTGTCACGCGCGGATCGTGGTCGAGTTTGTACACGGGCTCGGGAAGCGCGTCCACGTTCACCAGTGTCTTGAGGCGCTCCTCGGCATCCGTCACCATGGAGCGGAACTTCAGCATGCGGAAGGGAACGCCGTCCGTGCCCGCGCGAAGCTGGGTGAAGAACACCGGCCCGCGGCTGGTCGCCTTGATGGCCAGCGCGATCAGGCCCCACAGCGGGGCTGTGACGAGGATGCCCGCGGCGGCCACGAGAAGATCCATCGTCCGTTTGAGGAAGGCATGGAGGGGGCCGGGCGTGTCGCGGGAGGCGGTCTCCGGGAGGGGCCATGCCGGTGTGTCCAGCGCGATCGAGGCGCTATGCCATGCGGTTGTCGTGTATTCCGTCCAACATTCGCTGCCGCTCATGATCAACCCCCCGTGACTGTGGTGTCGTGAATGGGAAAAGGATCGCGACCGCCGGTTAGGAGGGAATTAGCGGACGCACAGTTTTCGATATGTCGGCGGCCGCGGTTCACACCGGTCCGGCGGTTCGGCGTTGGAAGGCGTGCATGCGCCGGATGGCCGGCCACATGGCGCCCGCATATACCAGGCCGCCGGCCAGGCCGCCCGCGGCAAGCCGGAGGGGAACGAAGGCCACAAGGGAATCCCACGGGACGGCGAACAGGACGGCGGCGGCCAGGGTCAAGGCGGCGGCGAAACGCCCCCAGGGGAACCACACGGCCTCGCGAGAGCGGGTCTGCCGCCAGAGCCAGGCGGCGACGAGCCACACGGCCAATGAACCGGAGAGCGCGATCCCCGGAACGCCCCATGGGCGCAGGAGCAGGTTGCCCGCGGCATGGACCAGGACGGCGATCCCCCCCATGCGCAACATGGCCTTCAGGTCGCGCCGGACGATGTACAGTCCCGCCAGGCATTGCACACAGTAGATGGCGGGCAGTCCGACGCAAAACGCCTGGATGGAGCGGATGACGGTTTCCGCCGAGACGGGGTCGAACCGGCCCCGGAGCAGGAGGAGGGTGACGGCATCCCGCGCGCCCCATGCGATGACCAGCGCCAGCGCCGCGCCCAAGCCTGACAGGAAGAGTCCGCCCTGGCGCGCGAGCGCGGCGGGGTCGCCCAGGCGGGCATGGATCCTGGCCATCTCGGGCAGCCATGGAGTCAGGAGACTGGTCGAAAGCAGGATGGGCATCATGCGGGCCAGGCGTTCGGCGTAGGAGAACAGGGCGATGGAACCCGGAGCCATGAAGGAGATCATGGACCGGTCGATGATGGATTCGATCTGGACCTGGACCACCGAGCAGAGAACCACGAGGGCGCCTATGCCGAAGCGGGTAAGGATCCGGGGCTGGATCGGAGCCAGGCGGGCCGGCAGGATGCCGATGCGCAAGCGAAGCCCCGCGATCGCCAGCAGCGCCCACTGGGCCAGGGCGGCGAACGTCAGGCCCAGGGCGAAGGCCGGCAGCCCCCATTTCCGTCCGAGCGTGAACAGGGCGGCGATGGCGATGACGCGCCACAGCGTTTCCCCGAGTTCCGGAACGGCGAACTGCCGCCGGGCATGGAACACGCCCTGGGCCGCGCCGAAGAGCAGGAACAGCATGAGGGAGGGGGCCAGGATACGCAGGAATCGTTGCGCCTCCAGGGCGGCCTCCGCATCGAACCCCGGCGAGG
>CAYWKN010000205.1:0-3574 GCA_964458765.1 uncultured Verrucomicrobiota bacterium
CCTATGCAAGATGGCCGCGGCGCAGTTCCCGGTGCCGCCGGCGTTCGTGGTGATGACCGGCGCGTACCGTCGTTTTGTGGATGCCAACGGCTTGGGCAACCGGATGCGGGAGATCGCGACCGCCCTCGACGCCTCCGTCCTTCAGGAGGCTGATCGGGCCTCCACGCAGATCCGGGCCCTGTTTGCAGGCTGTCCAATGCCGCGGGACTTGGCCGCGGAGATTGCGGCGGCCTACCGCGACCTGGGCCACGGCACGGATGTGAGGGTGGCCGTGCGTTCCTCGGCCACGGCCGAGGATCTCGAGGAAACGAGTTTCGCGGGGCAGCAGGACACCTACTTGAACGTTCGCGGCGAGACCTCTGTGATCAACGCGATCCGATCCTGCTGGGGCAGCCTTTGGAATTCCCGTGCCATCATGTATCGGGCCAGGCAGAAGATTCCGATGGACGGACTGGCGCTGGCTGTCGTCGTGCAGCGGATGGTGGAGGCGGACGCGGCCGGGGTCATGTTTACCGCGAACCCGGTGACGGGCGCCCGCGACGAGATCGTCATCAATGCGGCGTGGGGATTGGGCGAGGCGATTGTCGGCGGCCTGGTGACGCCGGACACGATCGTAGCCGACAAGGCGAATGGCAAGGTCAGGAGTCTCAAGGTTTCGGACAAGCGGGTCATGACCGTCATGACCGGCGGGGGGACCGGGCAGCGGGAGATTGACGACTCAAGGCGGAACGCCAGGGTCCTGGGCGATGCGGATGTGGCGCGCCTGGCGGAACTCGGCCGTCGGGTCGAGCGCTATTACGGGAAGCCTCAAGACATCGAATGGGCGCTTGCCGGCGGAGTGCTGTCGCTGCTCCAGACCCGTCCTGTGACGGCGTTGCCCGACGATCCGGCGGCAATCGCAAGGCTGCGCGAGGACGAGATCGCGCGGCTCCGCGATCTTGCCGCGGGGCGGCGGCGTGTCTGGATCCTGCACAATCTTGCCGAAACCCTGCCGGCGCCCACGCCGCTCACATGGGACATCGTCAGGGAGTTCATGAGCGCCAACGGGGGGTTTGGGCGGCTGTACCGCGATCTCGGGTACCGGCCCGGCCGCGAGGTGTGCGAGAACGGGTTTCTGGAGTTGATCTGCGGTCGAGTGTACGCGGACCCCGCGCGCGCGGCAGACCTGTTCTGGGAGGGCATGCCGCTCACGTATGATCCCGCGGAAGTGGCGGCAAACCCGAAACTGCTGGATTCCGCGCCGACCCGGTTCGACGCACAACAGGTCGGGGGGCGTTTGCTGCTGCGATTGCCGGGACTGTTGCACGCCATGTGGCGTTGCGCTCGGATCACCCGGGCCGCCCGGTCCGAGGCGGTGGACCGGTTCGAGCGGCGTATCCTGCCGCCGTTCCTGGACTGGGTGCAGGCCAGACGCAGGGAGGATCTGACAACCCGTTCCACCGCGGACCTGCTGGAGGCGTTGGAGGCGCGGATTGACCGTGTGATGGACGATTTCGGCTGCGAGTCTCTCAAGCCGGGTCTTTTTGGCGGTATGGCCGAGGCTGCCTTGCAGGCGCGACTGGGCGCTTTGATGGGCCGGGAACAGGGCATGAAGTTGCTGCTGGAACTTACCGAAGGGTTGGAGGGCGACACCACGGTGGAACAGAGCCAATGGCTGTGGGACGTTGCCGCGGGATCGCGGACACGGCAGGAGTTTCTGGACCGGTTCGGTCATCGTGCCGTGGAGGAAATGGAACTCGCCCGTCCCCGTTGGCGCGAGGACGACTCCTATGTCCGCAAGATTATCGGCGCCTGCCGGCCGGGGGCGTCGGCGCCGCCGTCGGAACTCCACAGTCGGAACGCCAAACGCCGCCAGGCGGCGGAGGCGAGACTGCCGCGGATCCTGGCGGAGTGGGGTGGCGGAAGTTTCCTGGAAGAGATCCGGCGGGATCTGCGCGACGCGCAAACCCTTCTTCCCTACCGCGAAAGCGGCAAGTCGTACCTGATGATGGGGTACGAAACGATTCGCCATGTCATTGTGGAATTGGGACGGCGTTGGCGGATCGGCGACAACGTGTTTTTCCTCAAGCGAACAGAACTGGCGTCCTTCGAAGCCCGGCCTGACGCCGCAATGGCGCGGATCGAAGAGCGCCGGCAGCGATGGCAGGCGGCCCGGCGCCTGGACGTCGCGGAGGTCGTGGACTCCGACGATCTCGCGAGTCTGGGAGTGGCTTCGCAGTATGCGGCCGCCTCCGAACTTCGTGGCGAGCCGATCGCGCCGGGTGTCAGCACCGGCACCGCTGTCCTGGTGCGTGATCCCTCGGAGGCGGTCGGCCTGTGCACGGACTATGTGCTGGTCTGCCGCTCGACCGACCCCGCGTGGACCGCGCTTTTCGTGCATGCCCGTGGCCTGGTCGTCGAGCAGGGCGGCGTCCTGAGCCACGGCGCCATCGTGGCCCGTGACTTCGGCATCCCCGCCGTCGTGTGCCACGGTGCGATGCGGCGCATTCCCGATGGCGCGCTTGTTCGCGTAGACGGAACCCGGGGCCTGATTGCCATCGTCGGAGAACCTTCCAACAAGGGGGGTCCCGCATGATGGAATGGCTGAACAACGTCCTGGTCCGCGTCATGGATCCCGCGCTCGGCTGGCTTCTCTGGCTTCCCCGCGACATGGCGCTGGTCGCCGTGGGCGTGGCAACGTCCCTTGTCCTGACATTGACGCGCAAGTGGTTCGCCGATCAGGACTGGCTGCGGCGGGCCGATGCCGACAGGAAGCGCCTCAAACTCCTGATGCGCAATGCCCGCAAGGACAACGACATGGAGGCGCTCAAGCGCTACCGGCAGACGATGGCGCAGATCCAGATGCGCAGCATGAAGTGCGAAGGGCGGCCGCTGCTCCTGGCGCTGCTGCCGGTCGCGCTGTTGGCCGCCTGGTGTTTCGCACGACTTGGATATGCGCCGCCGGGAGACGGGGAAGAGGTGACGATCAAGGCATGCTTTGCCCATTCCGCGGTCGGATGTGTGACACACCTGGCGCCGACCGACGGCATTGACAGCGCGGGAGGGTGGGTGCGCGCCGTCGAACCCGATCGTCCGCCTGAAATCCGCGGCTGGTGGCGGGGAGTCAACGCCTGGGTTCAGCAGAGGCTGGGGCGGACGCCCGCCTTGCAGGGGGCGGCCGTCTGGACTATTCGCGCCAAGGCGCGTCCGGAACCATACGTTCTGCGGATTGTTTTTGCGGGCGACGTCTACGCCTGTGAATTCCTGGCGGGAGACAAACGCTACGCCCCGCCCTTACGCGCCTTTACGAGCGGGCCGGTGCGGAGCCTGGAGGTCCAACTCAGGCCGCTGAAACTCTTTGGGGTCGTGCCCGGCCTCGATTGCATGGGAGTGCCGCCGTGGATGGTGGCATACCTCTTGATCGCCTTGCCGTGCGTCACACTGTGCCGGCGCCTCTTCGCGGTCTACTGAGCCGCCCGGTTCCCGCGGCGGGCTCTGGTATTTAACTCGGACACGGTGACGTGGTGGGCGCCTGTCCCCTGCACCGGAAGGCGGCCGGGATACCATTCGACATCCGATTCGATGGCCACCGCCA
>CAYWKN010000206.1:0-3467 GCA_964458765.1 uncultured Verrucomicrobiota bacterium
CCCATTCCCCTCCATGCATCCCACCTTGAAATTCCTGTTGCCTTCGCCGACTTTTCAATGTATAAGCGGATCATGATTAAACGCGAAAAGGAAGCCGCCGCACTTGCGGAAATGCTCGCAAGAAACCCGGTCGTTGGCATCATAGGCGCCCGACAGGTCGGGAAAACAACCTTGGCCCGCACCTTGGCGGAAAACTGGACCGTGCCCGTCACCTTCTTTGACGCCGAGAACCCGGATGACCTGGCCCGTCTGGCGGAACCCATGCTCGCCCTGAAATCCCTCCGCGGCCTCGTGGTAATTGACGAAATCCAGCGGCTGCCCGACCTGTTCACCGTGTTGCGGGTTCTTGCCGACCGGCCTGATACCCCGGCCCGGTTCCTCGTGCTGGGCAGCGCCTCGCCGGAACTGCTCCGCCAGTCCTCCGAAACCCTTGCCGGTCGTATTGTCTATCATGAGATGGGCGGCCTGACCCTGTCCGAGACCGGTCCCGGAACCCATGCCCGCCTATGGTGCCGCGGGGGGTTCCCGCGCTCCTATCTCGCGGCGTCCGCCGCCGCCAGCCACGAATGGCGGCAAGGCTACATCCGGACCTTCCTCGAAAAGGATCTTCCCCAACTGGGCATACAGATCAGTTCCCAGACCCTCCGGCGCTTCTGGACGATGCTGGCGCACTATCATGGACAAATCTGGAATGCCTCGGAATTCGGCAGGTCGTTCGGCGTCGCCGACACCACCGTACGGGGCTATCTGGACCGCCTGTCCGCCGCCCTGGTCGTCACACAACTCCAGCCCTGGCACGAGAACATCTCCAAGCGCCAGGTAAAGGCCCCCAAGGTCTATGTCCGCGACAGCGGGATCCTGCACACCCTCTTGAACCTGCGGACCCAGGATGACATCGCCTGCCACCCCAAGATGGGGGCCTCATGGGAAGGCTTCGTGAGCGACCAGCTCATCCGGCACCTTGGCGCCGACGCTTCGGAGTGTTATTTCTGGGCCACCCACTCCGGCGCCGAGCTGGACCTGCTCGTGGTGCGTGGCCGTTGCCGGCTGGGCTTCGAAATCAAGCACACCGCAACACCCTCGCTCACCCCCTCCATCCGGAATGCCCTGGCCGACTTGAAACTCGACCGCCTGACGGTCATCCATGCGGGCACTCACGAATTCCCGCTGGCCAACAACGTCACAGCCGTCCCCCTGGACCAGATGCTGACATCCATACCCTCTCTCGGCTGACAAGAGCGCACACAGGCCGACCCACGCTTGTCTCATCCGGCCTACTGTGGCATTTTCCGAGTCCACCCTCCTCATCCCGCGCGTCGAGGCCGCCGCGCGCTCCAGAAGTCACCGCCCTGCGCCAAATTCGCACAACACTTGGGTTTGGAGTTCACAAGAGAACGAACGACGGTGTCCTCTTCTCCGTGTTTCCCTCTCCGGGCCTCTGTGGCTCAAGCCTGGTACTCCAGGCGGGTGGTGAATCGTCTTTACTCTCGACCAAACGTCAGGAAATTTGATGCGTTTAATGGCCGGAGTGCTACTTATCTTCCCGCGACTCCCTGCGCAGTCGATGATACTGCTCCGTTCGGAGTCCCCGGGGAACAGGTTTCTGCATGAACGCAACCTGCCACCTCACATCCGGATCGCCGAAACGGACGATTTCCTTGTCGAACCATCCCGGATCAAACCAGCCACCCACCCACTCCAAGAGTTCCCGGCGATCCTCAGCGCCCGGGTCACGGAGACTCTGCTTGAAGTCTTCATACCCACCCGTGCCGCCGCAATCTTCCGGCGGACAGGCATTCGCGCCATCCAGGCAACGGGGATACACCGCCCCCGCCTCCTTCGGAAGAATCCCTTCAAGTTCCACGGAATGCCGCCACCCATCGCCAAAATCATACTCATATTCCGCCTTGGCGCGGATGACGGTAAAGAAACGGGAAATACGCGTCTTCCATCCCGGCAAGGTCTCATACCCCAGGAAATCCACATCACCCCCATCCTCATCCGGAATACCGAACCGGACGGTGGCACCGTTGTTCGGATCCTCGACGGTAAAGAGATGGAGGTGGTAATCCAACCACCCGAAGGCATCGGTGATGGCACAGTGGAGATCCCAGAATGAGTAGGACCCGGGCACTTGAATCCGGCGCCAGACAACGGGATCCGTGCCGTTCAACGTGATCTTGAACTGGTACACCTTGGCAAAGGAGAGCCGCCGGCCAAAAGGCGTCGTCGGCTCCAGAGTCAAACCGATCGCGCGCCGCGAACCAGTCCGTCGTGTAACGCCCGGGTCATGCGGAGCGGGGCCACCCGCCATTTTATCGGTTTCGGGGGCATCCGGGTTCGTAGCATCCAGCGCTATCGCTTGATTCGCGAATGTCGCAAATCTCTCCAGCGGATTCTCCATATTCAATGCCCCCATGGGAATTTGATTCAGCCTGAGGGAAACATCGAAGGGCGACACGTCGCGATCCGCCAAATGAAAGGCGGCATTCTGCGCCAAGTCATTCATAGACCCCGTGATCGAGCGGTTCAGCGCCTTCGAAAAGAGGATGGAACCCGTGGTTGGCGCAATGAACCGCTCATGGATCGCCGCCATGCCGAGGTCCTTGGTCACCTCCCTCAACATCCGCAGGAAATCCCCCAGGAAGACATGACTATCCGTCACGCCTTTGCCGTAAAACACCACCGAGAATAGTGACACGGTATTCGTCACCAGCACATACCGCACCCGGTCGGACGTGAAACCCCGCGCCGACCAATCCGCCAGTGGGTGAGGATCCAGCGGCAGCACCACCTGCGGCTGCACATGGATCTTCGCTCCCAGTTCCGTCGCCAGCCGAATAATCATAAGGCTCCATTTCTCTTTTGCCGCACACATCCATATCACCCACGACACCCCGTTGTCGACCCGCATCCGCACCCTTGGCTGACGGTTCACTGACATGAAGGTGTCCTGGTCACTTCTCGCGGTCAGGGTGTCGTGCTTGTTGCGCCGCCAGCGTACTCACGTAGGCGGATGCCGGCGCCCGTCTTCTTCTCGGCGACGGCCAGGATCACGTCTTCGCTCTTCGCATTGCGTCCTGCCACGGCACTCCTGACAGTAAAACGTGAAGACGCTGCCCCTGATCGCTGCTGCTCCCTCATCCCGCGCGTCGAGGACTCCGCGCGCTCCAGAATGAACAACACTAAATCTACCATTCACCCGCCTTCGCTAAAGCACGGCGGGCAAGCGATTCACAATTCACAATTCACAATTCACGATTCACCCCCCCCGCGCACAGCGCGGTGCTACAGAATTACATCTTCGTCTGCGTTCATCTGCGTCCATCTGCGGTTCCATCCTCCCCGAATTGCCTCGTTCCGGCTGAAGTCTGAAGTCTGTAGTCTGATGTCTCTTCTCCTTCCTTGAAAACCCGCGCGTCGAGGCCGCCGCGCGCTCCAGAATTCAAGACCTGGAGCGTTCGCGG
>CAYWKN010000207.1:0-3466 GCA_964458765.1 uncultured Verrucomicrobiota bacterium
CGAGATAGATATAACGAGAATAAGGCAACCGGCCTTATTGGCCGGTAAACGAGCAAACAGCCCCGTTGAGGCGTTGCTCTCACCCCTCGTATCTGTCCCGCAACCCGGTTAGCAGGATGCTTTTTCAGGTCGTTTTTCCCTGACGCGGGCAAGCAGGAACGCGCCGGATGATTCCGCGTTCCATGTCCACTTCACCCCAGCGCAGGGTCGCACAATCCCCCAGCCCCATGCCGGTGTATCTGCGGCACGGCCCTCCTGCCTTGATTCTCTGATCCCAAACCGGATTTCACCGGCATTCGAAGCACCAGGACACCGTCACCCTGTCCTGCGTCGCAATCCTCCCATTCGCTGTTGCATTTTCGCGCCAAATCCATAGGATTCCCCTTGCATGAAACCACCGGATGGCGCGTCCCGCCCGCCGGCCCTATCACGGAGTACATGTTATGAAGAACCTGCTGGCCATCCTCGCCTCGTGTGCCCTTCTCACCGGCTGCTCGCCCTCCGACCAGTTCTGGAAAAAACCGGATGTCGGAACCAGGATCACCTCCCTCCCCGAAGCCCTGAAAACCCCGGATTCCGTCCGCTACCTGCATCTCTACGACCAGAACCTCCAGGCCTTCCCGGAGGGAATCCTCCAACTCGCCAACCTCGAACGCCTCAGCCTGCGCCGAAACCCCATCCCCGCCATCCCCGACACCATCGCCAGCCTCGCCAAACTGAACTGGATGGACCTCGGCCGTTGCGCCCTCACGAATATCACACCCGCCATCGGCAAACTGGAATCCCTGTCCTTCCTCTATCTGAACGACAATCAACTCGCAGCCCTCCCCGTAGCCCTGGGGAACTGCCCCAAACTCCAGTACCTGAATGCCGACCGCAACAAGCTGACCGTCCTCCCGGCGTCCATCGGCAAATCCCAGTCCCTGAAGTGGCTGCGCCTGAACAATAACCAGTTGACCGCCCTGCCCTCCGATCTCAGCGGCCTGTCCGCCAGCCTCCGCCGCCTCTACCTCAAAGGCAATCCCCTTCCCGACCCGGAAAAGGAACGCATCCGGAAAGCGCTGCCGAACTGCGAAGTCATTTTCTGAACCCTTCCCACACCTGAACCTCCCATGCCTTCTGTCCGCAGACTTCGATTGGGTGTCAACATAGATCACGTGGCCACCCTCCGCCAGGTCCGGGGCACCACGTATCCCAGCCTTGCGGAAGCCGCCAGGACCTGCATGGCTGCAGGCGCCGACGGCATCACCATCCATCTGCGGGAAGACCGCCGCCACATCCAGGACCGCGACGTATACGAACTCTCCCGCGTGATCCGGAAATCCCTGAACCTGGAGATGGCGAATCATCCCGATATCGTGGCCATCGCGCTGGACGTGCGGCCGGACGAAGTCTGCCTCGTGCCGGAACGCCGGCGCGAGCTGACCACCGAGGGTGGGCTTGACGCCGCCGGCCAGGAACGGCAGTTGCGCCCCACCGTCCGGAAACTCACGGAGGCCGGAATCGCCGTCAGCCTCTTCATCGCCCCGCACCCCCGCCAGGTGGAAGCCGCCGCGCGTCTCGGCGCCCCCTATGTCGAACTCCACACCGGGACCTACTGCGACAGCCGGGGTGCGGCGGCCCGGCGCGAACTGACCTCCCTGCGAGCGGCCGCGCGACTCGCCCATGAACTGGGACTGAAAGTGAACGCGGGACACGGCATCAACCTCGACAACATCCGCGCCATCCTCACCATCCCGCACCTGGATACCCTGAACATCGGCCATAGCATCGTGGCCCGCGCCGTGTTCACCGGCCTGAAACAGGCCGTCACCGAAATGCGTGCAGCCATGCGGGCCTATCCGGGAGTGCGGCCGTAAATGAACGGGAATGTCATCGGGACCGGGGTGGATCTGGTCGAGAACGACCGCATCCGCGAGCTTCTCGAGAAATGGGGACTCCATTTCAAGAACCGCGTGTTCCTGGCAGCCGAACAAGCCTACTGTGATTCCAAGGCGGCGCCATGGCTGTATTACGCCGGCCGTTTCGCCGTCAAGGAAGCGGTCTCCAAGGCCTTTGGCACCGGCATCGGTCCGGCACTGGGATGGAAGGATATCGAGGTGGTCCGCGACAGCTCATCCGGAGCCCCCTCCGTGGTCCTCAGCGAACACGGCCGGAAACTCGCCCGCCGGCAGGGAGTGGACCGTGTGCTGATCAGCCTCTCCCACACCCATCACTTCGCCGTAGCCCACGCCCTTCTGATCTCCGCCTCTCCCGAAACCACCCCCCCGACACCCAGAACCCAACACCCCTCACTCCCATGAAAGCCATCACCTCCAGCCAGATGCGCGAGTTGGACAAGATCGCTTCCGAGGAATTCGAGATCCAGGGGGTCGAATTGATGCGCCGCGCCGGACGCGGCGTCGCCTCCGTCGTCACGTACCTCGCCGATCGGGCCCAACTGGGGGAGCCTTTCGTCCAACTCATCGCCGGACGCGGCAACAACGGTGGCGATGTGTTTGCCGCCGCCACCTTCCTGCACGAGGACAAGTTCGACGTCGAAGTCCTGCTCGCCGGTTCCGCTTCGGAAATCAAGGGGGATGCCCTCCGCCACCTGAGCAAGATGCGGGCCGCCGGCGTTCCCCTGATCGAACTGCCCACCAAGGAAGCCTGGGAGAATGCACTGCACGACGCCGGCAGCGGGGACATCATCGTGGACGGCCTGCTGGGCATCGGCGTCAGCGGTCCGCCGCGCGGCCCTGTTGCCTCCGCCATCCACTACATCAATACGATCTCGGCGGACAACCTCGTCGTCTCGGTGGATGTCCCCTCCGGCCTGAACGCCGATACCGGGGAAGCGCCCGGCGAAGCCGTTCGCGCCGATGTCACCGTAACCATCGGCATGCCGAAGATCGGCCTGCTGGACCCGAATGCCATTCCGTATGTCGGGAGCCTGGAAGTGATCCACATCGGCATACCCGTGGAACTCACCAGCCACTATGTCTCGCCCCGCGAGCTGATCACGGGCTGGGACACCCGCCTGTGCCTGCCACGCCGCCCGCGGGACGCGCACAAGGGCATGTACGGTCATGTTCTCGTCATCGGCGGCGCAACCGGCATGGCAGGCGCCCCGGCCCTGGCCGCCAGGGCTGCCGCCCGCGCCGGAGCCGGCCTGGTTTCCGCCCTGGTTCCGCGCCCCATCTATCCGGTGGTGGCCGGCGCCAATCTCGAGGTCATGACGCACCCGGCCGGGGAAACAGAAACCGGTTCGCTGTCCTCCACGGCCTGGGAACACTGGAAGCGCCGCTTGACGGATTTCGACGCCATCGTGGCAGGGCCGGGCATGACACGGCACGCCGACACCACCTGGTGGATCCTCAACCTGCTGCGGGACGCCCGCTGCCCGCTCCTTCTGGATGCGGACGCGCTTTCGGCCATGGCCGACACCCCCGACCTGATCGCCAAGGCCCCCGCCCCCGTGGTGATC
>CAYWKN010000208.1:0-3458 GCA_964458765.1 uncultured Verrucomicrobiota bacterium
CCCCGTCCTGGTCACCGCCTACACCCTCATAGCCATGGACATCGCCCTCGGCGACGGCCCCAGCGTGAAATAAGCGACTGCATCACGCGCAGCGGTATCATTGTTTCAAATCTTCGGCGATTTCCGCAAACGGTTCCAATCGTCCGCCTCGATACTGCAACTGGTGGCGATGTGGGCAGCCTTCATGTCTCCGGTTCGACGGGCAGATCAATAAACAATTGCGGAAAGTATGACGGCAACACCTTCGCGGGAAAAGCGATCCGGAGTCTGCCCTTGGCGGACGGGCTTTCGATGTAGCCTTCCCGGAGTCCCAGTTTGATGATCTCGACGGCAACCGTTCGGCCTTTGCCGGTGATCTCGCTGGCGCGCTCGCGGGTCAACTCGCCTTCGTCCACAAGCGCGCGCACGACGCGCATGAGTTCCTCCCGGTACTTCTTCAAGTGGAGCGCCTCGTAGGCAAAGTGACGCTCGATGCGGATGCGGAGATCCTGGAGTTTCAGCAGAGCACCCATGAAGGTGACCTGATCAAGAATGGTTTCGAGGAAGAAGCGGCAGAATTCGGACAACCCTTTCTCGGAAAGGTTGCCACGACCGTCGTAGTCATTTCTCCTTGGCTGATCGGCTTCGTGAAGCCGGGCGTAGTAGGACTGCCGGGCACGGGCAAGGCCGCGGGAGAGCGTCCACAACCCGTGGCCGTCAAGGTCGTGATGTTGCAGCAAGGCGTGGGAATGGAGGCGGGCCACACGACCATTGCCGTCGCCAAAGGGGTGAATCCACGCCAGCCGTTGATGAGCCGCCGCAATCGCAACCAGCCGGTTTGTGGCCAGAATCTCCGGGCTGCGGTACGCCTCGCGGAAACGGCCAAGAAAAGCCGGCACCGCCGCGGAATCAGGCGGTGTGTGCGGCCCGACATCCACCATGTAGTCGCGCAACTGCCCGGGCACAATGCGGTATTCCCGGCCGGATCTTGTCCTGGCGATGTGCATGGAGTCGGGCAGGCGACTATAGAACTCCCGGTGAATCCAGCACAGGAACTCCGGGGAATACACGTCCACACCACCTTTGCGGAGGCGGGCAAGAATGGCTTCTTCCGTTTGGATGTGGGCGACAGCCAGAAGTTGGTTCTCTTTCTGCTTCTGATCCTTCGCGAAGTCGGCACGTTGGGCGCTCTCAATGTCCCTCGGCAAGGTCTTGTGCCCTTCAATCAGGTTCGAGTAATAGCAGTTCATTTCCCGAACGAGCGCGGCGATTCTATCCCGCACAACCGGGGCGTGAACAAAGCCCCGGAGTTCGCCGACAGCCAGAGTGATCTTCTGTGATACCTCCGCCAATTCCGCCCGCCTCAAATCCGGCAGGAGCGGTTCCATGGCTGCAACATTCCGGAAAACTGCCTTCTCGTCACTCATTGTGAACATCCACATGAAAATGTTTCATATAGATTAACATTCTCATTTCCAATTACCTGCGCATCATACACCTGTCCGAACGTGTCGAAAAGTGAAAATGTTTGCGAAGATCATGCGGCGAGCACCGTTTTGAGTTCGTCAAGGAGCTTGTCCTGGACGGTCCACCCACAGCGCGCCAAGAGGGCGTCGATATTTTCTCTGGCGCTCTGTTCCGGCGTGAGTATCGGGCTCATTGGCAGGAAGCTACATTCCTTGAGCACCGGGTATCAACCCAAATTGACTTCCAGCATCCTTCAACTTCCCGCGGACGGGGGAACGGGACTGTCGTTCGCCGGTGTCTCCGCGCCCTCCACGGCCGCATCGTCATCCGGCTCCACCGTGGTGGCCGCCACCAGCTTGTCGCCCGCCTCCAGGTTGATCAGCCGGACGCCCTGCGTCACACGGCTGATGACCCGCACATCGGCCACGGGCATCCGGATCATCTGCCCCTGGGCCGTGATCAGCATCAGCGCGTCGTTCTCCTGCACGGCATGGGCGCCCACAATCGGCCCGTTCCGCTCGGATGTCCGGATGGTCATCAGACCCTTGCCGCCCCGCTTCTGC
The DNA here is from genome assembly GCA_964458765.1 of uncultured Verrucomicrobiota bacterium. GTDB lineage: Bacteria > Verrucomicrobiota > Kiritimatiellia > CAIKKV01 > CAITUY01 > CAIVSY01. Next base: position 2,010 of record CAYWKN010000208.1, read on the forward strand.
ACACGGTATTCGTCAAAGCTCGTCCGCTTCCCGTAGCCGTTCTCGGTACAGACAAGGAATGTCGCGCGGGGATCCACGATCTCCAGGCTCTCCACGCGGTCATCGTCCTCCAGCGTGATCCCGCACACACCGCGCGTGTCGCGCCCCTGGCCGCGCAATTCGGATTCGTTGAACCGGATACTCATCCCGTTGCGCGTCGTCAGCACGATCTCGTTGTGCCCATCGGTCTGCTTGACCCCGATCAGCCGGTCCCCCTCGTCAATCGCGATGGCGATGATCCCCGCCGCGCGCGGATTGCCGAAGGCGCCGAGATTGGTCTTCTTGATCACGCCCTTCTGGGTGGCGAACACCACGAACTGGGTTTCGGCGAATTCCCGCACCTTGATCATCGCGGCGATCGAATCCCCGCTCTGCACGTTCAGCAGGTTGACCAGGGCCTTGCCCTTGGACTGCCGCGACGCCTCGGGGATTTCGTACACCTTCTCCCAGTACACGCGGCCCTGCGGGGTGAAGAACAGGATATAGTCGTGGGTGTTGGCCACGAAGAGGCGCTCGACGTAGTCCTCCTCCTTGGTCTCCATCCCCGCCACACCCTTGCCCCCGCGCCGCTGCGCCTTGTAGGTGCTGACCGCCGTGCGCTTGATGTAGCCCGTGTGGCTGACCGTGATCACATAGCCGCGGTCGGCGATCAGATCCTCGATGTTCACCTCGCCCTCGTCGGGCACGATGCCCGTCCGGCGCGTGTCCGTGTAGCTCTTCTTGACCTCCAGCAGGTCTTCCCGGATGACCCCGAACAGTTTCGCGCGGCTGGAGAGCAGGTCGCGCAGATACGAGATCAGCTTGATCAGTTCCAGGTATTCCGCCTCCAGCTTGTCGCGCTCGAGGCCGGTAAGCTGGTAGAGGCGCATGTCGAGGATGGCGTTGGACTGGACCTCGCTGAGGCCGAACTTGGACATCAGCTGCACACGCGCATGGTCGCGGTCCTTCGATTCGCGGATGATCTTCACCACGGCGTCGAGATGGTCCAGGGCGATCTTGAGCCCTTCCAGGATGTGGGCGCGCGCCTCGGCCTTGTCGAGCTCGAACTGCGTCCGCCGCCGCACAACGTCGTGCCGGTGGTCGAGAAACGCCTGCAGCATCCCCCTCAGGTTCATCACCTTCGGGCGCCCATCGTCAATCGCCAGCAGGATCGCCCCGAAGGTCGTCTGGAGCTGGGTGTGCTTGTAGAGATTGTTCAGGATGACCTTGGCCACGGCCCCGCGCTTGAGTTCCACCACGATCCGTATGCCGTCCTTGTTGGATTCGTCGCGCAAGTCGGCGATGCCCTCGATCTTCTTCTCCTGCACCAGTCCGGCGATGTCCGTCAGCAGGTTGGCCTTGTTCACCGCGTAGGGGATCTCGGTGATGATGATGCTTTCCTTGCCCTGCCGGCCCTCCTCGATGCCGGCC
>CAYWKN010000209.1:0-1806 GCA_964458765.1 uncultured Verrucomicrobiota bacterium
CGATAAATCCGGCGATTCCTGTTACGAGAATTTTAATGGCTATACCCTCCTTGTCAACCCTGAATGACACCCTGAATGACGACACCCTGAATGACGCTTACTTAAGGCTGCGGCTCGGCGGGATGACGGAGATTCCGACGGTTCAGAGCCCCGTCGGTACTGCGCCTTTGCGAGATAATTTCTGGCCTTCGAGCATGGTCAGCCTGCGGGCGTTACAATAGCCAAGTCAGGAAATACCGCTTTGAAATCCGCGGGGTTCCGTGTTACCAACCCCCTGCGGTCCGCCGCAAATGCGCCGATCAGAATGTCCGCAACGGGACGCCGCGAGATCCTGTTCTCTCGCCGCTTGACGACGTACCGATGCCAAGCCTTGTGCGCTTGCTGGGTGTCCTTCCAGTCCCATGAAAGGGCGTAATCAATGCCAACACCCGATAGAAACTCGTTCTGCCGTCCAGCATTTCCCAGAAAGGCAGGCGCGAGTTCCACGTAGCTGACCGGGCACAGCGCCAGACCTTCCCCTGCCAAAGAGTCCAGGCAACGGGCTGACACCAGTCCGAATTCAGGGTCTCCATCGAGAACATCAAGCACCACACACGTGTCCACGATCCAAGTCACGCCTCGTCCCCTGCCCGAAGCTCCGCCATCCACTCGCGTGTCGTCCTTGGCTTCCTGAACTTGGCCGCATACCCCAGCATCGCTTCCGCGCCGGGAACATGGGGCTCAAGAACGACAACCATCTTGCATTCATGCTCGGAAATCACTTCCCACGTGACCCTTTGCCCGCCATGCAGATGCAGTTGACGTCTGACCTGACTCGGGATGGATACCTGCCCCCGTTCCGTAACCATGGTTGCCATCGTTTTCATGCGCGCCACAATACATCATGTAAGTTCATCATGTCAAGCTATAACCGCCCGTGCCTGTCAACTCGCGCAGCACGGACAACCGGAAATCCGCCAGCCGCACGAAGAACATGGGCGTCAGCCTGCGCCACAGAAAAACGGACCCTGCCGCTATGATCGCGGCGCTGCTTGCCATCCCGATGCCAACATGTCCCAACCGGGGACCATACAGTGCAAAGAGCGCCACCACGACCCCGACGCGCACCACATTGCCGAGGGCCGCGACGATGTTGGCCAGATCGAACCGGTTCCGACAGAACGTCGAGACGCCAAAGGCGCTGCTCAGCGTCGTCAGATGGAAGGCCGCAAGCGAAGCCATCATGAGCCGCACCAGTTGGGGTTCGCCGCCCAACGGCACGCGAACGAACCGCGGCATGGCATACGCCAGCCACACCGACGGGCCGAGAAGAACCAGGACGACCGCGAGGCTGCCCCAGAAGGACGTATTGAAAATGCGCCCCGCCGCGTCGCCGTCACCCCGTTCCAGCGCGATTGTCAGGTAGCGCCCCACGGCCGAGTTGAGCGCCACCGTGAACAGGGAGAGATACGAAGTGACAGCCGTGGCCAGAGGCACAAGTCCGTACGCCTCCACGCCAAGATGGCGGATCAGGTACGGGGTAAACCACAGCCCTACAAGAACGCTGAACCCGAAATTCAGAACATTCGCGCTCAGGTTCCAGAATGAACGACATTCGGTCTTGCTCAGTCCGCCCCCCCCTCTCTCCTCGCATAAGCGTTGGGCCTCGCGTCATGGTGGGCGTTGAGCTCGTCCACCTCGACCGCATCGTGGCCTTGTTGCACGAGCATGGATGCAGCGCGGGAGGCGCCTGTGGCCGGGAGCCCCCTTGCGGGAAGGCCTATGGCGCCGAAATTCGGGCACACTCCGTGCCCGTCCGTTATGCGT
>CAYWKN010000209.1:1906-3457 GCA_964458765.1 uncultured Verrucomicrobiota bacterium
CGTGCCCGTCCGTTATGCGTTCCCGTCAGAAGGAGTCGCCAACGGAGACCCAGCGCATGTATCGCGCAAACATCGCCTGCCCTTGTCGCATATCCACGGGCACATTTCCACTCCAAATCTCGACGTGTCAAATCTCGACGCGGGACTGTGTCGCCAGTCCGGTGGACATCGTATGCCGGATAACCATCCGTGCCGGCCTTCCGTGATCGGTCGCGCCAAATACTGAGATCATGAGAACCTCTTCTGCAACTGGTAGAACCGTTCTTCCCCGGCCTCACGGTCAGTGATGGCCAACTGGAAAAGGCCGGCGAGCGCGGCGGTGTCGATGGGGTCGTCCGCCAGCAGAAGCGGCAGCGAAAGATAGAGCCGCGTCCGCGGATGCGCCCACAGGAAGCCGGCGCCGGGCGCTAAAGCCTTCCCGCCGAACGTCCCCGCGTTCAACAGGGCGGCCTTCCAGGGGGGGCATTCGCGCGGGCCGCGGAGCAGCGCGTGGGCATAGGCGGCCGGACCGGATGTCTCGGTCTGCAGCCGGGAGGTTTCATGCCACCGGAAGAAGTGGAGGTAGTATTTCCGGACGATCTCGAATTCATCGGCCAGCGGATAATCGGACAGGAACGCGAAGTCGCCCCATTCCTTGAGTTCGATCGCGTTCCGGTAGCGCTCGATCAAAAACGCGGTGTCGGGCACATCGGGCGCAAGTGGGCCCGCGATCCGCTCTTTCTTGACGGTATAGCTCAGGTCATAGGCACGCGACATCAGGAGCGCACAGTCGCCGAAAGCGAGCTGCGCCTTGAGCAGGAACTTCGTGAAACGCAGCCTCTCGTTATCGTTCAGCGGCCGGCCGGATCGCAGGGCGCGCCGCACATCCAACAGCAGTTTCCCGCGATTGAGCAGCAGCCGGGTCCCTTCCGAGAGGGGAATCCGGTCGTGCGGATAGTTCGGCATGGCTTCAAGCACGGCCGGATCGCCCCACACGATCTTGTGTCCATACTTCATCTCGTAGTTGAGCAACGAGAACTCGGCGCGTGGCAACCCGTTCGCTGGATAGAGTTGCAAATCCACCGGCAGGCCGAGGTCGCGGGAAAGCTGCTGCTCCAGCCGCCGCAGGCGGCCCTGGACGGCATTCCGGTGGCGCCGGCTCATCGCAACGGAGACGACCACGAAGTCGTAATCGTTGAATGGCTCCTGGCCGCCGTCAACAATCAGCGGGGTGCCCTCCCCGCGTCCATAGCCACCGATCAGGACCAGCGCGCGGCACAGGGCGGCATCTTCCGATTGCGTCAGCGCGTGGACGACGTGCGCGAAATCGCGATCCAGCCGCGCATCGAATGCTCCAGACCCCTTGACGGAATACGTGCCCATTTTCAGATTCCTTTCTCGAGTCGGTGCACCACGATTTCCGCAGGACAGTTCAAGCGGGCGGCCAATCCAGATGAGCCGGTTCCGCTCGATGTATAGCCCTGCATCCCTTTGCATTGCCACGCGCCTTTGCAGAAACGCCGCGAGCAACGGCTGTTCTTGATCACCATCACTCCCCCGGGCAGGCACAAC
>CAYWKN010000210.1:0-3440 GCA_964458765.1 uncultured Verrucomicrobiota bacterium
AGGGGGCCCATGCCTAACCCGTTCGACGAGCTGGACACACAGGACACGGCGGAGGCAACCCGCAACCCATTCGACGCCTTGGATAACGACCAGGGCGCCGGGGCGGTGAACCCATTCGACGCCTTGGATAACGACCAGGGCGCCGGGGCGGAGAACCCGTTTGATGCGCTGGATGATGGCCGCGCAAGTGAGCCGGATCCAGCCGAGGACTGGAAGCGCCAGGCGGTGCCGGCGATGGATGTGGGCGGCGGCAAGCCGGCCGACACCGGACTGAGGGCGCCGGAGGTTACGGCGCCGCAGAAGACGAATGTAGTGCCGGAGATGGCGCGCGAAGCGGAAAGCCGGCAGGTGGACGGCCCGGCGATTTCCAATATCCATGTGGACAAGACCGCTCGGGGAACCGACCAGTACGGCAGCGAGATCGGAATGCCCAGGCCGGAAACTCAATTCCAGAAGGGCATGCGCCAGGTACAGGCTGAACAGGAGAAGGTGGCGGAATCGAATGCCGGGATGGCAAGAGAACGCAGTCGGGACCTGTTGAGCCGGGCGGCGGCGAAGTTCTACGAGACGACCTTCCAGCCGATTTGGGCTTTTGAGGATGCAATCAAGGCCCGGTCCCTGATGCGCGATTTGCGCGACAACGCGCCATACATGGACGATGAACGGATTGGCGAATATGCGAAACGCATAGGGGAATTGCTGGGGACGGCGAACCCGTTGACGGATGAGGCGAAAAGCGTGGTGGAGGGGCTGGCCGACTTTGCGGGTATGGCGGCGGCGTTTTCCAAGGGATTGCCGACCGGGGAAGCGGCGGGCGCCGGGGGACGGGCGCTTGACAGGGCGTTTGTGGCGGCTGGCGGCGCGGCGCGCGGCCGGGCGATCGACAGGATTGTGCAGGCTGGGGCCCATGGCGCCGGAGCGGCGCTAGGCATGGAGGCTGTGAAACCGCCACCGATGGGGCTGGATGATACGGTGGGCGACCTGGCGCAGAGAAAGCTGGAGCAGACGGCGGAAAGCGTGAAGGGGTTTGTGCCGTTTGCCATGGGGATGAAGGCGTTCGGAGAGGGATTGCCGGCGGTATTCTATGCGCGCTACCGGTGGACACCGCAACAATTCAAGGAACGATTCCCGGGGATCATGGAGAAGGTCCAGCAGGGGACGGCCACGGAGGGGGAGAAATCCATTGCGCGGGACGTGGTGGAATACTGGATGAGCCGGAGCCGGATCGGGCGCCTGGCTGATGGCAGCGTGGTTGTGGAGACAGGCCCGGCGGCGGCGTTGCGGCGCACGGTGAAGGGCGAGATCGGGATGACGGTGGACGCCAATGTGCGGCGGGACTGGGTGCGGAACTTCCCCTGGCTTGAAAACCTGTTCCCGGAGTACAGCCGTGTGGGGATCCAGCCGGCGGGACTGCTGGGGGGGGCGAAGCCGGGATTGCCTGGCGGCGGGGAGATCGCGCCGAGGGCGGGAGCGGCCGCGGGGGCCGCGGCCGGAACCGGACCCAGGGGGATGTTGACCGGGGAAGTTGCACCAGTGGTAGAAGGCAAGCCGCCGGTGGTGGAGCCGGTGGTGGAGAAGAAGCCAAAAGCGGTGGCGCCGGGGGAGCTGGGTATTGTGGATGTGCCGGTGAGGCAGGTCGAGGATGGCGCGGTGGCGCTCCGGCCGGGACTGATGCAGTTCAAGGAGATGCTGAACCAGGAGACGGGGGAATCGGCCAGCCACAAGGAAACGATTGCCGGCAAATGGGATGACGTAAAAGCCGGGAATTTGCTATTATGGGAACCGAAGGATCCGAAAGCGTATGGATTGACCGGCGCCGAAAAGTACATTGTGGCGGATGGTCATGGGCGGGTGAATTACGCCAGGAAGGCCGGCGGGATCCGCGGGTTCAACGCGCAGATTGTTCGGGAGGAAGATGGATACAAGGCGCAGGATGCTATGATCCTGGCCGCGGAGAAGAACATTACAGACGGAAAGGGGACGGTTTATGACCACGCAAAATTCACCAGAAACGTCGCAGCAACACTCGGAGAGGCTGAGGCGGTTGCTCGAGCTCAAGAAGCAGGAATTGGCCGCAGGCCGGGGGTTTCCATTGGTCTCCTTGCCAGTGATGCGACCTATGAAGCCTTTATCAATGAGCGAATCAGCGCAGAACAAGCCGCGGCAATAGCCCAGGCGGCGCCCAGGGATGAAGCGCTGCAGAGGGCCGGAATTGCCCAGGCGGCGAAGGGCAGGAAGCCGGCCGTTATCGCCAACTACCTGAAGGCGATCCAGGCGCGCATGGGTGCCAAGCCTTCCGCCAAGCAACTTGACCTGTTTGGCGCTGACGATTCCGCCATGCTGGAGATGGAGGCCCAGGCTGACAGGGCCACGGCGATCCAGAAGGAACTGCAGGAGCAGGTTACGGCGGTACAGAGCGCCGCGCGCCGGCCGGAAACGGCTAAGAAACTGGGCGTGGACGTGAAGGATCCTGAAGGGATCCAGAAGCGAGTGGCGGAACTCAAGGTGGAGCTGGCCAGGTGGGAGAACTGGCCCATGCATCCGGACCTTGTGGCCAGGGTTACGGGGGTGGCGCCGGAGGCGGCGGAGGCGGAGGCAAAGGCGACACCGGCCACGGGGGCCGCGGCCGACACCGGACCCAAACCGGAGGGCAAGCCCAAGGGCAAGCTGGATAACCCCCAGGCGTACCGGGATGATGGCAATGCGGCGCTGGGTGAGTTGGATGGCTTGCTGGGGAGCGGATTGGTGCGGGAGGCGCCGCCGACGTATGGCGGGGATCTGGCGGCGGGGGCCCGGGGGGAGAGCACGTTGCGGCGGGCATTGCGGTTGACGGCGGAGAGCCGCGGGCAGGCCCAGGCGACGGACCGGGTGGATGTGCTGGCCAGCCGGGCGCTCCAGAGCAAGGCGCGGGCGCTCCTGGATGCCGTGGACGCCGGGCGAATTGACGAGGCGGAAGCCGGGCGGCGGTGGGCCCAGGCGCAGAAGGAAATCGCAAAGGGCGTAAGAAAGTGGGAGAACCGGCCGGTGGTCCAGCCGACCGAGACGGATATGTTCGCGCCCAGCGGGCCGGCGCCGGGGATGTTGCTGGAGGGCAAGGGGGAGTATGGGGTGGCGCCGTGGAGAACGGCCTGGATGAAACCGGATGCATCATTGATGTACCTGAAGGAAGACCAGGAGCATCGGGAAATTGCACAACAACAAGGCACAACCATTGACGGACTGCATGAGCGCGGTTGGCACAGGATTGTTATAGATCATATCGGCAAAGCAATCTATGTGAACGGGACACGGTTTGACGATGCGCAAATGATGTCCTTGCGGGACGAGGGGCGCCGGCGCGGGTATCGGGTGGAAGTGGAAACGCCGCGCGCGACATTGCAGACTATTTTCGATCCCTCGCAAGAAGGCGGAACGGTTCGCGAGGACGCGGCGCCTTATTC
>CAYWKN010000211.1:0-3434 GCA_964458765.1 uncultured Verrucomicrobiota bacterium
CCACCGCCCGCAGCGAGGCGAACGAACGCCCCCCGTACGCTTCCAGGCCGAACGTTCCCCGCCGGATGGAGCGCCGGGCCACCACGTACACCAGCAGCACGCGCACATGGAAGCAGAACGACCGCAACCAGCCCAGCGGCCCGAACCGGAACCAGGCCATGCGACCGGCGCTCCGGTATTCCCCCTCCGCCCGGATTGCCTCCGCGAATTCCCTGAAATTTCGACTGCGCCTGGCCACCGCTTCTCTCCTCCAGCAAGATTGCGCGCCGATACTTATCACCTCACCCCATCCACCGCAAGCCTCCTGTGACGCAACTACTCCGGTGGTTAAGAAAGAGTGGACAGGATGACAGGATATCCAGAAAGGATTTGCGGCGGAAACACCTTTCGCCAAATTGGCGGAAGGTGTTTCCGCCGCATCCCGTTGATCTCCAAAACATTCGATCCTGTAATCCTGTCCGCTCTGATTTCCGCTACGTTTAGTGGCCGGAGTAATAGTGGGGCGGATTGCACTTCTGCGGGGATTGCTCTTGTATCGTGGCCTGTCGCTATGAGGCGGGAGGCAGGGAGGCCGGGGCCACGGGCTCGGACCCAGGCACTGCTTCGAGGTAGTTCTCGGCAAAGACGACGGAACAGTTGTATCCGAGGTAGTTCTCGGCAAGGTTCACGATTGGAGGTCCTGCCGGTTCCCCTCGGGAACTTTGCCGCAAACTACACCGACCCTGACTACCTCGTCACCTTTGCCGAGAACCACATCGACTCCTGACTGCGTTCGTCCTTCCGCTCCTATGCCCGCAGAAGTGCAATGCGCCCGTAATACTGACCCTGTGACTTGTATTCCCGCAACCCCTGTGCGATAGTGCTCCAGGAGAGCCACGGAAATGAAACAGCGCAAACCAGAGGAGCCCGCCCTGCGCAAGTCCCGCATCCTTGTCGTCGAGGATGAGGCCATCGTGGCCCACGACATTTCCCAATCGCTCAAGTCCCTGCACTACCACGTCGTCGGCACCGCCGCCACCGGGGAAGAGGCCCTGGCCAAGACCGCCTCCTCCCACCCGGACCTGATCCTGATGGACATCCGCCTGGCCGGCGGCATGGACGGCATCGAAACAGCCCGCCGCATCCACGAGGCACAGAACATTCCCATCATCTTCCTCACCGCCCACGCCGATCAGACCACCCTGAACCGCGCCAAGACCATCGCCCCCTTCGGCTACCTCGTCAAACCGTTCGCCGAACGCGAACTCGAGGCGGCGCTCGAAACAGCCCTCTTCCGCGCCTCCATGGAACGCAAGTTCAACGAACAGCGCCTGTGGTTCGAATCCGTCCTGAACTGCATCGGCGATGCCGTCATCGCCGCCGACGTCCACGGCATCGTCACCTTCATGAACCCCGTGGGCGAACACCTGACCGGCTGGAAGCGCGAGGAGGCCGTCGGGCGCGAACTGGCCGAGGTCTTCCATACCGTGGACGAGCAAAGCCGCCAGCGCGTCGAGGCGCCCGAGGCGCGCGCCCTGCGCGGCGACATCGCCATCCCGGAGGAAAACGAGGACATGCTCCTGGTCTCCCGGAGCGGCCAGGAACGCCCCATCACGAGCACCGTCTCGCCCATCAACGACGCCCAGGGCACCCTCCTGGGAATCGTGGCCGTCTTCCACGACCTCACCGTGCGCCGCCAGGCGGAGAAAAAGACCATCAACCGCCAGAAGATGGAGGCCCTCGGCAAACTCTCCAGCAATATCGCCCACGATTTCAACAACGTCATCAGCCTCGTTGCCGGCTACGCCACATCCATGCAGGAATACCTCCTGCCCGACAGCCGCGCCGCCGAGGACGTCAACCGCATCCTTTCCACAATCGAACATGCCGGAACCCTGTCCAAGCGGATCCTCAATGTCGCCCGCGCCAGCGAAGCCGTCCGCAACCTCGATATCCGTCCCGTCCTCCTCAGCGACGCCGTCCGCGGCGCCGCCAACCTCCTGCGCGGCGCCCTGGAGAAACAGGGCATCGAACTGAAAGACCGTGTCGCCGAAAAAAGCCCCAGGGTCATTGTCGATCGCGACCAGTTCATCGACATTCTGGTGGATATCCTCCTCAACTCCGCCGAGGCCATGCCGGAGGGCGGAACCATTACCCTCGACACCCGCCGCTTCCGGTTCACCCGGCAGGACCGCAAACTCAACCCCCGCGCCAAACCGGGCCCCTATGCCATCCTGCGCATCCGCGACTCGGGCAAGGGCATGTCCAGGGAAACCCTCGAACGTCTCTTCGAGCCTTTCTTTACCACCAAACCCGACACCAGCCACGCCGGCCTCGGATTGTCGATCGTCTACAACGCCATCCAGCGCTACGGCGGCTGGATCAAGGTCTCCAGCGAACAGGAACGCGGCACCCAGTTCAACCTCTATCTACCGGAAGTCTCCGTCGCGGAAGCCGCCGCCTCCACCACGCCCGCCGCCGCCTCCACCATCCTTGTGGTGGATGACGACGAAGGCACCCGCCGGGAAATCCACGCCATTCTGAAGCAGGCCGGCTTCCGGGTCCTGACCGCCGCCGACGGCAACGAGGCCATAGCGCTGTATTCGCGCCATGCCGACAAGATCGGACTGACCATCCTGGACGTCATCATGCCCGGCACCGACGGCAGGAAGGTCCTGGAGGAAATCACCCGCCTGAATCCCGCCGCCGGCGTCCTGATGCTGAGCGGCTTCTCCCGCGATTACGTCCGCGGCTACCTCCCCAGCGGCCCCTGGCGGTTCATGCAGAAACCCTTCGAGCCGGAACAGCTTGTCAGCGTCACCCGCCGCCTGTTGGAACCCAAACCCTCATGACCCCGACCGCCGCGGATAACGGACTGCTGACCGGCATGGACGTCCTGATCGCCGAACACCGCGATTGGCTGCGGAACACCCGCGTCGGGTTCGTCAGCCACCTCGCCGCCGTCAGCCGCGCGGGCCTTTCCGCCGATCGGCTCCGGGACCTTCCAGACGTCACGCTCGCGGCCCTGTTCGGGCCCGAACACGGGTTCGGCGGCGCGGCCGCCGCCGGCGAACCCACCCGGGATGAACAACACCGCGAATGGAATGTCCCGGTGTATTCGCTCTACGGGGAAGCCCGCGCCCCCTCCAGGGCCATGCTGGCGTCCGTGGACCTCCTGGTCGTGGAACTCCAGGACCTCGGCGCGCGGCCCTATACCTATGTGTCCACCCTCCGCCTCGTCCTGGAATCGGCCGCGGCCGCCGGCAAACCCGTGATCGTGGCCGATCGCCCCGTCCCGCTCCCCTGCCAGGCCGATGGGCCGATGCTCGATCCCGCCCTGGAGTCCTTTGTCGCCCTGATCCCCGCCCCCATGCAGTACGGCCTGACAACCGGCGAAACCGCTCAATACCTCAAGAGCGTGCTGAACCTGGACCTTGACCTGCGCATCTGTCTCT
>CAYWKN010000212.1:0-3424 GCA_964458765.1 uncultured Verrucomicrobiota bacterium
CGGCTTGCTCAGAATGGGATCAATCCCAGACGCGGGATTGGAGCGTTTCCCGGAGAATTTCTTGGGGTCTGTCCCCTAAATTTCCCCATTCGTTTTGATGGGTCGAGTGCCTGTATGACCATTGAGGGAGCGACCGACACGGAGGTCTTTCAGTCCTACGTTCGGGAAATCCTCTGCCCTACTTTGCGGGCCGGTGACATCGTGATCATGGACAACCTCAGCCCTCACAAAAACGAGCAAACCCTCTCCCTGATCGCAGCCACCGGCGCATGCACCCGCTTTCTACCAGCCTATTCACCCGACCTCAACCCCATCGAGATGATGTGGAGCAAGGTGAAAGCCTTCCTCAGGGCGGTGGAGGCGCGTACCCATCCCGACTTAATCGCTGCCATCGGCCGTGCTTTGCGTAGCATCACCCCTCAAGACGCCGTGCATTGGTTTGCCGCGTGCGGCTACAGTTTTATTTAATATGCTCTATCCTTCCAAGAATCGCAGGGCGTTGCCGAAGGCCACCTTGCGGCGGAGGGCGCCGCGAAGCGGCGCGAGGAGCGCGGTCTCCTCGGCCATGGAGCTGCGAAGTTCGAGGTGAAGCAGCCGTCCCGACGGGAGACGGGTGGCGCTGATCCAGGTGTGAAACGGGCTGTCGCTGGCCCACATGAACGTGTCTGGATAACGCCCCGCGATCTCTGCGAACAGCTCGGGCGGGCGGCGGTAATCCCCGCGGATGCGCGACGGGCCGCTCTCATAGACCGCCGATTTCTGACGGACCAGCTCGCAGCCGATGGTGAAGGCCGCGGCGTCCACCCACACGTTTCCCAGGCGATCCGCCTCCTCGAACATCCGGCGGTGAAAACCGCAGAAGTGGGCGGCGCAGAAGCGGAGCTTCGGATGGGAGCGGGCGAGGTCGAAAAGATCCCGGAGCTTCGACCAAGGGTCGAGGTGCGAGACGGAGCAGTGGGCCAGGATCGGCAGGTCGTGGGCCTGCGCGAACTCCAGCAGCGGACGCCCGGTGCGGCCGAGCTCCGCCAGGCGGGCCTGCGCGCTGCGCGGCATCACCTTGATGCCGTGGAAGGCATGGCGGCCGAGCAGCTTCTCCAGGCCTTTCACCTGCGCGCGGACTTCGCGCACCGGATCCACGAAAACGAAGGGGATGAACATGGAGCGCCCCTCCGGAAAGGTCTCATGGACCTGGCGCAGGAGCTGGGCGTTTTCGAATTCGAACGGGATGCGGAAAGGCCCCCGCGAGCGGCCCGGCCGCCCCTGGGCCAGGTTGCGGAGCCCGTACGCCAGCGTCGTCGGCATCGGGAAAACCACCGCGTGGCTGACTCCGTGGGCGCGGTTTTCCGCGATGGCTTCGCCGAGGCTCCGGCTGAAGGGGTAGCCATGCGTGAGGTAAAGCGAAAGATCCACCCCCGCATGGGAATGGACATCCAGCAGGCTCATCCGTCTCTTCAAATGGGCAGGGAGCATTGGCACGGGGGATCAGGTTTTAGGCGGCGGGGCGCCGTCGGTCCAGCGGCGGTACATGCGCCGGTGAAATTCTACGCGGACCGGATCCGGCATCAAGGGGGATTCGCTTCCGGCTTCGTCCTTCTGCCGACGGGAGGCCATCGCCCAGGCGCCGTCGAGCCCGTCGGCGCAGCCGCGGGCAACCGGGCAGGCCAGGATATCGGCGAGGATCTGCAGCCAGGCGGGGTTGCGGCTGCCGCCGCCGATGGCGCGCAGCCGCGCCGGCGGCACATCGGCGCGGAGATCCTCGAAGATCAGCTGTCGCAGGCTGTAGCCAATCCCCTCCAGCACGGCCAGCGCGGTGGCGCCGGGCTCGCCTTTCGCCGCCCAAGCCAATGGGCTTCCCATGGCGGCGGGGTAGAAGCGCGGGCGCGCGTTCGGATCGCTGCGGTGTGCGAAAGGGTCGGCGGCCGCTGCCGCGGCGAGGCGGTGGAATTCCTCGACCGTGGAGGACGGCATCAGCTGGGCGCGGGCCCAGTCCAGCGCCGCGCATCCCTCGCTGCGCACCGCCAGCTCGTAGTGGCCACCGCCCGGATAAGGCCCCCAGAAGGATCTCGCTCCGAAGGGGCCCGGGCGCGCTCCGGCATGGCGGTACGCCACGAGGGCCGTCCCGAGGGTCACCACCCAGGCGCCCGCGTGGGCGCCGTTGCCGTAGGCGCCGGCCGTCTGGTCGTTGCCTGCAAGGACCAATTTCACATCCGGTGACAGCTTCAGCTCCGGCGATGGGGCGCAGGCCGGAATCATCTCGCCGGTGTTGACCAGCTTCGGAAGCTGCCCGGTTGAAAGTCCGACCGCCGACAGCGCCTCCGTCCACCAGTCGTTGCGCGGGATGGAGTACAGCCCGCTCATCGCGGCGAGGTTGCGGTCCGTGATCCAAACCCCCGCCAGCCGCTGCGCGATGAAGGACGGGAGCGGCATCACGCAAGTCGCGTCGCCCCACACCTTCGGCTGGTGCCGGCGCACCCAGAGCAGGCGGGCGATCTGCAGGTCGGGCAACGGGGAGGGGACGCTCGTGTGGCGGTGGAAGTCCGCGCCGAGCGCCGCAGTCAGCTCCGCCGACTCCGCCTGCGCCCGCTTGTCCAGCCAGCTCAGGAACGGCATCCGGGCTTTTCCACTTGCATCCGTAAGCGTGAACGTCTGCGCCTGGCTGGCGATGGAGATGCAGCCTGCCGATTCCGGTCCGACGCCGACCGCCCGGCAGGTTTTGCGGATCAGGGCCGCCGCGGACTGCCAGATCTCCTCGGGGTCCAGCTCCACGTGGACACCATCGCGGCGAGAGTAGGGCACCGGCACGGATTCCTCCGCGACGCGCCGTCCGTCCGGCGCGAACAGCGCCGCCTTGAAAAAGGTGGAGCCGAGGTCGAGGGCGAGGATCAAAGGGTTGGCGTTCACGGGCGTTGTCCAACATCAGCGGTGAGGGGCGCGGACCCGTCCGCGGGGCCGCGTACCTTCAACCGCCTGGTTGGCGATCATTGTCGAAGTAGCCCGGCGGTGCATACTTCCGGTCGTCGTTGGCTGCGGCGTCAGTTTCTTGTTTTGGTGCTGCAATGGGCTGGATGGTCTTGAGTGTGGTCGCCTGAGGCTCGATCGTCGAGGGGACAGTCCCGGTGGCAGCAGAGGGCTTGATCGCATTCCAGATGGAGGCGCAACCAAGAATGATGGCAATCACTCCGCCAGGGCGACTCCAGAGATAGACGAAGATCAGTTTCGTGAGGAAGTTCCTGCCAGATGGTTCCCCATTATCCATCAGGTGAGGGTTGAGGACAGCAGCTATGCCCAGTCCCACAAACACAAGACCGCCGATGATGCCAGCTCTCTTTTCTTTTCCTGTCATGTTCCTGTCTCCTCTGTTGTGTATTCGCCAACAAGTGATTGAGCCGTTTCCGGCTATCTCCGGATTGGTGGAGATTGTGGA
>CAYWKN010000213.1:0-3412 GCA_964458765.1 uncultured Verrucomicrobiota bacterium
AGAAAGGCACCTGTCATTCCGAGCGGAGCGAAGCGGAGTCGAGGAATCTCGTGTGGGGCCGAATACGTCACAGTATTTATGAGACAGGCCACTTAGAACACAATCGGCGCGAAGATGGGATACCCCGCCAGTTTCTGCCGGCCGTTCAGGAACGACAGTTCGATCAGGAAGTCAATTTCCTCCACCTTCCCGCCGGCTCGCTCAATCAGCCGCGCGGACGCCAGGGCGGTTCCGCCCGTGGCCAGCAGGTCATCCATCAGAAGCACCTTGTCGCCGGCAGTGAACGCGTCCGTGTGCACCGCCAGTGTGGCCGAGCCATATTCCAGATCGTAGCTTTCCTCATGGCACGAATAGGGCAACTTGCCCTTCTTCCGAATCGGGACCACACCGGCCTTGAGCTTGTACGCGATGGCCGCCCCGAACAGGAAACCCCGCGCGTCAATCGCCGCCACCTTGGTGATCCCCTTGTCACGATGCCGCCGCACAAAGAGATCCACGGCGGACTTGAACAGCGCCGGATCCTTGAGAATGGGCGTTATGTCCTTGAACAAAATCCCCGCCTTCGGGAAATCGGGCACATCCCGCACCGCCTTCTTCAGCTTCCTAACACTCATCTTCCACCTCTTTCCTCGTGTTCCATCCTCTTCCGCATCCCCTGCTCCCCTCCCTGAAGGAGCCGGGAGTGGGTTCTTCCCCGAATACGACAAGTCCTGGCCCTATTCCACAATCATCGTGCGCGGCAGGGCCTTGCGCACCCGCGCCATCTCCTCCCGCGGTATCAGGTTGCCGTTGACAGCCAGCACCTTGAGCGAAGCCAGATTCCCGATGCCCGCCGGAAGGCGCGTCAACCGGTTGCCCGCCAGGCTGAGCGACTCCAGTGCCTTCAATTCGCAGAGCGCTTCCGGCAGCGACGACAGGCGGTTGCGGTCCAGGGACAACGACTTGAGGGACAGGAGCCCGGACACGCTCACAGGCAGTTCCCGCAACAGGTTGTCATCCGCATGCAGAACTTCCAGCCGCGCAAGCAAACCGATAGCCCCCGGCAGTTCCGTCAACCGATTACGCCCGAGGCTGAGCACCCGCAGCTTCTGCAATGCCCCGAGGTCATCCGGAATGGCCGACAAACGGTTGTCGTCCAACGACAGGATTTCGAGGGTCCCGATCCGGCACACAACGTCCGGCACGTGCTCCAGCGCGCATCCTTCCAGGCTCAACCGACGCAGTTGCCGCAGCCGCAGAAACTCCTGACCGATCGCGATCCGGGCGTTCTGGTCCAGGTACAGGTCCTGTACCGCCTGCGCCTCCAGCGCCTCCGGGGGCAGGGCCGAGAGTTGCCTGCCGCGCAGGTTGAGTTCCGTCAGCCCTTCCTCGTAACGCACCCGTCGTGCCGGAGTCTCCCGCGGCGGCATAACCGTCGCCGGCTCCCGGGGTGGCGTCCAGCACCCGGTTCCCGCCGCCAGAAGCATTCCCGTCATGATCCCGTTTGCGATACCCCGTTTGCTCATGAACCCCTCTCCTTCCTGAATTCCCGTCAAGCGTGGCCCGGAGCGTCCCGGATCACCGTGTCACGCCGCCAGTGGGCATCGTCCCGCTCCGGATGGTCCAGCGTATAGTGCAACCCTCGGCTCTCCTTGCGTGACTGCGCCGACCGGATGATCAATTCGGCCACGTCCGCAATATTGCGCAATTCCAGAATGTCCGGCGTCACAAGATAGTCCAGGTAATACTGGCGGATCTCCTGCCGCAGGTTGTAGATCCGGCGCGCGGCCCGTTCGAGCCGTTTGTCGGACCGCACAATGCCCACATAGTCCCACATGCAGGTCCGGACCTCGTTCCAGTTGTGCTCCAGGACGATGCTTTCGTCGCTCGGCACGGCCGCCCCGTATTCCCACTCGGGGATGGCGATGCCGCCGATGTCGAACCGCGGCGCCTCGGCAAGGTGATCGGCCAGCTTCGCCGCGCACACGAGGGCCTCCAGCAGCGAATTGCTGGCCAGCCGGTTGGCGCCGTGCAGCCCCGTGCAAGCCACCTCCCCGCAGGCATACAACCCCTCCATCGCCGTGCGCCCGTCCGCCGCGGCCTCCACCCCGCCGCAGAAATAGTGCGCGGCGGGAACCACGGGGATCAGGTCGCGTGCCATATCGATCCCCAGTGACAGGCAACGGGCATAGATGTTCGGGAACCGGTTGATCAGGAAATCCGCGGTGTGGCGCCGGATGTCGAGGAACACACAGGGAGCCCCGCTCAGTTTCATCTCGTGGTCAATGGCCCGGGCAACGATATCCCGAGGCGCCAACGCTCCGCGGGAATCGTAGCGTTCCATGAACGACTTTCCGGCGGCGTCCACAAGGATCGCCCCCTCGCCCCGGACCGCCTCACTGACGAGAAACGACTTGGCTTTCGGATGGTAGAGGATCGTCGGATGAAACTGTATGAATTCCATGTTCTTGACCGGGAGTCCTGCGCGCCACGCCATGGCCACGCCATCGCCCGTGGCGATGTCGGGATTGCTGGTATACAGGTACACCTTGCCGCCCCCGCCCGTGGCCAGCACCGTCGCCGAGGCCCGCACCGTGAAGATCTCGCCTCTGTTCTCGTCCAGCGCATACACCCCCACGCACCGGTTGCCGTCCGTTCCGGCCACGGGCTCGCCACGCCGGCCGGTACGATGCCACAGCCATCCCGTCGTAATCAGGTCGATGACCATGCAGTGATCGAGGATGCCGATGGAGCCTGTGTCGTGCGCCTGGGCAAGCAGCACTTTCTCCACAGCCTGTCCCGTGATGTCGCCGGCGTGCAGGACCCGCCGCTGGGAATGCCCGCCTTCGCGCCCGAGATCGTACGTCCGCCCCTCCTTGCCCTCACGGCCGGCAAAATGCAGGCCGAATCGTTCCAGCTCCGCGATACGCTCGGGGCCGTTGCGGACAATCTCCCGGACCACCCCCTCGTCGCACAGTCCCGCCCCCGCCACCAGCGTGTCGGTCACATGCTGCTCGAAACTGTCGTCCGACGCCATGACGCAGGCAATTCCGCCTTGCGCGTAGTTTGTGTTGCTCTCGGCGCGGTCCTTCTTGGTCAGGATCAGGACCCGGCCGCGGCGTGACAGGTGCAAGGCGGACATCAATCCGGCGATGCCGCTGCCCAAGACAAGATAGTCGCAATCCAGTATTCTCATGGCTGCCGCGAGCATACCTCAGCTTCCCGAGCCCTGTCCATTCACGATTCACCATTCGCCATTCGTATCGCTACAGACACGGAAATCGGTCGGAATTGTGGCATCATGACGCCACCCGTTCAATAGCGGAATAGGCCTATGCACTTCACTCAGTCGCCACACCGCTTCAACACGCAACCCACCCCCTACCCCTCCAAGGCAGAGATTTTCAGGGGGGAGATGATTAGACTTTCTGGG
>CAYWKN010000214.1:0-3373 GCA_964458765.1 uncultured Verrucomicrobiota bacterium
CCCACCCCCATCCCCATCCCGCCGCCGGCGCCGGGCGAGTTGTCGCGCACCATGCGCATCGACATCACGACCGATGTGCTCACCGAAACCGGCGCCGGGAAAAAGACCGCCGCCTCCCACCGGCCCACCATCCGCATCACGCGCCCGAAGTCGGCCACCGACCGGATCGGCGACTCGGACTTCCAGCAGCTCCTCCAGAATGTCTACGACGGCGCTATCATCACTGACTATTCCGGCCGGATCATCGACACCAACGTCCGGTTGTGCCAGTTCCTGGGCTACGAGTCCGGGGAACTCACCCGGCTGGAACTCTTTGATCTGCTGTATGGCGCCGACGAGACCCTGCTGCCCGTGATCCGCGAAAACCTCGCGAATACCCGCTTCGTACTCCTGCAGGCCTACTTTGTCCGCAAGGACGGCAGCGTGTTCCCCGCCGAAACCGCCATCAACCGCCTGTACCTCTCCGGCCAGGATTACCTGTGCTTCTTCGTCCGCGACATCACCCTGCGCCGCCAGGCCGAGGAACAGTTGCGCACCGAACACACGGCGATCCAGACCGCCGGCAGCGGCATCGCTATCGCCGATCTCGAAACCCGCCTGACCTACATCAACCCCGCCGTCCAGAAAATGTGGGGCATCGAACGGCTGGACCCGGACAACCCCATCGCCCTGCAGCACCTCTTCAATGACCCTGCCATTGCCGGCGCCATCCTGCAATCGGTCTCCGGCGGCCAGGGCTGGGGCGGCGAGGTCGAGGCCCGCCGCCTGGACGGCAGCCTGTTTCACGTGCAGACCGCCGCGACGCCGAACCTCAACGCCGAAGAGGAACTTGCGGGCATGGTGCTCTCGTTCACCGATGTCACCGCCCGGAAATACGCCGAGGCGCAGCGGGAGCAATATGCCGAGCAATTGCGCCTGCGGAACGCCGAGATGGAAGCCGACCTCGTCATGGCCCGCGAGGTGCAGTTGGCCCTGCTGCCGCGGCAGTTCCCCGTCTTCCCCCATTCCGCGCTGCCGGAGGACAGTTTCCTGCGCTTCAGCCACCTCTACCGCCCCAGCACCACCCTCGGGGGCGACTTCTTCCATGTCCTGTCGGTGTCGGACTATGTCGCCGGCATCTTCACCTGCGATGTCATGGGGCACGGCCTGCGCGCCGCCCTCATCACGGCGATCATGCGAGGCCTGGTGGAGGAACTGCAGCCCATCGCGCACGATCCCGGCCTGTTCATGACGCACATGAACCGCGAGTTCATGACCATCCTCCGGGACGCGGAGGAGTTCATGTTCGTGTCGGCTTCCTATCTCATTGTGGATCTGGAACAGCAGCGCTTCACCTTCACCGAAGCCGGCCATCCGAGCCCGCTGCTGCTGCGCCCGGAGGATGGGCTGGTGAATCCCCTCCGGCGCAATCCCGAGCCGCCCGGCCCCGCCCTGGGCATCATGGAGAACGCCACCTACGAGACGCAGTATCACGCCATGAAGAAAGGCGACGCGGTGCTGATCTACACCGACGGCATTTCGGAGGTGGAAGGCCCCAACCGCCAGGAATTCGGGGTGAACCGCATCCTGGAGAGCCTGGCAGCCCGCATCACCCGGCCCATCGAGGAGATCCTGCCGGCGCTCGCGGCCGAGGCCGAATCCTTCTCGGAAGGCCGCGGATTCGAGGATGACGTCTGCCTGGTGGCCGTCCAGACCGTAAGGCTGCCGTAGCCGTTTTCAACCTCGTCGCGCGGTTTGCTTCATCCCCACAGGTGTCCGGGATACACACCTTGTTCGATCCGTTGGCGGATGCCTTCCACCACCGCGGACTTGTCCTGCGGATACGTCACGCCGAACCAGTGCTCGGGCGTGTGCAACACCCGCACCTTCGCCCGGCCCCGCGCCACCAGTCCGTCCACCAGGGTCGGCAGGAAATATTCCGCCTTCGGGTCCGCCCCGCGGGCCCCGAGGAAGGCATGGAACCCGTCCTGGAGAGGGCCGAACAAGGAAGGCGTCAGCCCCCACATGTTCATCGAAACCAGTTCGCCGCCGGTCAGCGGATGCCACGCGCCGCCCTCGTCGGCATACCGCGCGCCGCCCTGCGCCTTCTCGATCCTCGTGCGCTCGACCACGCTCCGGAGCAGGCCGTCGGCGCCCACGTCACAAATCCCGCGCGCCACATGCCCGTGTTCCGACAGCGTGTTGCGCAGCGGGAAGCCCACCATGGCATACTCCGCCGCGTCCGCCGCCACCCCGCCCAGGAAACGCCCCAGCGCCTCGAACGAGCGCCGGCCGTAGAAATCGTCGGCATTGATCACCGCGAAGGGATCCCGCACCACCCCGCGGCATGCCAGCACGGCATGCGCCGTGCCCCAGGGCTTCCTGCGTTCCGGCGGCACGGCGAACCCGGACGGGAGGCCGCCGGCCATGTCCTGGAACACGTAATCCACCGGGATCCGCTTCTCGAAACGCGAAGCCACGATGGCGCGGAAATCCTTTTCGATGTCCCGGCGGATCACGCACACCACCCGGTCGAAACCGGCGCGGATCGCGTCGTACACCGAATACTCGATCACGATCGCGCCGTGGGGCCCCACGGCTTCAATCTGCTTCAGCCCGCCATACCGGCTGCCAATGCCCGCCGCCAATACCACCAAGGTCCTGGCCATGTTGCCCGCGTCTCCGGCATCCCCCCCGCTCACCGCTGGGGAATGAAAAGTTTCTGTCCCACGCGCACCGTGTCAGAGGAAAGGTTGTTCGCCCGCTTGATCGCGTTCACGCTGCTCTTGTAGGCCGCCGCGATGGCCGAAAGCGATTCGCCGCTCTTGACCACGTGCTCGTAGCCGGTCTCCGCGGAGGAGCCCCCGCGGCCGGAGGAACCGCCCCCGGAGCCGCCGACAATCGCCGACACCTTGCGGCTGAGATCCGCCACGATCTCGCGGCGGTCGGATTCCCGCGCCGAGTTCACCGCCTGCAGTTGCCGCTCGACCATGTCCAGCCGGTTCTTCGTCACGAGATCCTCGCGGGGCGCCTGCCGGAGTTGTTCGATCTCGCGCGCCAGTTGCTGCTGTTCCAGTTGCAGCCCGTTGATCCGCTCGTTGAGCTTCTGGATGTCGCCCACCATGCTGTCCCAATCCGCCTGCTGGCGCGCAAAGGAAGCCTGGTCCACCAGGGTCACGCACCCGCCCGCCGCGAGCGACATCGCCGCCAATACAATCGCAAGAATTCGCTTCATGATTCCCTCCTCCCGTACCGGGGAAAACCGTGCCCGCGCCGCGGGATGAATGCGAGGAATCTAACAGGAAGAATCCGGCCGTGCCAGTCCGGAATGGCAAGCGCAGGGGTCGGGGGTGGGTCGCCTTCTCTCCCCTTATAGCTACTCCAGAGTTGTGGA
>CAYWKN010000215.1:0-3357 GCA_964458765.1 uncultured Verrucomicrobiota bacterium
GGCGCCTTCGATGACCTTCCGATACCCCTCCAACTCCGCCACAATCCGCTCCTGTTCGTCGGGGGGCGGGAGGGGGAAGGTGATAGTTTCGATTTCTGACCGGTTGATTGACGCAAACGCAGCCCCATGTGATCCGACGATGGTGGCTTGCATCCCGTTCAGGACATGGAACAGGAATCTCTCAGACAAGGTTGACCGTTGGGGACGAATGGCAGCAAGACCGCGCCCGATGCAAATTCGCACGTTGACAATGTTGACCGGACCGACCGGCGCGCGCACTGACATCACAATGTCGCCCGGTTCAGCCAAACGAGAGGGTGCCGTTGTCCATGCCTTGGCTTCACCCAAGAACGTGTCGCCAAACTCCGTCTTGCCTTGGTGGAAGGGCATTCCTTCGCGGCGATCATTATAGGTTGCACCATCTGGTGATTGCCCTGCGATCACCTTGCACACTTCCCCCAGCTTCACCATCGGCCACTTGCCCGTGTGGCGCGCGGCGGCAACGCGGTAGCGGTCGCCGGAGAGGTTGATGTCGGGGGATTCGAGCAGGCGGGCGCGGGGAACGCGAAGCGTTGGAGGGCCGGGTTCCACCCCGGCCGAAAAGGGCGCCGTGGAAGGCGGTTCTCCAGCGGATTGGCCCACGGCACTGGAGGGCGCGGTTACACCCGCGCCGGATTTCGGCCGGGGTGGAACCCGGCCCTCCAGGAGAATCTTCAGCGCTGCGGGCAGGTCGTTCTTCTCGATCGGGCGACGCTGTGCGCCAAGGTCGAAGCCGTCGTTCTCCACCTTCACGAACAGCACTTCGTCCCTTTGCCGGGCCAGGTTGCGGTCGAGGAACAGGATGCTGGTCTTGACGCCGCTGTAGGGGTTGAACACGCCGGCGGGCAGACTGACCACGGCCCACAGGTAGTCTTCCACGAGCATCTTGCGCAGTTGCTTGTAGGCGTTCTGGCTCTGGAAGATGATGCCCTCCGGCACGATCACGCCGGCCCGGCCGCCGGGGTTGAGGTGCTCGGCGATGTAGTCGGCAAACAGGACCTCCGTGCGTTTTGCCTTCACAGAAAACCGGTTGTGAGGGCGTACCCCTCCCTTGGGCGTGAAAAATGGCGGATTGGCCAGGATCACATCAAACCGCTCATCCCATCGCTCCTCACTGGTAAGGGTGTCGTATTCATGAATGCGCGGTTGTGCAAAACCGTGAAGATAGAGGTTCGCGCGGGACAAACGGCAGTAGTCGGGTGAAATGTCATAGCCACAGAAGTTTGTCATGAGCCGTGCGCGGTCATCCGGCGTGAATTCGCCGCGATGCTTCAGAATGTACTTAAAGACGGAAATGAGGAATCCCGCCGTGCCGCAAGCCGGATCCAGGATCGTTTCGTGCTTCCCCGGCGCAATGACATCAACAATGAAGTCAATGACATGCCGCGGTGTGCGGAATTGCCCGGCATCACCCTGACTGCTCATAATCGAGGTCAGATACTCATATGCATCGCCCAACCTTTCGCTGTGGTCATAGGAGAAACCGTCGATTTCCTTCAGGAACAGGTTCAAGGTCTCCGGGTCGCGGTACGGCAGGAAAACGCCCTTGAAGATGTCGCGGAACAACTGGGGGATATTCTTGTTGACGTTCATCTTCTCGATGCTTTCGGCATAGAGAAGCAGGCGCTCGTGGCCGCTGTAGCGTTTGTCGAGCAGTTGCGCCCAGCGGTACTTCTTGAACTCACCGGCAAAGAACGTGGCCTTGCCTCCGAGTTCTTCGGACTGGCGGTCCATGTCATCCATGAACTTGTAGATCAGGGCAATGGTGATCTGCTCGACCTGGGATTTCGGGTCGGGCACCTTTCCGACCAGAATGTCGCGGGCGGAGTCAATGCGGGCTTTGGTCTCGCTATCGAGCATCGTTCTGTTCCCTGAGTTGCCGGGTCGCGGGCGCGGCGGTCAATACCTGCATCTGGCGGATGGCGATGGCGTTCAAGCGACGCAGCCGCTCGCCCTGGGGCAGGCCCATGTGAATGAGTTCGGCATTCATGCCCTCGATATTGGCCAGCACCAGAAGCTGCGCCACGGTGGCCTGGTCGCGAACGTTGCCCTTCTTGTCCAGGTTTGCACTACGCCACTCCGCTGCGGTATGCCCGAACAGGGCGACGTTCAGAACATCCGCCTCGTTGGCGTAAGTCAACGCGGCCTGAGCGGCGGTGACTTCCGGCGGGATCAGGTGCGCCTGGATGGCGTCGGTATGGATGCGATAGTTCAATTTCGAGAGCGTCCGGTTGAGGTTCCATGCCAGAGACAGACGGCTATTCTCGTCTTCCTTCAGGCGCTGGAACTCCTTGATCAGGAAGAGCTTGAACTCGACGGAGATCCACGAGGCAAACTCGAAGGCGATGTCTTTGTGGGCGAATGTGCCGCCGTAGCGGCCGGGTTTCGAGATGAGGCCAATGGCGCCGGTGCTGTCTATCCACTGCCTGGCGGTGAGGATGAAACTGTTCAGGCCAGCCTGTTTTCTAATCCCATCGAATTCGATGGGATTAAAAGCCGGGTTGTGAAGGCTTTCCCATATGCCGAGAAACTCGATGGTGTTCCGGTTGCGAAGCCAGTTGGATATCAGGTAATCCGTTCGCGCGGGATCCTTGTGCCGTGCCATGTCGGTCAGGGATATGAAATCCTGCGCATGGTGAATCAGAACCGTGACAGCAGTGCCCTTCACGTTCACGACAGCCTTAGGTGTCTTGCTCATCAGTGCTCCTATGCGGCAAAGGCGTTCAGTGAAACGTAGTCCTTCACGTAATCCGGTATCACGTCGCGCCAACCGTTGAGGGCCTTGATGTCCGCCGGTGTCACCTTCGGATTCGTGGCCAGGCGGCCGAACTCACGCGAGTCAACGATGGCCCGGATCTCACCGTCGGTCAGATAGGCTTTGAAGAACTGGCGAATGACGGGCATGTGCGGGGCGTCAGGCTTGTGGATAGAAACGAACTTCGCGAGTTCCTCTTCCAGCAACTCGTCCTTGGACCTGAACCGGTCAATCTCGCCGAACGCCTTGGCCAGAATCTCGCGGAGCGTGATGCGGCGGTCGGCTTGGACGGCCTTGCGGAGCTTGTCGAGATTGAAGAAGTCCTCCGGCTTGTTGAACAGCGTGGCGACGACGACTTGTTCCGCGCCCTTGATGTCGCCGCGTTCGTAGCGCGCGCGGACCTCCGGCGCGGCTTTGACCTTGTCTTCAAACCGCTCGAAGAACTTGCGGTCAATCTTCATGCCGTAGACGGGGACTGCATATTCGACCTGCGTCTTGAGCGGGTCTGGGTCAACGTTCGTGTAGCCGTCCGGTCCCGGCGGCGGTGGCGGTGGAGGGGGGGG
>CAYWKN010000216.1:0-3339 GCA_964458765.1 uncultured Verrucomicrobiota bacterium
GTTTCCACCTGGCAGCGGTACGGAGGCGATGCGCTCGATCAGTTCGCGCAATGTCCGCAGGGCGGCGAGGTTGCCCGCGGCGGACGACTCGGGCCGGGGGCCGAGGTGCGGGAAGGCCTTGCGCAGGCGTCCGGCGATTTCGACCCGCTTGATCGAGTCGATTCCGAGATCCGCTTCCAGATCGGCGTGGATGTCGAGCATATCCGGCGGGTAGCCGGTGCGTTCGCCGACAATGCGGAGCACTTCCTGGCGGATGCGGTCGCCATCGGGCGCCGCGGGCGTTTCCGCTGGAACGGGTGCGGGTGCGGGCACGGACTCGGCCGTCGCGGGCGTGACGGCAGTTTGGACTTCGGGTTGAGTTGGCGGCGCCTCCGGCACATCGGCAAGGGGCGCGCCGTCGGGGCGTCCCAGGGCGGCGTTCATCACGCGGCGGTGGGTTTCGAGCACTTGCGCGATCACTTGTTCGTGCGTCTTGAGCAGGGCGTTGGTGTGCATGGTCGAAATGTCTCCGGATGGCCTGGCGGGCGCATCCACGGGTTGGAAAGACGGGGTTGTCCGCGGGAGCGTGGCGGGTGCGGCCCGGCCGCCATCCACCAGCCAGACCGTGGGAGCCGGCGGCTTGTCCGCGGTTTCCGCGGCCAGGTTTTCCAGCGAATGGCGCCGCGCCTGGCGACCGGCGAAGAGCCGGTCCAGCCGGATGGGGACACCGTGGGCGGCCATCTGGGCGAGGGCGTTCAGGAACGCCTCCAGACCGGGTTTCCGGCGCGATTCGATGGAGACGACCGCATGGTCGCGTCCCGCGAGGATCTGGCGCGTGAGGTTGCCCAGGAAGGGGCGCGGGCCGACCTCGACGAACAGGCGGGCGTTGGCGTCGTGCATGGCGACGATCTCGTCCACGAAGCGGACGGGCGAGGTGAGGTGGTCGGCAAGGAGCGCCAGGATGGAGGCCGGATCGTTCCGGTGGGCGGCGCGCAGGCCGCGGAGGGTTCGGGCGACGGTTCCGTAGCGTTCGGCGAGGGGCCGGGCGAGGCAGGCGTCCTGTCCGATCGGCCACAGGCAGGCGTCCGGTCCGTTCCATGCGACGCGTGGACGCCAGTCCGGGGGCGGTGTTTCGCCGCCATCGGCGCGGGGCGGATCGGCGGGGAGATTCGGCAGTTGTGCCGCCGCGAATCCCGGCCGGCGCGGCAGTGCGCGGAAACAGCGGCCGCCGGGATCTTCGAAGCAGGCCGTTTCGCCGCCATCCAGGACGGCGATGCGTTCCTTTGCCTCCGGCGGGAGCGGCGACTCCCGGAGCAGGGCGAGTTGGGCGTCGAGCACGACGCCGGCGGCGCCGCCTGCGAACGCGGCGGCGACGGTATGCGGTCCGATTCCGCCCTGCGCCCAGACGGGGATTTGGACCGCGCGTTTCAGTTGCTGGAGCAGGATGAAGGCTGTGGAGGGAGAGACCCACCCGCCGGCTTCGTTGCCCTTGGCGATGACGCCGGAGGCGCCTGCCTCCGCGGCGAGGATCGCTTCGGCGGGATCGAGCGCTTCCAGCAGGATGTGGAGGCCGCGTTCGCGGAGGGGGGCGATGAGGAGACGGATCGCGGGCGGCGCGCCGGGTCCCAGCACGATCCACCGGACAAAGGCGGGCGGGTCGCGGAGGATCTCCGCGGCGGCGGGATCGCCGGGGTCCAGGCGGACACCGCACCGTTCGGGGGCTTCGTGGCGGAGGGTGTCCAGGGCGGCGCGCAGGTTTGCGGCCGATGGGGAGAACTCGCCGTTCACGACGCCGATTTCCCCCGAGCGGATGGCGGCGGCGATGCCGGCATCCGGTATTCCGGGAAGTGTGAGCGCCAGAAGGCGGAATTCCTGTTCGAACGGCATAGGCATGACTCCCGCTTGCGAAACCGTCCGATACGTTCCCGTATTCCTGTTAGTGTACGATAAGAGGGGGGGTAGAAGGGCGTTGCGCGGAGTTCCGGGCGCTTTTGGGAGTCATAACGTATCCACGGGGCTGACCACGCCCATGGGGCCTTTGTTCAGCACGTGGGTGTAGATCGCGTGCGTCGGCACGCTGCCACCTGCCCGGGCTGGCCCCGTATGACGATGCTACGCCCATTCCCGCGACCGTGCTCAACACGCGCCCTGGCGGCACGTGGACGCCCCGGTCTGCCGATGACCCGGAAAACAGGGCCGCAACCGGACGGGGACCGCCGAATACGGAGCCGCACGTTCAGTGGGGTGAGAACTGGGGGAGGGCAACCTCCTCCAGCTACTCGATTGTGCCCCAACGAATGCGCCTTGCATCCTGAATTCACGCTGGCATAATGACCTCAGAAGTGAGTCGTATGACCTCACCTTAAGGTCGTGTGACTCCTTTCGGAGGTCAGAATATGATTGAAGCAATTCTTGGATCGCTCAGCTGCGAGCGGGTCCTGGTGTTCATCTGCGCACGAAAGGAGGGGTACGCAAGGGAGATTGCCCGTTTCTACGAGACGGACCTTGCCCCCATCCAGAAGCAGCTGGACAAGTTGGAACTCGCGGGAGCCTTGGCCAGTCGGACAGCAGGGCAAACAAGGCTCTACTCGTTCAACCCAAGGTATGCCTTCCTGCAGGAACTCACCACTCTTCTGGAGAAGGTCATTTCTTTCCTCCCGTCGGATGAGCGAGAACGTCTTGTCATGGTCCGTCGCCGCCCGCGGAGAAAGGGTAAACCTCTGTGATTGCGATCGCAGACATGAGCCCCATGGAACTCGCCGGTTTCGTTGGGCAGCACCTGTCCGGGCGCGGAATCGATGTTGTTCTGTCCGGCGGCGCTTGTGTTGCGTACTACAGCGACGGAAAGTATGTATCCATGGACCTTGACTTCGTCAACGCAGGCTTCGCCAAGCGCGCCCGGATCAAAGCGGCTATGGCAGAGATAGGGTTTGAGGAAGAAAGCAGGTACTTCAAGCACCCTGACACCGAGTATTTCGTTGAGTTCCCGCCCGGCCCTCTCGGGGTGGGCGAGGAACAAGTCAGCAAGGTCGTTACCCTAAAGACTCGAACGGGCACAGTCAGGATCATCTCGCCAACCGACTGCGTTAAGGATCGATTGGCCGGATACTATCATTGGGGGGACATGCCGTGCATGGAACAGGCGATCCTGGTCGCTCTGTCAAACAGGGTGAATATCCACGAACTCGCACGGTGGTCCGAGCGTGAAGGCAAGGCAGAAGAGTTCGAGATGTTTCGCAAGCGGCTAACAAGGAAAGCACAACCAGACAAATCCAGCGTACGCGGCAAACCGCGCCGCTGATTTGCGGCGTGTGCGCCCGGCATGGCGCACGACTAGTGGGTGAGAGACCCATAACCACC
>CAYWKN010000217.1:0-3333 GCA_964458765.1 uncultured Verrucomicrobiota bacterium
CATGGCGGGCATACTAGTTGAGGCGCAATACGACTTTCAAGCGGTTTTTTGTGTGCGGGTGATGGATGTCTGCCGCCGGGGTATTGGCGGGAACGTGCTACAGGCGGACGCTGATGCCCGCGATGAGGGTAATGTCGTTTTCCTCCAGCCCTGCTCCGGGCGTACTGTCGTACTTGTCCTGTAACACCAGGCGCAAGCTCAGGCGGGAGGTCATGGCCGCCTCGGCGCCGATTTCGGCGTTCAGCAGGTAATCGCTGAAGTCGCTGGCACGGGGGAGGTATTCCACCGATTCCCAGATCTTGGCTGTGGGGCTGATGGCGTATGCGAAGCTTTGGCCGAACCGCAGGGCGATGTAGTCGTCTTCCACCCCGGCCACCTTCTCCCAGACGTAGGAGGGGCCGGCTTCGACGGAAAGCGCGGTCTTGGCGTTCTTGACCAGGTAGGCGCCGAGACCCGGGCCGATTGTGGCGCGATAGTCAATATCCGCCACGTCATCATTCAGGATCGAGGCATCGATGGATCCGAAGGTCTTTGGGGTAATGGTTTTCTTGGCGTTGGCAAAGACTTTTGCGTTGGCGACCGTGGTGTCCTTCTTGTCGTCCACCGTGCTTTCGCCATAATTGCCGCCGATTCCCGCGCGGACGGAGCCGAGGCCTTCCTTTTCGCCTTCGGTGGCCAGGGAGCCATTGGCCTGCATTGTCTTGCTATTGCCATCCGTCAGGGTTACGCCGGAACTCAACGTTGTCTGAAATGAGGCGGCCTTCTTCTCCTGGGCGCTGGCGAGTGAGGCGATCGAGATTGTGATCAGGCAAAGAACGATAAGTTTTTTCATTCTGATTCTCCTGATATCCTGTTTCCGACGGTGTTACTTTGTTGTTGCGGATTCCTGGCTCCGGCGCAGGCTGTTCAAACCTTTCACCATCAAGAAGATGGCCCACGCGACGATCAGGAAATCGATTACGGTCTGGAGGCACTTGCCGTAGGCGATGGTCACGGCGGCCGCGGTTTCCGTGGCGGGTTTCAGCGTCACGACCAGGTCCGTGAAGTTCACACCACCCAATAGCAGTCCGATGGGGGGCATGAGAACATCATTGACGAGGGATGTGACGATCTTTCCGAACGCGCCGCCGATGATGATGCCGACGGCCATATCCACAACATTGCCCTTGACGGCGAACTCCTTGAATTCATTCACTACGCTCATGGTGAACTCTCCTTTCCGGCAGTTTCCGGTTGTTGGCTGATTTTCAACCGCTCATGTCGTCAGGCTATTCCTCCAGACGAGCATTTGTCAACGATTGACCTTGGCATGGACCCCGGAGAGAGGCCGCGATCCTCGCCGGGGAAAGAGGGGAATACTTGATCTGGGTCAAGGTGCGGGCGGCGGGGTTGTGCATAATGAGTGGCGTGTTTGAGCAGGAAAGCCAGACCAGAACCAACAAACAGGAGAGAAAAGTATGAGCAGCATGTTTTGTTATCAATGTGAACAGACGGCCAGGGGCGAGGGATGCACATCCTTCGGCGTGTGCGGCAAGGATCCGGAGACTTCGGCATTGCAGGATCTGCTGATCCATGCCGCGAAGGGAATCAGCCAATACGCCCACCGGGCCCGCAAGCTGGGCGCGCGGAACCGCGACGTGGATGTGTTCGTCGTGGAGGCATTGTTCACGACGGTTACCAACGTGAATTTCGACTCCGCGCGGCTGGGCCGGATGCTGCGGAACGCGTCCGCCGTCCTGCACAAGGCCAAGGCTCTCTACGAGGGCGCCTGCAAGAACAAGGGCGTAACCCCGGAGGCGCTGGCCGGCCCCGCCCGCTGGATGCCGGCGGCCGACATGGCCGGCCTGGTGCGCGAGGGCGAGGCGGTGAGCCCCGAGAAGCGCCACGCGGCGCTGGGCGCGGATGTGGCGGCCACCCAGGACCTGATCCTGCTCGGCCTCAAGGGAACGGCTGCGTATGCGGACCACGCAATGATTCTCGGGAAGGAGGATGACAGTGTCTATGCGTTCCTGCACGAGGCCCTGGATTTCCTGACGAAGACCCATCCGACGATGGACGAGCTGCTCGGATACGCGCTCAAGACGGGCGAGATCAACCTGAAGGTCATGGAACTGCTCGACGCGGCCAACACCGGCGCGTACGGGACGCCGGTTCCGACCCCGGTGCGCATCACCCCGGTCAAGGGCAAGGCCATCCTGGTGTCGGGCCATGACCTCAAGGACCTGGAATTGCTGCTCCAGCAGACCGAAGGCAAGGGCGTCAATGTGTACACCCACGGCGAAATGCTGCCGGCGCACGGGTATCCGGGCCTGAAGAAGTACAAGCACCTGGCGGGCAACTACGGCGGGGCGTGGCAGGACCAGCGGGCGGAGTTCGATGCGTTCCCCGGCGCGATCCTGATGACCACCAACTGCATCCAGAAGCCCAAGGACGGGTACAAGGGCCGCATCTTCACGAGCGGGTTGGTGGCGTGGCCGGGCGTGACGCACATCGCCGACGGGAATTTCCAGCCGGTGATCTCGGCGGCGTTGGCCGCTCCGGGCTTCGCGACGGATGAGGCGGAGAAGACCATCCTGGTCGGGTTCGGGCACGGGACGGTTCTGGGTGTGGCCGACAAGGTCATCGAGGCGGTCAAGGCAGGCGCGGTGAAGCGTTTCTTCCTGATCGGCGGCTGCGATGGCGCCAAGGGCGGGCGGAATTATTACACCGACTTCGCGCAGGCGGTGCCGAAGGACTGCATCATCCTGACGCTGGCTTGCGGCAAGTACCGGTTCAACAAGCTGGAGTTCGGGACGATCGGGGGGTTGCCGCGGCTGCTCGACATGGGGCAGTGCAACGACGCCTATTCCGCGATCAAGGTCGCCTCGGCGCTGGCGGGAGCGTTCCAGTGCGGGGTCAACGACCTGCCGCTGTCGCTGATCCTTTCCTGGTACGAGCAGAAGGCGGTGTGCATCCTGCTGACCCTGCTCCACCTCGGGATCCGGAACATCCGGCTGGGTCCGAGCCTCCCGGCGTTTGTGACTCCGGCGGTGCTGAACGTGCTGGTCGAAAAGTTCGGCATCAAGCCGGTCACGACGGTGGAGGCCGATCTGAAAGCGGCGCTGGCCGGGAACTGAGTAGGCCGTTTCATAAATCCGCTAACGTATTCCGGGAGAAATGGAGATCCCTCGACAAGCTCGGGATGACAGAAAGGCACCTGTCATTCCGAGCGGAGCGTAGCGGAGTCGAGGAATCTCCTCCGTAGCCGAATACGTCACAGTATTTACGAAACAGGCCACTAAGGCGGCGCTCATAAATAACATGTACAATACTCATTTGGTTGTGGGATGGATT
>CAYWKN010000218.1:0-3316 GCA_964458765.1 uncultured Verrucomicrobiota bacterium
CCCAGAACTCGGTGACGATGCCCTGGGCCGGGAACACCCCGCTGCCGTTGATCCCCCGCCAACTGTAGGGCGGTTGCCCGTTGCCGCCGGCCGGGGCAATGGACGACGGGCCGGCTTCACCAGCCATCGCGGCGCTGAGTGAAAGACTGCCGGTCAAGAGACATAACAGGGCCGATTTCATGGGGTTCTCTTTGGTTTTGGTTGTTGCGGCGGCGCTCAGCGAGCGCCTGTTGACGGGGATCCCGACGGCAACGAGCCGTCGGAACCCCGTCATGCGTTGAGCCTCAGTGCTTGGTGTCATGCTTTTTCCTTTTCTTTACTCTGACTTGATCCGGTTGGTTTTGCCGTCGAAACGCGCCTTCCGTTCCCCCACGCTCAGCACGCTGTCCAGCCCGTTGCCGGCGACCGTGGCTTCGGGGGGCGCCCCCTGGCCCACAAACATCACCACCCAGATGTCCGCGTTGTCGGCCTTGACCACGATCTGTAGCGGATCGCGGAGAATCTCGACCTCTTCCGGCTGGGGCGCCACGGCCGCCGGCTTTTTCGCCGGCGGCGGCGGCTCAAGGGCAATGCGGCTCCCGCTGTCGGCATCTCCGGGCTTGTCGAGGCTGGGCGTTTCAACCTGCGGACGTTGTTTCGCCGGAGGTCCCTTCGGTTGCGGGTCCGGTTTCTTGCGGACTACGCGTGTTTCCACCAGACTCACCTTCGCCTCGGCCGGGTGCACCACCCAGCCTTTCACGAAACCGTTGTTGTGCCCCTTGAGCAGGAACATCGGCCGGCCGGCCTCCTGGCCGCTCGTGGCGACGATGTCGTCATTGCTGTTCTGGTCGCCCAGGTTGCCCTGCCACGTGTAGGTGTGCTGCCCTGCGCTCTTGATGCGGTCCAGCGTGGAAAGCACGGCCTGGCTCTTGTCCGCGGCGAACTTCACCAGCAGGTGGCGCTTGGCCGATTCGCAGCCCAGACCCGTGTACACCGCGCCTCCGTCCACAATGGTATAACCGCCGTCTTTCGCCGGTTCATGCGTGTCGGGCTTGCCCAGAGACGACGAGGCCTTGCCGGCCGTGTTCTTGCCATCCACCAGCAGCGTGGTGTACGCCGCGACTCCCCCGCCCTTGTCCGGCTGCCCCAAGAAGCGCGTGTTGAACGCCAACAGGTTCAGCCCCAGCGTGTTGCAGTTGTCCCAGCCGATCCCCGCATTGTATGCGTCGGCGCTGATGGTCACCTGGATGTCGTTGGCGTCCTTCCAGCGGTTGCGGAAGAAGGCGAACCCGCGCAGTTCACTGTAGTACGAAGCCGGCAACACGCCGGTTGGGTCCTTCTCCTGGACTCCGATCGGATAGCACAGCAGCGCGTACGGCAGGAGCCCGCGATGGGAGTCGAACTTCAGCACCGCTTCCACCGGCCGATGCATGCCCTCGCAGCGGTTGTACCACCACAGATAATACGGCAGGTGTTCGGCCGGCACGGTCTTGAGAACCAGACTCGCCATGCCCTGACCCGGGCTGTATGCGCCGCTCACCCCCCACTGCAAGGCCCGGTGCGCGGCGTCGCCGAAACCCGAGGCGTACGGCAACAGTTTCCACCACGAGCGCGTCGCGGCCGTCCTGGCCAGGGTCTCGTCGCCCGCCCGCTGCGTGGCATACGTGGCGGGGATGGCGAAGGAGAGCGGATACTCGGTGTAACCCATTCCCTCCTGCGAGATGCCCCAGGCGTCGTACGCCTGCTCCATATGCCGCTTCAGGAAGCCGATCCGCTCCTCGAACGCGGCTTTCTGGTTGACCTCCTCGTGGATCGCAACCATCAGGCAGAGCATCGAGCCGTTGATCACTCCGCCCTTGTTGAAGCCGATTTCCCGCTCCCCGCGACCGCCGAGCATCGCGCCCAGATGGGCAATGGCCCGTTTGCGCACCGCCTCGCGCTGCTGCGGCGTCCAGGCGCCATAGGCCCAGTCGTAGGCCAGGGCGATGCTCTGCGCGCCCATGGCGCCGGCCAGACCGCTGGCCTTGGCCCCGCCGGGCAACGCCGTCTCCATCGCCGCCTTGTAGGCCAACTCCGCGTACTTCGCCTGTTCTTCGGGCGTCATCGCCAGCATGGTCAGACAGGCCACCTCGCGGGCGCGGTATCCGAAAGCGTAATTGTCCGCCTTGATCTCGGGATTGACGAAGCGATCCAGGGACCGCAGTCCGTACTGGAACTGCGGTCCGTAGTAGGCCTTCGACAGGGCCGCGTTGTCGGGATACGATGCGTCCACGCGAGTCTTCATGGTTTCATAGACTTGCTGGTGGTGCGTGCCGGGCTTCCGAATCTCCGCCCGCAGCGCCGTCAACAGCTCCGGCGTCGCCAGCAGCCGCGGGTGCTGCTCCTCGGCTCGACTCGCCGCTGCCATCAGCGCCATGCCCAGTGTGGCGAGCAATGCTACTGGCATCGTTCTGATGATTGCGTTCATCTGCTTCTCTTTCATATCGCCGCTGTCGGCGGCTTCCACCACAGCGATTCCCAGTAGGCACTCCACAGACCCTCTTTGTCGAACGTTCCCAGTTTGTCCGGGGGGCCGGGTGGCACGACGCCAAACGCATTGAAGCGGTGGTCCATCCGCATTCGCGTCTCGCGTTTGATCCCCGGCACACGCGGGGGTCCGACCGTCGTGATTCTGGCACTCGTCATGGCCCAGCTTCTTCTGATTGCGAACCTTTCTTCGATGCCGCATCGCGTTTCGGGATGTAGTCTTGAGAGAGGTTGAACCGATCGATCACCGGTGCGGTTTTGGTAAGAAGGGGGATGGGATATGACCTATCCGGTTTGGGATCGGGAATCTCCCGCACCTCTTCTTCGCCGCGCAGCGGGGCGACACAATCCACCCAGGCAATCAATTGCTGAAGTTCGGTGCCTTCAATCTTCACGTTGTGATGTTTTCCACCCATCGCGATGTCGATGAGACGGCTCTTGTAAGAAAGGTACGTCATCGGAGGAATCGTCGTGTAGGAACGGTATCTCCTGTCCTCGACCGGAATGATCCCCATGTCACCTCGACGCACCAAGGTCATATACGGTTCCAGATGCTGGTCGGAACATTGCAAGGCCATCGAGGGGTGGACCCGTGAGGTCAGATCCAGTTTCTTCCTGGCCTCGCCATCCCCTTGATGGCATTTTCCACAATGTTTATCCAGCACCGGCTGCACAAAACGATTAAAGCTGACCGTCGTGTTTGTCCCCCAGGGTGGTGGTGTTATCGGTGACACCTTGAAACGATAGGCGCCCATGCTGTTCTTAAGGGCTGGTTCAGCGGTGCGTTGCTGTTCATGGCATCCCATGCAGC
>CAYWKN010000219.1:0-1124 GCA_964458765.1 uncultured Verrucomicrobiota bacterium
CCGCCGGCAGGAAAGGGGTTATGATGGACACGAGCGATCTGACTCCGATGCAGGTCATCGGCTCGTTCGGGGTGGTTGCGCAGTCCACGAGGAAACCGAGGGCGGTGCGGATCCCCGAGGACAGCGCATAGGCGAAGTTGTCCTCCCGGAAGCGCGGCTACCGGTGACGGGCGGGTGGGGGAAGGCACGTGTGTGTAAGCCGTCGGGCGGCTCAATTGCTCGGATTGACCGGTGGGGACATGAAATATGGCCTTGCCGGTATCACGTCCCGGTGCTTAACTTGCCTCGTGTTCGGGTGCGAGTGCTGGCCGTGTTGATCGGCAGACGAAGGGGAGTGATGCTATGCGAGTGAGGCGATGGATAGGCGTCGTGCTGCTGGCGCTGACGGGAACAGCGCTGGCCGGCAATACGGGGACGGACCCGACGAACAAGTATGCGTGGGGGGAGAACGTCGGCTGGGTGAATGCCGCGCCGACGAACTACGAGGTCACGGTCCATTACTACGAGGGCACCAATGGCTGGCTTTCCGGGTATGCCTGGGGCGAGAACATCGGGTAGATCGTCATGGGCAGTGCCGGGGGCGGGCCGTAGGCGAACACCACGTTACGGCGTGCGCTCGCTGGCGTTTGACACCCAGCCGCAGGGCACACCGAACTGGTGGCTGGACCGACACGACGTGACTGAAGACTTCGATGCCGGGGATGGAGTCCCGGCCTGGCGGAAATACGTCATGGACACCGCCCCGAAGGTGGCGGGCGACTATTTGCACATCACGGCGGTGTCCAACGCCCCGGCGGAGACGGACGTGGCCTTCACCCCGGCCTCGCCGCGGCGGTACTACACGCTATCTCGGCGGGACGCTTTAACCGTCGGCAGTTGGAGCAACGTGGCCGGGCAGGTGAGCGTGCCCGGCGGCGGCGGCGAACAGACCCTGCCGGACACCAATACGGCGGGCCGGGCGTTCTACCGCGTGACTGTGAAGGTGACGCCATGAGGAGGGAAGAAATGACCCGCCTTGGTCCCGACTCCATGCGAGTTCGGGACTTTGGCGAGGTCTCCGCTGGCGCTGCGTGAGGACAGGGTTCGGAGGTCTGGAAACGAAACACAGGGCGGAGGAGACAATG
>CAYWKN010000219.1:1224-3307 GCA_964458765.1 uncultured Verrucomicrobiota bacterium
GACAATGTAACGCTGGACCTGAACGGCTACTCGCTGGTGGGCGTCACTTCGAATTCGCTGGACGGCATCCGACCTTCGGGAGATCACGAGTCCATCATCATTCGGAACGGCCACATCCGGGGATGGGGCGGTAAAGGTATCGCGTCGTCCATCCTTGAAGATTTTGAGCCGGTCTTCCTCCGTCGCTGCCTTTGCCAAGACATCATAGCCCAGGACAACAAGGGTGGGGGTATTGACGTTGTCGTCGGCTCGGTCATCAGGTGTCTTTCCCGCAACAACGGGGAGTTCGGCATCACGCTGGGGATCGGGCTATGCGTGGACAGTGTCTCGGAATGGAATCAAGGCGCAGGCATTCTCTGCGGCGAACGCACCACGGTCGTTCATTGCATTTCCTATAACAATACCGGGGTTGGCATCAGTTGTGGAAACAGAAACACGATCATTGGTTGCACCATCAGCATGAACAGCGGGGGCGGCCTCGATGCCAGCGCCACGCTCATCAGGGACTGTACGATCAACTACAACACCGGCTATGGCGTCAGGATTACCTTTCAGTGCATGATCGAGGGCTGCAACATCGGGAACACAACCGGGCCCGGGGTGGCGGGGGCCCAACTGGGCCAAGACGGGAAATCCCGAATCGTCGGGAATCATTTCTACGACAATACCGTCGGCATATCGCTCACCAACAACCCCGGCAACTGCATCTACCAGAACACTCTGCGCAACGATGTCAATCTTGATGTCGGCGCCGGCAACTCGGCGCCGGTCTCGAACGATCCCGCCATAGCCGGTCCCTGGCACAACATCGCCTTGTAGCGGGTGCGGAAGCCGTGGCGGCTTTCATTCCGGGCCCTGCGCGTATCGGTTCCGCCGGGTGTTGGGCGACATTGTGCGATTCGTTATCGGAGCGGCTTCATGAAGTTCGCGAAGTCCACCCGCTCTCTGAATGCGTGTTTTCCGTAGAATCCCCTGGTGTAGGACAACTCCGTCTTGTGGTTGTTGAGCATCAGACGGACACACCCATGCGCACGGGCCTCGTCCTCGACGGCCTGCAAGAGACGGCTGCCGGTTCCACCCCCGCGCATCGTGCCGGCGACAAGCAGGTCGGACACGTAAGCCTCAATTCCCTGGATCAACGGGAACGGCACCAAGTGGAAGGCCACGTATCCTGTCACCTTTCCCTTCAGTTCAGCGACAAGGATTCGGTCCTGCGTGGAAGAACTGAACCGAGCGAGCGTTGCAACAACCGCCTCCCGATCGGCGACCCACCCAGGCTGTTCGGCTCGGTAGTCTGCTATGAGACGGGCGATGCCTTCGGAGTCGCTCGGTCTGTATGGACGTATCTTGGGTTCAAGCATGTGATGTCGTCTCCGTTCTTGCCCAACGCTCGCCTTCACGGTTTGGCAACCCGCCAGGGTTGACAATACCGAATCTCATTCATCAGTCAATGTGCCAAGCTTGTTGAGGACATCGTGAACAGACTCCGCCGGAAGTTCACAGCAAAAGGTTGCCCGCCGAGCTTTCCAATCCAGACTCTTGACTTGATCAGCCAGGATAACGCCTGAAACCTGGCTTCCTTTCGGAACGCGAACCTCAAACGGATACCCTTTGACGTGGCTGGTTATGGGGCAAAACAAGGCAAGGCCCACCTTGCGATTGTAGGACTCAGGGGAGAGAACCAATGCGGGCCTATGGCCAGCCTGCTCATGACCGGCTTGCGGAGTAAAAGAAAGCCACACAATGTCGCCACGCTTCGGACAATAGGCAGCCATTACCAAGCCTCCTGTCCGACGGCAACCCCCGAGTCACACTCACCATGCCGATTCTGCGCAGTGACTCCTTTAAGCAGTTCATCGAGACGGAAACGCTGCCGTCTTGCCGGAGCAATCACAATCTGGCCATCCTGTACCGCCACATCCACCGAATTGCCGGAACTCAAATGCGTGTCCTGCGCAACAGCCCGAGGGATCCGGACTGCCAAGCTATTTCCCCATTTCTGAATCTTCGTGATCATATTACATATCTCCTTATGTATATACTATGAAGATACATCCGCAATCTCCCGCCTGCAAGACATAAT
>CAYWKN010000220.1:0-3254 GCA_964458765.1 uncultured Verrucomicrobiota bacterium
CACGGGAATTTCCTTGCGGATTTCGATCCGGGCGCCCAAGGGACACCCCGTCCGGGACTGCAACAACAGGGCAGCCCGCGTGGCCAGGTTGTCGCCTTGCGCCGGAAGCATGGCGTTGTTTCCGTCCGGCAACCCGCTCCCCTCGCAGACCACCTCAATGCCCGCCGCGGGACGAAAGGTCACCGCATCGCAGATGGAGACAGGAACAACGAGACTGCGAAGGTCGTGATAGCCGTCCGGACGACGGCCCAGGACCTCCAGGTACAGATTCACCTTGGCCGGCGCCGCGAGGCGAAGAAATGACGGGGGTTTCGGCATAGGCGCGCCCCAGTATCAAACCCCCACCCCACTGTCAAGCCCGGCGGCCCAACCACTCGCTGCGCCGGGCTATTTCACGCCAAGCAACCTGTGCAGTTGCGTGTGCAGTCGGACCGGAAGGCGCGATTCAAGAATCCACTGTGCCAGTGTCGGCAGCGACAGCTCGCCATGCACCGCCCCAAAGAGCACGGCATGGCACCGAAGCGCCAGCTCGTGCCTCCGCACAACATCCGCCGCCCATTCGAAGTCCGCCCGGTCGCCGATGACGAACTTGACCTCGTCACGCGGACGAAGGCGCGGGATGTTCGCGAAGTTCATCGCCGCCGACTGCCCGCTGCCGGGGCACTTGATATCCATGATGGCAATGGCGCCGTCAGGGATCAGCGAGATGTCCACACTCCCGTTGGTTTCCACGAGAAGCGGTTTCCCCGTGGCTTCCAGGATTCCCAGCGCCAGCTCACGGCACCCCTCCTGCAGCAGCGGCTCCCCGCCTGTGATTTCCGTGATGGCCGCCGGACTCTCCCGGGCCAGGGCCACAAGGTCAGCCACGGGATGCGCCACCCCGCCTTCGTAGGCCCCGGGCGTATCACAGTAGCGGCACCGCAGGTTGCAGCCGCTGAGCCGGATGAAGAAACACGGCAGGCCCGCCCACGTGGACTCACCCTGGATCGAGAGGAACGTCTCCGCCACATACAACATGGGTTCGCCCGCCATCCCGATCGCCTCCTGTGCCGCCACGCCCACCCGGTCAGGCATTCTCCCCCGTCCAGTAACTGGCCGTCGTTCCGGGGGTTTCACACACCGTGATCTTGTGAACCCGGAGCGTCGCGCCGTTCAACAGCGCCGACAGGCGCTCATGGAGGAATTGCGCCAGGTTTTCGGACGTGGGGTTCTCGCGCACGAACGCCGGCAACTGGTTGAGATCACAGTGATCCACTTCCTCCATGGCCGTCCGGACCGCCTTCTTGATGTCCTTGAAATCCATCAGCATGCCCAGCGGATTCACCCGCGGGCCGCGCACAAACACCTCGACTTCCCAGTTGTGCCCGTGCGGATTGGCGCAAGGCCCCGCATAGCCCACCAGCCGGTGCGCCGCCGAAAAATACGTCTTGATGCTTAGTTCAAACATTCTTCACCCCGATAACTGATCACCGATCACCGATTACTGATTGCCTTCCTTCTCCCGCCCCAACCGCTGAACCGTGAACCCCTCAACCTTCCTTCGCTAAAACTTCCGCCGTCGCGCTCTGCGCTATGGCGGACAAGTCGGAGGGCAAGCCATTCCCCATCAACCATTGCCCATTCTACTGGAACCGGTAGCACTTTCTCACATCCGCCGCCGTCCGGGCCTTCAGATAAGCCGCGATGGCCGCATCGTAGGCCGCCGTGTGGGCAAAGGCCTTCTGCGCCAG
Source organism: uncultured Verrucomicrobiota bacterium (assembly GCA_964458765.1). GTDB lineage: Bacteria > Verrucomicrobiota > Kiritimatiellia > CAIKKV01 > CAITUY01 > CAIVSY01. The sequence continues at coordinate 1,731 of CAYWKN010000220.1, forward strand.
GCGGAAGCGCGTCTCGAACGACATCACCCCCCTGGCTTTCTCCAATTCCGCCATAATGCCGTCATAGTCCGCGGGATCCGTCACCGACGCCACCCTCAGGTAGTTCTTGGCCGAGGCCCGCACCATGCACGGTCCGCCGATGTCAATGTTGGCACGCGCCTTCTCGGGCGTGGCATCGGCCTTGGCGACAGTCTGGGCAAACGGATAGAGATTCACCACCACCATGTCCAGGGCCACGGCGCTGGTCCGCTTGAGGTCGTCCGCATGGGCGGGGTTATACGTCTCGCTGAGCAGCCCGAGGTAGATCTTGAAGTCCAGCGTCTTGACCAGCCCGCCCTGCATTTCCGGCTGGCCGGTATATTCGGACACCTGCACAAGGTTGCGTGCCGCCGCCGCGCCAAGCATGTCCTTGACCGCCGAATAGGTCCCGCCCGTGGAATAGATCTTCACATCCGGGTTGATGCGGACCAGGGCCGGCACCAGCCGGTCCAGACCTGTCTTGTCCGACACGCTGGCCAGCACATTGCGAATCTTCACGCCATCGTCAATCCGTTCGACAACATTTACCGCCATGTCAGGTCTCCTTTGGAAGGCTATTCACACTGAGTCCTTCAAATCCTGCGCCTTGTCATCTTTCACGGGATGACACCGCGTCTCGTCTGGTCAAGTATAGATCAGCGGGAAAGATTCAGGGCTCTGGAGGGCATCGAGACAGAGATCAACGTCAAGATCGGGCCAGAAGAGATGATCGCCGTGGAGGAGTTGCACATTCAGGATCTGGCCGACTGTGGCCCCCCGGAACCATGGAAAATCCTGGTACGGGAGAAAGTACTCCTTGTTGTCCACAAGAAGCCAGAACCCGAAAGGATCGATGTTCGTCACTTCAGCCAGCGAAGTGGGTGCGCCAAGCGTCGAGCAGTTCATTTCGTTTCTCCTCCACCACCGCCTTCAACTCCGCAACCTGAACGGAAGACAGGCCATGATTGCGGGCCAGTTCCACGGACGGGTCCAACCAATATTTTGCCTCCCCCTCCGGACAGGTCACATGGATATGAGGCCTGGTTTCCTCCCGTGAAAAAAAGAAGAACCGATACCCACGCCATTTGAATACCGTAGGACTCATGGCGCTATGCTATGTTCTTTTTTCTCTCATATCAATTACTTCCTCGTCGTCCTGTTTCCGGCGATCTCACGATAGCGGAAGCAGTCCGTAATATGATCATTCACCAGGCCCGCCGTTTGCATGAGAGCATAACAGATGGTGGATCCCACGAAGTTGAAGCCTCTTTTCTTGAGGTCTTTGCTCATCCGGTCGGATGTCGTGGTTTTCGCGGGAAGATCCTCCGTGCGTTGCCAGGTGTTCCGGACGGGATAACCGTCAACATACCGCCACAGGAACGCGTCAAGAGTCCCGTATTCCTCGCGGATGTTCAGGACAGCCCGCGCATTCCGGATCGTCGCGTCTATCTTAAGGCGCCGCCAATAAATAACATGTACAAGTATGCAAGAACTTGCTGTGGCACC
>CAYWKN010000221.1:0-3145 GCA_964458765.1 uncultured Verrucomicrobiota bacterium
GCCTGGCAGGACGTGATTTGCCACGGACGGCGCGGGCCGGGGGACCGGCCGGCATGGGAGGTGACGCGGGCAAGATCAGAGCCTCCGGTGCGAAAGGGCCGGCACACGGCGGCGGGTTGCGTCAAGCTGGTGGATGTCGAGCGTCACGGTCACGGCCTTTTCGCCTTCCTCGATCCGGGCGAGGATGTCGCCCCAGGGGCCGATGATCATGCTGTGGCCGTAGCTCTCGACCTGGGTGCGGGGGTTGGTCCCGCACTGGTTGGGGGCGATGACGAAGCACTGGTTTTCGATGGCCCGGGCGCGGAGGAGGATTTCCCAGTGGTCCTTGCCGGTGCGCTGGGTGAAGTTCGCGGGGATGAAGAACAGGTGGGCGCCGCGGCTGGAGTAGAGCCGGAACAGCTCGGGGAACCGGACGTCGTAGCAAATGGCCATGCCGCACTGCCAGCCGTCGAGATCCGCCATGACGGGCGAGTCGCCGGCGGTGTAGGTGTCGCTCTCGCGGATGACCTGGCCGGATTCGATTTCGGCCTCGAAGAGGTGGATCTTGCGGTAGGAGGCGTGGACTTCGCCGCGGCGGTTGACCAGCACGCTGGTGTTGTAGACACCCTGCCCGGCGGCCTCCATGATGCTGCCGGCCAGGACCCAGGCGTTGTGGCGGTGTGCCATGGACGACATGAAGTTCACCAGCGGACCTTGGATGCTCTGCGCGCTGTCGCGGTACTCCTGGTCGCTGCCGCGCAGCGCGAACACCTCGGGGAGGGCGATGACGTCCGTGGCGCCGACGCCGGCGATCAGGCGCTTCAACTGGCCCAGGTTGGCCTGCAGGTCAGGCCCGGCGCTGGTCTGCACCAGTGTGACGCGAAGATGGTTGGTCGTGGGCATAAGTTCAGTCCATAGAATCCAGAATCCAGAATCCAGAATCCAGAAAATTCCACATTCCCTTGAGAACCGTAAGACGACGGCGGGTGCCAGAGGTGCGGAAGGCGCACATGATGTAGTGCAGGAAAGACGGCAGGCGGCCGCGCAGGGGGAGCCCGAAGACGGAACCGCAGGCGCGGCCGTTGGCCATGGGAATCACATAGCCGGGATCGGCGGGCGCAAAGGGCCACAACGGCCGGCCGCGGAGGGACCGCAGGATGTTTCCCGCGGCGCGCTGTCCGCCCGCGTGGGCGAACTGCACCGACATCCGCAACGGAACGCCCCGCTTCTCCACCCACGCGCAATCGCCTGCCGCGAACAGGTGTTCGTCCAGCCGCAGGAACGCGTCCACCGCGAGACGGCCCTGCCCGCGCTTCCCGTACGGAAGTTCCTGCGCGAAGGCCGGGGTCTTCACGCCCGCCACCCAGACCAGGCCCGCGCCCTCGATCACGCGGCCGATGGAGAGTCGGCAGGACCCCGGCGCAATGGCCGCGACCTCGGCGTTCTCCACCGGCTCGATGCCCATCCGGTCGAGGTTGGCACGCACATAGTCCCGCATCCAGCCGGGAAGCACCGCCGCGATCGAAGGGCTTTTTTCCACAACGACGATCGGGATGTCCCGGGCGCATCCAGGCATGTGCCGCAGATGGGTGGCAACCTCGATGCCGGTGTAGCCGCCGCCGGATACCACGTAGGCCCGATGCCGATTCGAAAGAACGGCCTCGCGCAGGCGCACGGCATCCCGGACGGAGTCCAGCCGGTAGGCGTGCTGTTCCACGTCCGCCCGTCCGTACAGATTGGTCTCCGTGCCGCAGGCCAGGAGGGCATAGTCGTAGGTGTAGGCGGCGGCCTCGCCCGTGATGCGGCGGACGGCGGGATCCAGGGCGGTCACGCGGTCCTGCACCCACCGCACGCGGGAGGCCGGTAGGATGGAGGAGAACGGGACGGCGGCCGCGGAGGGCGGCACGCGGCCGGAAACCACATCCGGCAGAAGAGGCAGGAAATCGAACGTGGCACGGCTGTCGAGGAGCGTGATCTCCAGTCCGCCGCCGTGCCGCGCGAGGGTGCGGGCCGCATTCCGACCGGCGAATCCGCCGCCGATGATGACGATGCGTTTCATAGGAAGAGGGCGAGGATCATGAGCAGGCCGGCGAGCAGGTGGGAGACCGCGGTCAGGAGACTGGCGGGCGCGAGACGGGGTTCGTTTTCGCAGTGCCGCCAGACGATGCCGATGGCGGCCGCGCAGGGGAACAGGGCCAGCAGGGCAAGAAGTGAAGCGGGCGGGATGGCCTGGACGAACACGCCCGCGACCAGGGCGGGCGCCCAGGCGGTCATCAGGATGGCGTAGGGGAGACGCGCGGCGCGGGGCCCCAGGCGGACCACCCAGTGGCGCTTGTCCACCAGCTTATCCGCCAGATAGTCGGGGAACCGGTTTACGAACAGGATGGCGGTGACCAGCAGGGCGAGGGGCAGGGCGGCGAGGAGGACGGCGGCATCCAGCGCGCGTGTCTGGACGTAGTAGGCGCCAGCGACCGGAAGGAGGCCGAACGCCAGGGCGATCGTGGGTTCGCCCCAGCCGCGGTAGCCGAGTTTCAGCGGCGGGGCGGTGTAGGCATAGCCGCCGAAGATACCCAGCGCCGCCGGGATCAGAACGGGCCAGCCGACGATCCAGACGATGATCGCCGCCGCGACACCGCCCGCGAGAAAGCAGGCCAGCGAGAGGGCGAGGACTTCGCGGGGCGCCAGAAGACCTTCCTGGATCAGGCGGCTGCCGCCGGTGAAGGGGCGCAGATAACGGGTGTTGACCTCGTCATTCCCCGAGCGGTGGTCGAAATAGTCGTTGGCGGTATTTGCGCCCGCATGGACGGCCAGCACGCCCAGCAGGGTCAGCCAGGCGAGCACGGGGTCCACGGCGCCGGTGCGCCAGCGGGCCAGGGCGATGCCGAAGGCGGCGGGGACCAGGGAGGCGGTGAAGAAGGGCGCGCGGAGTTCCCGGAGGAGAATCCACGCCTTGGCTGTGTTTGGACGAAGCGTCAACATATCGATCGGGACCAACATATCAGGCTCGTGGGCCGTAGCCCACCCCCAAAAAAAGCATGGGGTAATGCTTCCGGCGCGCTATTCGTTGCGCAGGGCTTCGGCGGGGGCGATACGGGCGGCGACACGCGCGGGAGCGAGGCTGAAGGCGACACCCAGCGCCACGCCGGCGGCCAGCGGGGCCCAGAGA
>CAYWKN010000222.1:0-3140 GCA_964458765.1 uncultured Verrucomicrobiota bacterium
GTAGCCGACCATCCCGTGCGCGAACAGCGTGAGGGCAACCAGCGAAGCGGAGACCCCGAGGGGCGCCCACCGCCCCCATCGTTTCTGACGCGTGGAGTCCGCCAGCGCATAGAGCAACGCGCAGGCGAGGAACGCGATGACCGGCCCTCCGTAGTGCCACAACATCCTGTACTGAAACCGCTCCGGGCTCAAGGAGGTCGCCGGACCGATCACGGCGAGAAACACAAGCCCCGGCAGCCAGGCAGTCCGCAGCAAGGGGAGCAGGAAGATCCCCACCCACACGAGCGGCTCGAGGCGGGAGGTTACCGGCACGTCCGCGATCCGCTGGACGAGACGGCCGCTGCTGAGATTCCTGCGGGCAACCAGGGACATTTCATCGTTGAACATCGGATAGAAGACCGAACAAGCCAGGGTCGCATACCCGACCGCCACCGCCGCCAGCACATAGCCGCCGATCCAGCGGTCCCGGATCGCCTGATACAGAAGGACGGGAAAGATGTAGAACCCCGCGTCCTCCCTGAGCCCGAGGATCACCAGGACCGGAAGCCAGGTGAGGGACTTCCTGAACAGGAGGCAGTAGCACAACCACGGACAAAGCAGCAGGTAGAACGCGCTGGTGTGGATTTCGTGAAGCATCGTACACTGCACATAGGGATGGGCCGTGAAGAAGAAGAGAAGCGCCAGCGTGTGATCGACGGCGATCCCGCAACGCCGCGCCAGGGCCCATAGGACCGCCACGCCGCCCGCCAAGGCGAACCATTGGAGAACGGCCGCCGTGAAGGGATGGTCCCACACCCAGTACGCGCCCCCCAGCAGTCCCATGGAAAAGGCGAGATGCCGCGAGAGATAGCTCTGGGAGTACAGGCAGCGCAGAAAATCCCCGTGCGCCGTGTTCCACAGCATGTTCGTATACACGCCGTGGTCGAACTCGAACGCGAAGTTCGTGAACCAGCAGAAGGCACGGTAAAGCGACTGCGCCAGCGCCCATGCGACGCCAGCCCCGGCGAGAACGGCCATGATCAGGCGCAGGCGGCGGATCCATAGATCCGCCCCCGACGCCCCCGTCGGCATGGTATCGTCCATGTTCTGATTCCTGAGATTTCGTTGCCAGCACAGAAAAACTGGGGCATAGTAGAAGCCCGAAGCGCAATCCGTCCAGATGAAACTTCCCTTCGCAGGATCTTCTTTCGCATGGAACGCCCCGTCCGGAAGAGCGCGGGCATTCCTCTGCGCGCTCGCGCTCGCGGCCGTCTTCGGCTGCTCGTTCACAATCTACAAGACCGGGAACGATTTTCCCTTTGGCTACCACGCGGACGAAGGCAGCAAGGCGGCCCAGGTGCTGGACCCCCAACACCGGCTGAATTTCAGGCATCCCGCGCTCCTCCTGGAGGGAACCATCCTGGTCAGCCGCCACCACCGGACGGCGGCCGATACCCAGGGCGTGGTCGAGACAGGCCGTCGCGTGTCGGCGTTCTACGCGGCGGCGGGCACGACCCTGTTCGCGCTGGCCGGCTATCTCCTGTTCGGATTCGCGGGACTTGTGCTGGCCGCCGCCACGGTGGGGCTGTGCCCCCACATGCTGATCTACTCGCACTATATGAAGGAAGAGGCGTCCTTGTCCCTCGGCGTGGCGGCCGTTGTCGCGGCGGCCATGGGAACGACGAAAGCGCGCGGGCGGGCCGGCCGCATCCTCGCCTGGCTCGGGTTGGGGTTCGCGTGCGGACTCGCGACCTCCGCCAAGTACGTCGGAGCCGCCAGCCTGGTGTGCGCCCTGGCGGCCATCCTGATGATACCGCCGCGCGGGTGGAAGCCCTTTGCATCAAGACTGCTCCTGGTGCTGGCCGCCGCCCTGGTGATCGTTCTCCTGGTCAACCACCGTCTCTTCAGCCACTCCGACACCCTGAACATCAATCCCAAAACGCTCGATTCCATGACGACGTCCTTCGACCACGGCGTCTCAGGACACAAGGAACTGACCATGCCGAAGCCCAACACCTTCATCCTGGAGGTGCTGGCCCGCGAGACGACCTTTGACGTATGGATCGGGCTTGGATTGTTCATCCTTCTTGCCTTTTCCGGAAAGCTCAAGGAAGTGCGGCTCGGACTTTGCGCAGCCCTGTCCTTCCTGGTCATCTGGACCATCACGCTGTCCTTCAACACGATTCCCTTTCACCGGTACATCATGCCCGTTCTTGTGCAGATGTACTTCCTTGCCGCCCTGGGTTTCGGCGCGGCGATGGTGCGATTCACCCCTCCGCGGGGAGCGGCCCGGGTATTGTTCATGGTGGTCGTCACGGGGCTTATCCTTGCGGCCCAGGCGCCGCGAGGCCTTGCGCTGGTCCGCCAGTTTTCGGACGACAGCCGCCAGCGGGTGCGGGCGTGGATCGCCGCCAACGTGCCGGCAGGTTCCACCATCGCCGCGGAGAAATATGTGGGACTGCATGGACGCGGCGATGCAAAACGATTCCCCGGCAGCAATATCCTGTCCATGAAGGATCGCTATCGCCTGCTGACACCGTTCTTTATCGGGGACGTGGGCGACCTCCAGGCCCTGCGGTCGAAGGGCGTGGACTATGTGGTTGTCTGCGGCCTCGCCTACGAACGATTCTTCTATCCGCAGACCAGTTCCCGGGGAGGGGCCGACAAGATTCTGCTCAGGCACAGAACCATCTACGACGACCTCCGGCAGAAGGCCCGGTTGGTGTACAAGGACGTCTCGGCCTGTCCGACCTACGCGTTCACGAATCCGGACATCCTCATCTATCGCATCGCCGAATCCCCGGGCCCCGGAACGAACACCGCGCCGGCGGCCGCCGAAGCGGATTCCGACAACGAATCGCCCGCCCCCTGAGGACGGCCCTCCCAGGCAGGGAACGGACCGGGTTCTTCGCTGCGAAAGGAATCAGGACTTCTTTCTGACGGCCCGGCCCGTTATCGACGCATTCACGCCCAGCCAAGGCAGAAGACGCAGCGGAAAATACTCAACATCCTGCACATCAAAGTAGAATCTCAAGAACCGCAGCACCCTCGGCGCATCGTTGATATGCTCCACCTCCATGATCGACGACGCGTCCAAGCCATGCTGGCGCCGCAACTCCGGAACCGTTATCAAACGCCGCCCCAACGACCAACCCCATCCC
>CAYWKN010000223.1:0-3089 GCA_964458765.1 uncultured Verrucomicrobiota bacterium
TGTTCAACACGCTGGTCGAGTCGCAGAAGCTGCCGATCTTCGCCCGCGCGGGCGAGCCGTACAACGCCCTGCTGGCGCGCATCGCGCTGCAGGCGGAGGTGGATGTGATCATCCTCGGCGGCATGGGGCTCAAGCACGACGACTACCTGGCGTTCCGCGATACGCTGGAGGAGCATGGCGCGTTGTGGCGGGCGGTCCTGTTCGTGCACACGGCGGCCGATCCCGTGGTGGAGTGCCTGCTGGTGCCGGATATCTGCCTGGCGGTGGCCGAACAGTTCGCCCTGGCCAACAAGCGGGTGCTGGTCCTGCTCACCGACATGACCAACTTCTCCGACGCCCTCAAGGAAATCTCGATCACGATGGAGCAGGTGCCGTCCAACCGCGGGTATCCGGGCGACCTGTACAGCCAGTTGGCGGCCCGGTACGAGAAGGCGGTCGACTTCGACACGGCCGGCTCGATCACCGTGCTGGCGGCGACGACGATGCCCGGCGACGACGTGACGCATCCCGTGCCCGACAACACAGGGTACATCACCGAGGGGCAGTTCTACCTGCGCGGCGGCCGCATCGAGCCGTTCGGATCGTTGAGCCGGCTCAAGCAACTGGTCAACGGCAAGACCCGCGAGGACCACCGGACGATCATGAACTCGATGATCCAGCTTTACGCGGGGTATCGCGAGACGCTGGAGAAGCAGTCCATGGGCTTCCGCATGAGTTCGTGGGACCAGAAGCTCCTCAAGTACGGGACACTGTTCGAGAAGGAGATGATGGATCTTTCCGTCAACATCCCGCTGGAAGGCGCCCTGGATCTCGGCTGGAAACTGCTGGCGGGGTGTTTCGACCCGGTGGAGACGGGGATTCCGTCGAAGCTGATCGGGAAGTTCTGGCCGAAAGCCGCGGCAACGCCGCGGGAGGCGGGCGGGGCGCAGGCGTAACGGGCGGGCCGCGGGCACATGGCGAGGATCAAACATACCAAGAACGAGCTCAAGGCGCAGCGCGAGGCGTTGCGGCGCTACGAGCGGTTCCTGCCCATGCTGCAGCTCAAGAAAATGCAGTTGAGGACGGAGTTGCAGGCGATTGACGCGCAGATTGCCGAGAAGCAGGCGCAGGAACGGGACGTGATGGCCTCGGCGGAGCGCTGGGCGAGGCTGTTTTCCGAGCCGGTGGACCTGGCGGGCCTGACGCGGGTGGAGCGGGTGGTCACGGCCGACAGCAATGTGGCGGGCGTGACGGTGCCGGTATGCAAGGATGTGGTGTTCGCCCGCGGAGAGGTGGATCTCTTTGAGACTCCCTCGTGGGTGGATGACGCGGTGGATGTCCTGGAGCCGCTGATCCAGAGCCGGATCGAGGTGCGGATCCTGAGGGAACAGCATCGCTTGATCGCCGAGGAACTGCGTACGACGTCGCAGCGGGTGAACCTGTTCGAGAAGGTCAAGATTCCCGAGGCGCGCGAGCATATCCGGGTGATCAAGATCTTCCTGGGCGACCAGCAGACGGCGGGAGTGGCCCGGGCCAAGTTTGCCAAGGGGCGCACGGAGGAATTCGAGGAGAGCGGCGTGATGCACGGGATCGCCGAGGCGGCGGAGGTGGCATCGTGATTGTCCCGATGAAACATGTAACCCTGCTGTGCCTGCTGCCCGAGCAGGAGGCCACGTTGCGGGCCCTGCGCGAACTGGGCGTTCTGCATGTGACGCCGGTGGTCACGCCGGACAGCGAGGACCTCGAGCGGATCCAGGAGAAGTTGACGGAAGCGCGGGAGGCCCTGGCCGCCCTCGAGTCGGTTGCCGGGAAGGAGCACGGAGCGGCGGGCGCAGGTTTGCCGGAATCCCCGGAGGGAGTTGTTTCGCGGGTGAAGTCCCTCCTGCAGCTCCGGAAAGAGGCATCGGCGCGGGCGGAGGCGCTGGAACGGGAAGCCGAGGTTCAGCGTCCCTTCGGCCCGACGGATCCCGAATCGTTGCGGCGCCTGGCGGAGCAGGGAGTGTTTGTCAAGGTATGCCAGTTGCCGACGGGCCCGGAACTTCCGGGGATCGAGGGAGCGGTTCTGCATGTGCTGCGGGAGGAGAAGGGGGCGCGGTACGTGGCGGTGGTGTCCCGCGCGGAGGTCGAGTGCCCCGGACGCGAGATTCCGTGGCCGGAACGGTCGCTGGCGGTGGTGCAGGCGGAATTGGAGCAGGCGCGGAGCGAGGCGGGCCGGGCGGCGGACGGGCTGCGGAGCCTGGCCGCGGAGGCCGGTCCGGTGCGGCGGCACATCGGGGACCTGGAGGCCAGGGAACAGTTCCTGCAGGCCCGCGACGGGATGGGCCTGTGGGAACGCATCACCTACCTGCAAGGATATTGCCCCGAGGAAACGGTACCGGTGCTGCGGGAGTCGGCCGGGCGGCACGGATGGGGCCTGCTGGTGCGGGATCCGGCGGCGGACGAGCGGGTGCCGACGCTGCTGCGGAGTCCCCGGTGGGCCCGTCCGGTGCGGGTCATCTTCGACTTGATCGGCATCCTGCCCGGTTACGGGGAAGTGGATGTGAGCGCTGTTTTCCTGCTGTTCTACAGCGTGTTCTTCGCGATGCTGGTCAGCGACGCCGGGTATGGGGTTTTGTTCCTCGCACTCACGTTTTCCCTGCGCCGGTGGGCGCGCCGTGTGCCGCCGGAAGTGCCCCGTTTGCTCGGAGTCTTGAGTGTATGCACGATCCTGTGGGGGGTGATGACGGGGTCGTACTTCGGCATCCAGAGCGCATCGTTGCCGGCGCCGTTGCGGAATGTGGCGATCCCCTGGCTCAAGGATGACGCGAATCTCATGCAGTTGTGCTTCGGGATCGGTATGGTGCATCTGACGCTGGCGCACGGATGGGCGATGGCGAGGATCGGGTTGCGCCCGGCGGCTCTGGCGCAGCTTGGGTGGATTGCCATTACGGTAACCATGTATTTCCTGGCCATGAACATGATCCTGGATCGTCCCATTCCCGGCTTTGTCCTGCCCCTGTTCACGGCGGGGCTTGTGGCGGTGGTGCTGTTCATGACGCCCCTGAAGGCGATGAAGGAGGAGTGGCCGACCCACATGATGCTGCCGTTGACGGTGGTGGGGAATTTCGGGG
>CAYWKN010000224.1:0-3027 GCA_964458765.1 uncultured Verrucomicrobiota bacterium
CCCACCCCCAGCTTGGGCAGGATGGTCTTCTTCCACAATGACAACGGATAGCGCTCGAGGATCCACTGGGCCACCGCACGCCCCCGGTTGCGCCCATCCAGCCGCGGCGGCAACACCGCCACCCGCACCAGCCGGTCCAATACCCATAACGGCGGCCATCGCGGCCGCCATTCCCGGACAGTATCCTGAACCGCCGCCGGCACCGGTGTGCCAAGAAGCATCCCGGCATAACGAAACGCCAGATACAGTGGCTGACCCAGCCGCAATTCCGCTGCGCGCTTCAGAAGACGAGCCCATTCATCATCGCCGGTATATCCCCGCAGCATCCCATCCATGTCCGCCAGATCGCGCAAGCCAAAGGCATAGAACCCGCGCCGGAATAGATGCGCGGCGCTGTGCAGGAGCCTGTCGTCCGGTGTCAGGACCCGCAGGCACCGGCAGCCCTCCAGAGGGAGCGAATCCGCGATCAACCTGTCCGAGTCCAGCCGGATCGAGTCAATGTGCGGTAGGATGTTGTGATGCACATCCACCGCCGTCCCGCGGTCCCGGTGGACCATGGCGGGAATCTCATGCAGCCATTTCCGGAAGAACCATTCCTGGAAGGCAGACATCTCGTGTGTGGCCCAGCCGTTGGCGAGAAGACAGCGTTCCACATCCGCCAGGCGGGACCGGGGAACCAGCAAGTCAATGTCCCGGCAGATCCTGCCGCGCCCCCAGGGCAAGCCCAGCATCATGTAAGCCGGGCCCTTGAGCAACACAACGGGCGTTCCCAAGCCGGCAAGGATCCGGTCGAGCCGCCTGACTTCCCACCGGATTCCTATCGCATGGTTGTCAGCCTTTTCCCGCGCGGAAGCCAGATGCCAAAGGACTTCCGGGGGGATGCCGGCGCCGGGCCGCTGGATGGCATCATCAGCCAGCCGGGCAAGCAAGTGGCAGGCCCTGGCCTGGGGAAGCAGGGCATTCCACTCCTGCAGTTTCAGCCCCTTAAGCCGAAGGGGATCCCGCAACACCTGCACCAGAATATCGTCTTGTTCCGCCATGCTCCTCTTTCATGGAGCGTTCGCGGGCCTCCGCGAACGGATTCCGTCTTCATCCGCCCTCGTTCATCCCTTTGCCCCGCGCGTCGAGGCCGCCGCGCGCTCCAGAATATCTTCCGCCACCCTCACCCCACCCTCCAAATCCCCATACTTCAATTCATAACATTCGCAGGCATCCACCAGCCGCGCCAGACAGTCGAATCCCGCGCGACCCAACTCCCGGTAATTGAAACTGCATGCAATGGCCCGTTTCATCGCCTCCGGCTTGGACAGTCCCGACAACCGAGGGACGGCGCCCGGCTGGAAATCCGGGAAGACCAGGGCCTGCGGAACCGCCTTCTCCTCCATCCGCCGGACACTCTCCGCTGGCGGCGCCATGTGGCACAAGAGCCCCTTGCGCCGCACTTTCTCCGGCACGGTGAAAACGGCTCCGGGATTCCATGCCTTTATCAGATCAATGGCTTCGTTCTTGAGGCAGATGGGCCGGGCCAGGGCCAGCAAGCGCAACGAATCCATCTCCACAATGCCGCACTCATCCGAAAGCAACCTCCAGCCCCGCGCCGCCAAGGCCGCCGCCATCGTGCTCTTGCCGATGCCCGTGGATCCCAGGAACAACACCCCGCGCCCTTCTTTCTCAAGCGATGCGGCATGCAGAAGAAGCCAATGGTGCGCATTCCAGGCTATGCACGCGTTCATCCCCCACTCCAGATAGGCGAAAGCCTCCTTCAGCGGACAGGGCTTGAACAGGGGGACACCCCCCTCCGCAACGGCAACCCTCTTCCTCCAGGGCCGCACCCATGAACGGCACGCATGAACACCGATGTGGAAATCCGCAAGTGCCGGAAGATCGAACGCCGGGAATTCCCCGTACACCAAGCCAATCAAGTCGGATATTCCCGGCAGATTGGAGCGTATCTTGTAGACAAAGGAACCCGTCCTGATTGCCAAGCCACCGCCGAGGAGACGTTCGCGGCGCTCCCTCTCACCCAAGTCGGAGATTTTCAAGGCGGCACCATCTCCAGCAACCCGAAATCATCGAATCGCGCGATCAACTTCCCGGCATACGTTCTCAGGATGTCGTCGTTTTCCACGCCCAGCCGCGCCGAGAGAACATCACAAAACGCCGCTTCATCCATCCAGTCGGCAGAAAGGCAAAGGAGCCCTTCGGAAGCAACGGGATCCAGGAAACAGGTTTCACAGGCACGGGGGGAGAAGACGACAGAACCCTCATCCCACTGGCGAATCCCTGGCGGCTCTGTTGAATGCAAACGAAACTTCATCGCTCTGCTTCCACTGTGCTGGCCTATGAATCCGTTGAAATACTAGTCCTGGAATAGGGCATTGTGACGCTGCCTTCACACACGCTGCGTAACGCCACAGTCGGCCTGCGTAATGTCCGGTTATGGGGGGGGCGGCTGGCTTCCGCCTGAAGGCGGCTGGGATTGGGCCGCTGCCTTGCGGGTCGTCAGAAGCACGATTCCGGGAGCGGCCAGCAAAGCAGCCTTGATGACCGCCCGACGATGTGGTGAAGGGCACCGGCCACCGCCATCCTGCGCCTTGCCATCCCGTTCCGGCGCCTTTTCTTTCTGGTTATGCTCTCGCATTGTTGCAACCCCTGCCGCGGATATTCATATCGTTTTCAAGCGTATGATCTCACCAAGTCCCCCAACCGTCAAGCGCTTCCCCTCACTCCATAGCAATTCTATACGCAGCGTCACAAGTTCAGATTTCCTGCGCATTGGCAGCCAAGTGTATCTGCGGGGGGCTAAAGCCCCGCGAATCTTCCGCCTGAAGGCGGTACTCTGGCTCGCATTGTCAGAGTGCCGGCTTCCCTGTCCGCCGTAGCTCGCGAAGGAGGAAGCCGGAAGCTCTCCCGCCGCTTCAGCGGCGTGTCTGGAGTTCCTGAGTTCCAGATCTTTCCCCATTAGGGCGATGCTCTTGACTCAACCTCCACACCACATCAGCGTGCAACCCACCCCTAACCCCTCCA
>CAYWKN010000225.1:0-2983 GCA_964458765.1 uncultured Verrucomicrobiota bacterium
ACCCCACCCTCACCACCCGTCCCTCCACCCTGACTCTTCGTTCCGCCAGCAGTTGCAGGGCCTCCGGAAGAGCTTCATGCTCCTGTTCCTGGATGCGCGCATGCAGCGTTGCCGCCGTATCCCCTTCCAGGACCGGAACCGTTCGTTGCACCAGGATGGGCCCCGTGTCGGTCCCCTCATCCACGAAATGCACCGTGCAGCCCGCCACCTTGACCCCGTACTCGAGGGCCTGCTTCCAGGACTCCATGCCGGGAAACGCCGGCAGGAGCGCCGGATGAAGATTCACGACCCGGTGCGGAAATGCCGCCAGAATGCCTTTCTTGAGGATCCGCATGAACCCGGCCAGCACCACCACTTCCGCCCCGTACTGCCGCAGCGTTTCCACATACCGCCGCTCGGCCTCCCCCTCCAGCTTGGTCTTGAACGGCGCCGCGCTGATGTACTCCGCCGGAATCCCGGCCCGCCGCGCCCGCTCCAGGATAAAGGCATCCTCGACGTCGGACAAGACGCACACCACCCGGGCGCGGAGCCTCCCCTCCCGGATGGCATCCAGGATCGCCTGGGCGTTGCTGCCCTTGCCCGACCCGAGAATCCCGATCGCAAGCGTATCGTTGGCACTCATACGCCGGATCATAAATGGGGCCTTGACGAATGACAAGCCCCGGTGTTCTATGGGCGCATGTGGCCGTCTCCGCGACAGGCCCGGACAGGACTCACCAGGGAAGGACAGGAATATGGAACCGACTCCCGCCACCGCCCAGCCGCGACCGTTCAGCTACCTCGCATGGAGCGGCGCCATAGGATTAATTCTCATCCTCGGCATCACGGTCATCGCCATTGCCGTCCGGCAGATGGACCTCTTGTACGTGGAAAACGGCCCCCTGGAAAACATGGCCATGGGACTGTGGCTCCTCAGCGCCTTCGCGGCGGCCGCCGCCTACCGGCGCTGGACCGGCCGCATGGACCGCATCATGACCTTCTGGATCGCCCTCATCTCCTGCCTCGCCGCGCTGCGCGATGCCGACGCCCATATCCTGCTGAATCCCGCCGTGATCGGACGCTTCGGCATCCACTACCGCATTGACTGGCTGCTCGACCCCAACACCAGCATCCTGCTCAAGCTGGCCTACGGCGGACTTGTGATCCTGATCCTCGGCGCCGTGTTCGGCCCCCTCTACATGCTCCGCTCCCGGTTCTGGCGCCTGACCCGCACCGGCGATGCCGGTGTCGGCATGCTGATCGTAGCCCTCGCCGGCATCGTGGTCGGCTACACCATGGACGACCTGCTGCGGAATTCCCCGCTCATGAGCACCGCCGTGCGGCAGTTGACCGAAGAGAGCAGCGAATTCCTCGGCGCCCTCGCCTTCCTGGCCGGAGCCCTCCTGCTCTGGAAGTCGCCCGTTTCCGAGCGTCTGAGAATGTCGGAGAAATGACCCCTCCCTCCGCAGCGCCTGGTCCCGCGGCCCGCGATTTGCTCGCGCGGAATCATGGCCACATCCATATGATGGGCATTTGCGGCGTCGGCATGGCCGGCCTCGCCGTCCTGCTCCGCCAGCGCGGCTTTACCGTGAGCGGGTGCGACCTGCTGGTCAACCGCCTGGCCGGCTGGCTGCGCGAACGGGGCATCCGGGTGGCCGAGGGTCATTCCCCTGACCATCTGGCAGCCGACGTGTCCGCCGTGATCCGCAGTTCCGCCGTCCCGGATTCCGCCCCCGAAATCGCCACCGCCCGTGCCCGCGGAATCCCTGTCCTCCGGCGTGGCGAAGTCCTCCCCGTCCTGCTGGACCAGCCCGTGTCCATTGCCGTGTCCGGCACGCACGGCAAGACCACAACCTCCTCCTTCATCGCCCAGACCCTGGCGGCCTCCGGCCGCGACCCGTCCTTCTGCATCGGCGGCGAGGTCCAGCCCCTCGGCGGCGTCGCCCGCGCGGGCGCCGGCGGCATCCTCGTCGCCGAAACCGACGAAAGCGACGGCACCCTCGCGCTCTACCATCCGGACCTGGCGGTCGTCACCAATATCGAGTTCGACCACAAGGAGCATTTCGCCGACGTCGCTTCCATCGAGGACTGTTTCCGCCGCTTCATCGCCAATACCCGCCGCCGGGTGATTTTCTGCGCCGATGATCCGCGGGCCGCCGCCCTCTGCGCCGGACACCCCGCCGCCCTCGGGTACGGCCTCCATCCCGGCGCCGCCCTGCGGGCCGCCATCGGGAGGGAACTCGCCACAGGTTCCGAGTGCACGGTCTACCGGAATGGGACACCACTCGGCGCGTTGTCCGTTCCCGCTCCCGGCCGGCATAATGTCCTCAATGCGCTGGCCTGCGTCGCCGTCTGCCTCGAACTGGGACTTTCGCTGGACGAAATCCGCGCGGCGCTGGCCGGCGCTGTCCTGCCGCGGCGACGCTTCGAGCGCGTCATCCACCGCGACGACGTCGTTGTCATCTCCGATTACGCCCATCATCCGTCCGAGATCTCCGCGCTGATCCGGGCGGCGGAACACCTGCACCGGCCCCGCCTCACCGGCATCTTCCAGCCCCACCGCTATTCGCGCACGCTGGCCCTGGGACCGGATTTCCCCGCGGCCTTCCACGGCCTGGCGGAACTGGTCCTGACCCCGGTCTATGCCGCCTCCGAACCGGTGACGCCCGGCGGAACAACCTGGGACCTCTACGCGCACTGCCGCCGCGACGCGCGCCTCAATGTATGCGCCGCCGTCTCCCTGCGTCAGGCGTGGGACTACCAGCGCACCCGCCTGCGCATGGGCGATGCCCTGCTTGTGATCGGCGCCGGGGATGTCGAACGCATCGCCCTCTGGGCCCGCGACGAACTGCGCGACAATCGGGTGGACGAACTGTCCAGCCTCGTCGGGACCGTGATCCGCACCGCCGACCTGGAAAAAACCGTGGTGCGCGGCAGCGAACCGGTGGGGCCCCGGACGCCCAGATCGCTCGCGAGCACATTGCTGCCTCCGCCCAGGATGCGG
>CAYWKN010000226.1:0-2947 GCA_964458765.1 uncultured Verrucomicrobiota bacterium
CAACCAGGGCGAAGATGGTTCCTGGGCGAAGGTGGACACCACCGATTCGATGGCCATGGCGGGTTTGGCGCTCTTGTGCTTCCTGGCGCATGGAGAGACGCCCTCGTCGGCCGAGTTCGGCGCGACGGTTGAGAAGGCGATGAAATACATCGTTTCCCATCAGGGCGGAGGGGGGGGGTTTGGGCGAGACTACACGCACGGGATTTGCACGTACGCGATTTCGGAAGGATTCGCGCTGACCAAGATCATGGCTTTGAAGGACGCCATGGACAAAGGAATTGATGTCATTATCAAGGGCCAACAGCCCACCGGTGGGTTTGATTATGGATACGGCAAGGGCGGACGCTGGGACCTTTCGGTGGCCGGATGGCAATTCCAGGCGATGAAGGCGGCCAGGATGGCGGGCTGCTCGCATTCGGATCTCGAGAAGGCGATCGGGCTTGGAGTTGATTACTTGCGTAAGGAGGCCTTTTCGGTGTCCGGCGGCGGGTTTGGCTACAGCGGCAGCCCCGGAACACCGGGGACCGCCGCCAGCCCATCCATGACGGGCGCCGGGACGCTGTGTCTGCAGTTGCTGGGGCAGGCGAATGTGCCGGAGGTGAAGGCGGGAATCGAGTACCTGCGTGTAAATTCCCCCGGGCCCCAATGGGCAGGCTTAATGCCTGCGGAGGCCGGGAAGCCCGCCCAAAGGGGTAGCAATCCGACCTATGCCTGGTACTACATCACCCAGGCGAAGTTCCAGAAGGGCGGCAAGGATTGGGAGGAGTGGAATAAGCCGTTCTCGATGATGTTAGTCAAGGCCCAGGAGAAGGACGGGCATTGGGAAGGCGGCGACCATGGCGGCAAGGTGTATACCACCACGTTGTGCTGCCTGATGCTGGAAGTGTATTACCGCTATCTGCCGACCTACAAGCAGGTCGAGGCGGTTGCCGAGGCGAAGCCCACGGCCACCAAGGCTGACGACATCGTCGTGGATGTGCGGTGACGTCCCATGACGGACGGCGGGCACATACGGCTCTTGCCGCCCGAGGTGGCCAACCGGATTGCCGCCGGCGAAGTGGTCGAGCGGCCGGCCTCCATCCTCAAGGAACTCGTCGAAAATTGCATCGACGCGGGGGCCACCCAGATTGACGCCGAGGCGGTTTCCGGCGGCGCGCGCCTTCTTTCCGTGGCCGACAACGGGTCGGGCATGGATCGTGACGACGCGCTGCTCAGTGTGGAGCGTCATGCGACCAGCAAGATCCGCGTGGCGGCGGATATCGAGAACATCCGCACCCTGGGTTTCCGCGGGGAGGCGCTGGCGGCGATTTCCAGCGTGTCGCGGTTCAGCCTCCACACCCGGCGGGCATCCGACCTGGCGGGCACTGAACTGGTCATGAGCGGCGGGAAGCTCCTGGATGTCCGCGATTGCGGGTGTCCGGCGGGAACACTGGTGGAGGTGCGCGACCTTTTCTTCAACATGCCGGCCCGGCGCAAGTTCCTGCGGTCCCCGCAGACCGAGGTGGCCCACTTGAGGCAGATGTTCCTGGTGCATGCCCTGGCGTGGCCGGGGATCGGGATGAAGCTGACCCTTGACGGGCGAGTGACATGGCGGTTTGCCGGCGGGGCCAGTTTGGCGGAACGGATCCGGGAGGTTTTCGGCGCGGATGTTTCGGAAGCGCTGATTGGGGTGGAAGTGGAGGCGCAGGGGGTGCGGGTGACAGGCTTTGTGAGTCGGCCGACGTTGCATCGGGGCGACCGGTCGGAGCAGTATGTGTTTGTCAACCGCCGGCCCGCGACGGCGCCGGTGATTGGATATGCGCTGGGCGAGGCCTACCACGCGATGCTGGCCGACGGGCGGCACCCGTATGTCTTCCTGTTCCTCGAACTGCCGGTGGACCAGGTGGATGTGAATGTCCATCCCACCAAGCGGGAGGTGCGGTTCCGCCGGCCGTCCGAGGTGCGCGATACGTTGATCCATGGCGTCCGGAAGGCGTTGCAGGGGGGCGGGCAGGACTTTGTGCTCGGGCGCGGCGAGACGGCGTCGCCCCCGGTGGCGCCCGTTCCCGCGCCGCGGGAGGCGTTGCTGAAGATTGACGATCTGCCTGCCGCGCGGGCGTTCGTCTATCCGAAACTTCCCCCGCCGGAAGCCCTTCTGTCGCGTGTTTCCGTGCCTGGAGCGGGATCGGCCGTGGAGCCGCCGAAAGCGGGCCCGGCCCCCGCGCCGCAGGCGGGTCCGGTTCCGCCGGGAGCGGCCGGTGCGGCGCGCAGCCCGTGGGCGTGGTGCCGGGTGGTGGGCCAGGTGGGCGGGCTCTACGTGCTGCTGGAGACGGAGGACGGCCTGGTTCTCATGGATCCGCATGCGGCGCATGAGCGGGTGTTGTTCGAGAAGATCCTGGCGGCGCTGGAGGCGGGCACGGTGGAAAGCCAGGGCTTGCTGACGCCCGAGACGGCGGAACTGCCGCCGCGTGACGCGCTGCACGTCCGCAAGCATATCGAGATCATGCGCAAGATGGGCATTGGCGTGTCCGAGTTCGGCGGCGACACGTTTGTGGTGGATGCGTTGCCGGCGGAGTTCGGCAGGGTGGCGATCCGCGACATGTTGATTGACGTGGCCCGCCACCTGGAGCTGCTGGGCGAGCGGGGGAGCGGGAGCCGGTGGCGCGAGGAGGCGATCGCGCAGGCGGCGTGCAAGGCGGCGGTCAAGGCGCGGGACCGGCTCGGCCTTGCCGAGATCGAGAAGCTGGTGGTGGCGCTGGCTTCGGCCGAGATGCCCTACACCTGTCCGCACGGGCGTCCGACGCTGATCCACATGTCGTTCAAGGAACTGGCGAAGAAATTCGGGCGGGAGTGACTGTCGTGCGCAACAGGCGCAAGGCGGGATTCGGGCCTTGGGGGAAGCCGGGGAAAGATGACCCACCCCCGACCCCTCCAGGGAGACATCTGAGGAAGTCCGTCAATGATGATT
>CAYWKN010000227.1:0-2943 GCA_964458765.1 uncultured Verrucomicrobiota bacterium
CGGGGTTGGCCCGGTTCGGGGGACTGACCTGCATTTTCTCCACGGCAAAGGGGTTGCGGATGATGTACTGGGCCATTGCTTTCTCGGCGGCCGCTGGAAACGCTGAGGACAGTAGGAGTCTTGGGCAGTAGGCCGCTGCGCCACAACCGTGACGTTGGCTCAATCGGCAAGAGATTGATTGACCCCATGGCGATGTGTGGTACTATAGCTATGGTAATCCACATGGAGGTTGACAGATGAGGACAGTACAGATGACACTCGATGAGGATCTGGTACAGACAGTGGACCGGGTTGTCAGGGATCTGCACATGACAAGATCGGCCTTTGCAAGAGACGCGCTCCAACGCGCGATCGAAAGGATAAGGACGGCGAAGCTAGAGGACAAACATCGCCAGGGGTACATCCGGAAGCCGACTGGGGCCGGTGAGTTTGATGTCTGGGAACGCGAGCAGAAGTGGGGGTGACGAATGAGGCGCGGCGATGTTCGCTGGTACAAGTTCGACCGTCCGGACAAGAGCCGTCCCGTCGTCATCCTGACACGCGATTCCATCATCCCCTACATCGGCGAGATCACGGTGGCCCCCGTCACTTCCACGATTCGCGACATTCCGAGCGAGGTTCTGCTTGACCAGAAGGACGGTGTCGCCAAGGAGTGTGCGATCAACTGCGACCATCTCCAGACCATCGCAAAGGGGCGGATCGGCTCCCTACTCATCAGGCTCTCGACCGTCCGAATGCGGGAAGTCCGCGACGCCGTCACGTTCGCGCTGTCACTGCATGAATGAACCGGAACCAACAAGAGGCCGGACGTTACGGCTCGAAGTTCGCCGAACGTCAGCCTCGACGTTGGACGGAGAGAAATGAAAATCTATTTGCAATTTACAGTCTGACCCGAATGGCGCTTACTTAAGCTCTGTTTTCGATCACGGCGCGAAAGGATTCGCGCCCTCCATTGGCCCTGCACATCGCGGCGTTTCGTGAAATTGGAGGGCGGCAATCCTTTGCCGCCGCGGATCGAGTGAAGTGCTTAAGTAAGCGCCATTCCAGTCTGACCCCGCCAGGGGGACGGTCGGCATCGCCCCACACTCTTCGCGGCTGTTGGGTTCGTATTCGCGGCGTTTCGGCCGATGTACAGCGGTGCGGTCTCCAGCAGGAGGGTTCCTCAGCGGGCGAGGAAGGCGCCGTTGACCGCTCGGTACCAGGCGACATCGGACCAGTTGGCGAAGTAGGGATGGCTGTAGTTCCACGGTGTCGAGCCCCACAGTCCGTAGTCCGCCGCCAGCAGGTTGCACTCGCAGCACCACTCGCGCAACCAGCCCCAGTCGAGCCCCTGGTGATCCATGTGCCACCACGGCCCCCAGGCCTCGGTGGTGATCACCGGTGCCGCCGCCTCGCGTCCCCAGGCCCGCGCATAATCGAGGCGGTTGTGCATCTCGGCAAGGAAGTGCCCGCGCATGATGCGGAAGGACTGGTCGATACGGCGCTGGTAGAAAGAGCGGTCTCCGGCGCTGCGGTCCTTGGTCAGGTCGCGATAGAACCCCGAGCGGTTGTCGAAGCGCGAGCCATGCAACCAGAAATGCAGTTCCAGGACCTCGAGCTGGTCGAGGCCGAGGAGGCGGAATTCCTTCCAGAATCCGGTTAGCGAGATGGTGTAACGCAGCCCAGGGTGGCGTTCCTGGAAATGCCCGACCAGAGTCCTGACGTAGCTGCCAACGAAGTCCAGCTGGGCCTCGTTCCACCAGAGGCCGCGCTGGCGTTCGCGCCGTCCGGCTGCCTCCATAGCCTCTGCGGCATTGCCGATACTCGCGGATGGTGCCGCCCCGAGGGCGTCGAGGCGGGCCTTGGTTGGGGAGAAATATGGATATTCTTGGTCAAAATCGACATACAGGATCTGATCAAAGAGGTCTTCGGCGGCGAGGCGGTCAAGAACGATCTCCCAGCCGCGGGTCAGTTCGGCGACCCCGTCCTCCCCGGTGGCGGGCAGGCTGTCGACGCTGCCGTTCCAGGTCGAGAGGATGACGTGCACGCCCTTGTTCTGGCAGAGGCGCAGCAGACGTATCAGTTCGGGCAGGGGTCTGTGGCGCTGCTCGACCGTACTGTGGCCCCAGGTGCCCAGGGGCTGGGCCGGAAACAGCACTTCGCCGTCAGGCTCGGCCAGACGGGCAACCAGCAGCGGGAAGGCGTCGATACGGATGGTGTTGAAGCCACGCTCGACCAGTTCATCGGTGACGCGGTCAAGGTCGGCGAAGGCTCCGCCGGGATGGCCGTTGAACAGCCACGAGGAATCCCACATCGCGTTGGTCACGCGGTGCGGGGTGAGGTGGTTGCGCAGGTCGAAGACGGACATGCTGGATCTCCTATGAAAAGCAGTTGAGTTCATGGTTCGTGGTCCTACAGCCCCAGGCGACTTTTTGCTCGGTATCCGAATTCATCCATATGCTGAATAGGGTGAATCGTTCGGCCAAGGACATCGTCGTGGTGTTGCCGTAGGCCACCGGCACCTGGTGTTCGGTGAAGTCCTCGACCGGCCAGGGGATGGATAAGAAATCGCTTTTCTGGCGGTACGGGTACACGCCCGTTGAGACCGCCTGGAACCATCCCTGAAACATCGTTTTCATGTCGGGGAGCATGTGAAAATCCGGCATGAAGGTCAAGATCGGGTACAAACCCCCATTTGGAAGCGCTGAGGCCGGTCTGATCATCGAAGCGGACCTGTTTTGCTGTGAGCGGCGCCAAAAGAAGACAAACCCATCCCGCCCCGAGCGCTCAACCGTTCGCGTAAACTGACTGATAAGAAATCGCTTTTCGGGCGGCGCGGGCACCTGCCCGCTGAGACCGGCCTGAAGGAGCGCTTTCATGGGCGGAACGGTAGCAAAGCCAGGGTGGAGGCGGCAACAGGGCAAGAGACACCGGTGAAGAACAGACCTCTCCCGCCACGAGCGC
>CAYWKN010000228.1:0-2908 GCA_964458765.1 uncultured Verrucomicrobiota bacterium
AACTACACCAGGGCGATTCAAGCGGATCCCGCCATGGCCAACGCCCACTACAACCTCGGCCTGGTCCATAACGCCAGGAAGAAACCCGAGGAGGCCCGCCTGGCGTTCCAGCAGGCTCTGGACATCCAACCGGCCCTGGCCGACGCCCGCTATATGCTCGCCTGCATCCTGCGCGATCAGGGCCAGTCTCGCGCCGCGATAGACCAACTGGAAACCCTCGTGGCCCGGAATCCCGACCACGCCCAGGCGCAGCATGCTCTCGGGCTTCTCTACAAGGATAACCCCGCGACCCTGTCTCTCGCACGCCGCGCTTTCGAAAAGTATCTGCAACTGGCGCCCGGAGGCCCGCATGCCGAAGCCGCCAAGAACTGGCTCAAGTACCACAACTGACGGCATGACCGCGCCTGCGCGGCCCGGCGCCCCCGGATCGCAGGCCGAATCAATGTGCTGAAGGAGGATAGCCATGGACAACTTGCTTTCACAATTCAACTATGCGGATTACCTGTCAGCCGGGCTCATTCTTGTGTGGACGCTCTTCGGTGTGAAGAAAGGCATGAGCGGCCAGATCGCCATCTTCCTCGCTGGCCTGTCGGTCCTGTGCGCCCTGCATTTCGGATTCATCCCCTGTCGGAACTGGATGGTGGAACGATTCCGGATCGCGCCCGAACTTGCCCGTGTGTTTGCCGTGGTCGCATTGGCCACCATCCCCCTTGTGGTTGTGCTGGTGATCCATTCGGTGGCCGGCTATGTCGTCAAGGTCACGTTCACCGCGTGGGTGGACCGGCTCTGCGGCGGCGTTGCCGCCTTCTGCACGGCCTGCGCCTTTGTCGCGCTTGTGTTCGTGGCCCTGAACGTCATGCCCGAACGGGTGCGTCCCCGCGCCGTCGGAGAACCGTCCTGGATCGGACGAAGGGTACATGGGGCCCAAACGGCCCTCTCCCATTTTATCGGTTCAAGGATGGATAACACCCGCAACGTCATCGAACAGGCTCGCGAGATACGCACAACGGAACGCGAAAGATGGGAACAATGATCTCCAAGTCCGTTCTCGATGACATTCGCTTCCGGTGCGATATCGTCGATGTGGTTGACTCGTACATCACACTTCCCAAAAAGAGCGGGGCCATCAAGACGCTGTGCCCGTTTCACAAGGAGAAGACCCCTTCCTTCCACGTGAATCAACAGCGTCAGATGTTCCACTGTTTCGGCTGCGGGGCCGGCGGTGACGTCTTCAAGTTCGTAATGATGCACGAGCAGGTGGATTTCATGACGTCCGTCAGGATCCTGGCGGAAAAAGCCGGCGTGCCGCTGGAATTCGAGCAGGGCAGCGCCGCGGCGGGCGAACGCGAACTGCTGCTGGCCGTGCACGAGAAACTCGCCGCGGCCTATCACACCATGCTCCTGAAAAGCCCGGACGCCAAGGAGGCCCGCGACTATCTGGCTCGCCGCGGCCTCTCACCGGATATCCAGTCGTCTTTCCTGATCGGATACGCCCCCGACAAGCGCGATGCCTTGCTGGAGTGGGCACGGCGGAATGACTTCTCCACGTCGGTGCTGCAGCAAGCGGGAATCCTCGCCCGCCGTGACCCGGAAAACGGCCCCGGCGGAACCTATTACGACCGCTTCCGGGGGCGGATCATGTTCCCGATCCGCAATGAGCAGGGACGCGTCATCGGGTTCAGCGGCCGCACCCTGATCAAGGACGCAAAGATAGCCAAGTACGTCAACAGTCCGGAAACGCCCATTTTCCATAAGAGCCAGGTGCTCTATGCCCTGGACCGGGCCCGGCGCGAAATCGCGGAGAAACGCGAGGCCATCGTCTGCGAGGGGCAGATCGACGTGATCCGCTGCCACCAGGCGGGCTTTGTCCATGCCGTCGCGGCCCAGGGCACGGCTTTCACGGACGATCACGCCCGGATCCTGCGCCGGTACGCGGACGGGGTCATTCTTGTCTTCGATTCCGATGAGGCCGGGCGCAACGCCGCCTTGAAGGCAGGAACCGTCTTCCTGCGCGCCGGCCTTGCCGTGCGGGTTGCCTCCCTGCCACCCGGAGAGGACCCCGATTCCCTGATTCTGAAGGAAGGCGCCGCCTCCTTCTCCCGTATCCTGCAGCAAGCCGTCTCCGTGCTGGACTTCCAGATCAACCAGCTCACGGCGAGCGAGGATATCCGTTCCGAAACCGGCCTCCTCAGGGTGTCCCGCGCTGTACTGGCAACCATCAGCCATGCGCCCAACGCCATCCAGCGGGAGGTATTGCTGAATAATGCCGCCCGACGCCTGAATGTGGCTGTGGCCGCGCTCCAGTCGGAGTTGCGTCCGCTGCTGCGGAAAACACCAGCCATGGAACCTGACGCCATGCCCGTCGAAGCGGAACAGATTCCCCGCCATGAGGAACTGCTGGCCGAACACCTCGGCGCAAGTCCGGAACTGGCCGGCCTCGTGGAGGGATATCTGCCCCTTTCCATGATCGCCCATCCCCTGTGCCGCCGCTTCCTCGCCGCTGTGCTGAAGTCCCGCGAAGAACGTCAGGACTTGACCGGAGTCCTCAGCCAAGCCGACGATGAGACCCGCGAGCTTTCCACCTTCGCAGCGCGCATCCTCAGCGCACCTCCAAAAACCGGCTCGGAATCCTCCCACCGGGAAGCCGTGGAAACCTTGATCCTTGCCATCTGGCGCAACGAATGGCAGAGGCGCCGGCGTGACATCGAGCAACGGGCGCTGGAGACCGCGAACGAAGCGGACAAGGATGCCCTGATGGTTCAAGCACAGCAATTGACCACGGATATCAAACGCCTTCAGAAATGGACCACCGCCGAACCGATCCTCCACCTGCATCTGGAAGGGCTGGCCTCCAGTCAGTCCGGCCTCTGAGCGGTGCTCAGGTTTTTCGAGGAACTGAATGTCCAAT
>CAYWKN010000229.1:0-2891 GCA_964458765.1 uncultured Verrucomicrobiota bacterium
GCGGCAGCCCGCGGGCCACGGTGCGCGGAGCGAGGTATTCGATGTGCTTGACCCACTTGTCGACATTGTCCAGGTGGCCGCAACTGGTGCAGCCCCCGCCCTTGGAGAACACGGGCTTGCGGAAGTACGCGCTGTTCATGTCGTAGGGCGACGCCCCGTGGCGATGGATCACGCCGTCCTCATGCCCCTCGGTGACCCCTTCGGCGCAGACATTCTCCTGCCAGTTGGTGAACAGGGCCACCAAGCGATGTGCCTGGGGCGCCAGTATGTCCATCCAGTCGTCGGCTTCCTTCCAGAAGCCAGGTTTTTCCACGCACAAATGGCGATCCCATGAACCGACCCTCGGAGCGTTGTGGTTGCAGAGATCATCCTTGCTGTACGCGCCCTCCGGCGCGCCCCAGATATACCCCGGTCCGCACCACATAATCGTCTTCAGTCCCCGCTCATCCATGCAACGCCATAGGGCATCGGAAAGACCCGCCATGAAAGTCTTCATGTCAGCCTTAGTGCACAAGGCAGCAGTGTCGTCCGCGAAAACAACTATATTTGCACGATTCTTGACACTCCAAGCAAGGAAATGCAGCATCCGCTCTGGATAGCCCGCCCAATCCTCCCAGCGCCAGGCGCCGATGTCGCTATAGTGGGCATTCCTGCCTTCGGTGCCCCGGAGACCCGGAGTTGCATGTGAACCCTCATTCAACACTCTCAGAGGCCGCGCCGGGGTTTCTACCAGATGCAGCTCCTTTGGCATGGGCGGCGTTTCCGGCTGGAGGTCGAGCAGCGGATGCACGAACCGCACGCCCAGGAACTGCTCGGCGAAGCCATATACCGCATACTGCAGACCCAGACGGTCAGCGGCGCGCAGCACCGCCGTGCGCCTGCCATCATTCTCGAAAATGTCCAGCGCAAAGCCCTGCTCGGGAATCTGTATGGGCGCGATCTTGCCTTCCTTCTCCAGCGCGGCGATGGCTGGCAGGTTCTCCGCCATACCGATCAGCAGGTCCATATCGGCTTCGCGTTCCGGCTGTTCGTCATCGAGCAGGAAACTGCCCGCGCCGAACGCCTTCTCCCAGTAGACGCGCAGATCGTCGAGTGCCATCGCCACGGCGACGGCGTCATCATTCTTCAGTTCGCCGCATTTCACGCGGCAGGTCATAGTGTTTTTCATTGTTCGGCTCCTTGTCTTTGTTTGGTTATTGTGCTCCCTTACGCTCTACCCCCGGTGTCGGCGGCAGCTCCACGTCTCCGCCTTCTTCAGCAGGGCTTTGCCCGATTCGATGTCAGGCGTCGAGGTCTGGATCAGCAGTCCCCGCGGATCCAGTTCGCGCAGAAGCAACTCCACTTCGTTGGGAGCGCAGTCGATCCACTGCACCTTGCCGCCCTGCTGGATCTGTTTGTAGACGGGCAGGGCTTCCTCGAGCGTGTGGCCGGCGCCGTGACTGAACTGCATGCCCGTCAACTCGGGGATCTCGAGCATCCTTGGCAGATGAACCACTGCGTTGAACCCGTCGAGGTGATATAAGCTGTACTCCAACATACGGGACAGGGCCTGCATCTCGGGCAGGACCCACTGCTCGAACTGCCGCGGACCGATGTTGTAGATCCAGTCGGCGCCCCAGTTATTGATGCGCCCCGGCGCATACAGGAATGGCATATTGGCAAACCACCCGTCACTTCCGCCCGCTTCCCGATAGACAGCCTCCACGATGTGCTTGAACCCCGCCAGACACTCGTTATAGGCGTGGCGGATGGCGGCCTCATACTCTGGCAGCGCTACCTCCATCAGGAAATCCGCCATTCCGCGGATCATGGACATTGCGTCCGTCGGTCCAAAGATGCCGGACGACGCCACCAGGTACTTGCCCGGCGCGTCCGCGGCCAGTGCCCGGATGATGCGCACGACGTGCTCGATGAACGGGTTAGCCGGATCGAAGCGGTAGTCGGCCCATTGCTGCCCGTCGGTCAGGGTCGGGTCCACCCACACCGTGCCGCTGGCGAACGAGGCCTTGCCGCCATAGGTCGCGTAGAGCAACTGCCCCGGCACCCAGGCCATAGGCAATGCATCGCCGCCGTACCAGGTGTTTGCGAACGTCGCATTCCAGCGTCGCACCTGAAACTCCGGATCGGTATGGGCCTGCTCGTCGTTCTCCGCCGCGCCTCCTGACAACAGGGAAACGTTCGCGCCGCTGGGCGCGGTCACCGCCAGGCAGACCCGGTCAATGATCTCGCCTTGCCAGAAGGCCGCAAAGCGCTCCTTCACCTTGGCCAGATCCTGATCCGCCTTGTAGATGAGTCCATCCGGAATTTCTCCGGAAGCGATGCGCGTCTTCATCTTCTCGGCTCTTGACTCAATGTCGCGCCACAGCGCACTCACCCGGGCCGCATCCGCGGCCATTTCACGCGGCCCGCCGGCCGCCAGCACGAAAATGCTGCTGCCGCCGCTCACGACCTTGACCGCGACCAGGTTCTTCCCGGCCCCGAGCCGCGCCGTGAAGCGGTGATCTGCCGGGCTGGGAGGCCAGTTGCCGTTGCCGGTGGGCGTGGTGTCGCAGACGACTTCGCCGTTCACCCACCACTTCATCCACCAGTCGGCCCCGGCGCCGAGTTCGAGCTCCCTGGCCTTGTCCGCCTCGATGGTCGCCACTGCATACGCCGTAATGCCTTGCGCGCTGCCTCCAAGCAGTGCGCCAAGGTCGAGGCGGTTGTCCTCAAACATGCCATTCTTCCCCACAAGCCGATTGCCAGCGATGGTCAGTTCTTTCGGGATGTCTTTCATTGCCCCGAAATCAGGCTCCGGATCGTCCTTGCCGACCGGACCGAAGACCGTCCATTCCTGCGGGAAGGCGAAATCGCCTTGTGTCTGGTTGTCTTGCATATTCTTGCTCATCTTT
>CAYWKN010000230.1:0-2861 GCA_964458765.1 uncultured Verrucomicrobiota bacterium
CCGCTGGCGCCCCCGCCCATACCCGCGGCCACGTGCCGGGTGGCGCCCGATGCCGTACAGACGTGGACGGCAGGAAGCGGGCGGGCCAATCCCGGATATTCCGCCGGGGGCGCCTGGCGTATCTGCTCCGGCAAGACCGGCATGATCGTTGCCGTCCTGTGCATGTCGGCGGTTCTACTGGCCGTCATCGCCCGCCTGGCCGGGAAAATCAACCTCAACGCCGGATGAAGGCCCATACCATGTCCAGACCCCGCCGCAAACCTCGTACTGCCGCCCGCCCGGTCATCGCCCTGACCATGGGCGATCCGGCAGGCATCGGCCCGGAACTCTGCCTGGCAATGCTGAAGGACCCGGAAGTCCTTGCCGTCTGCACCCCCGTGGTCTTCGGCGAAGCGCTTCTGCTGCGCCGTGTCGCGCGTGCCACCGGCCAACCCGTTCCCGGCCCCGTCGTGCCGTTCAAGGACTGGACATCCCGGAACAATGATTCTTGCCGGATCGTGGATCTGGGCTGTCCCGGGGGGAAACATGTCGAACCCGGCCGCATCTCCGCCGACACCGGCTCGGCGGCGCACCGCTGTGTTGTGGCAGCCGTCCGGGAAGCCATGGCATCGCGGGTCGCCGCGGTGGTCACCGCACCCCTCAGCAAGGAAGCGCTGCACCTTGCAGGCGTGCCCCATCCGGGCCATACGGAACTGCTCGCCGAACTCACCGGAGCTCCATCCTGCTGCATGATGCTCGCTTCCGAACGCATCATCACAAGCCTCGTGACCACCCATGTGGCCCTGGGCAGGGTGGCCGGCCAGATCAGCGAAGCCCGCATCCTGGAAGTCATCCGGCTCACGGCGGCCACGGCGGAAACCCTGCGGCGCCGCAAGCCGCGACTCACGGTCTGCGGGCTGAATCCCCACGGCGGCGAGAACGGTTTGCTGGGAACGGAGGACCGCGACATCATTGCCCCGGCTGTTCACCGGGCACGCGCGGAAGGGTTTGACGTCGAAGGTCCCCTGCCGCCCGATACGGCCTTCCTGCCCGGCCTCATCGCCCGCACGGAGGCCTACATCTGCATGTACCACGACCAGGGGCTGATCCCGTTCAAGATGCTGGCGTTTGAGACCGGCGTGAACATCACGCTGGGGCTCCCGATCATCCGCACTTCACCGGACCACGGGACAGCCTTCGACCTCGCCTGGACCGGCCGCGCCAACCCTTCCAGCATGCGATGCGCCATCCTGTACGCCGCCCGCCTGTCTGCGGTCTGAGGTCTGAGGTCTGTGGTCTGTGGTCTGTGGTCTGATCACCCCAGCGCCACATCCAGAGCCATCATCACCGAGAAACCCACCATGGTGCCGATGGTGGCAATATCCGCTTCCTTGTCAGCCTGCGATTCGGGAATGAGTTCCTCCACGACAACGTAGATCATCGCCCCGGCGGCAAACGCCAGCGCATAGGGAAGAATCGGCCGCATCAGCAGGACCGCCGCCGCTCCCACCACACCGGCAACAGGCTCCACCATGCCGGACAACTGGCCCATCCAGAAACTCTTGCGGCACGACATCCCCTCCCGTCGCAGCGGCACCGACACAGCCGCCCCTTCGGGAAAGTTCTGGATGCCGATCCCCAGTGCGAGCACCACCGCGCCCGCCAGAGTGGCCGAAGGCAGCCCGGCCCCGAGGGCGCCGAAGGCAACGCCCACCGCCAGGCCCTCCGGGATGTTGTGCAGCGTGATCGCCAGCACCAGAAGCACACTGCGCTGCCACCGCGTCTTGATGCCTTCCTCCTCCCCGACGGCGCCCCACATGTGCAGGTGCGGCAGGATCTTATCCACACCCCACAGGAACGCGCCTCCCAGCAGAAACCCCGTGACGGGCGCCACCCAGGGGCTGCCGCCACTGGCCTCGCTCATCTCGATCGCCGGCGCCAGAAGCGACCAGTAGCTGGCCGCAATCATCACCCCGGCCGCAAACCCCAGCATCCCGTCCAGAAGCTTCCGGTGGATCGTTTGGAAGAAGAAGACCACCGTGGCGCCCAGAGCCGTCACGCCCCACGTGAAACAAGTGGCCAGCAACGCCTGCACCACCGGATGCAACCCCTGAAACCATGCGACAATATCCGCCATTCCACCCTCCATTCCTTTGCCAGAACCGCCACCACCCTCAAAAACTTAGCCAGCGGGCGCCTCCTATGGTATCCTTTTCACGGAATGCAAGACAACCCTGATGACACTTACCAGGCCAACAGCCAGACCTGCCTGGAGGTGGCGTTGGCCAAAGTCCCCGGATATGTGTCCTGGCGGAAACGGGATCCAGGTCCGACGGCTCCGCTGGAATCGCGATACGCCGCCCTGCCGACCCTGACCAAACAGGATCTGCGCAATCATTTCCCTTTGGGATTTATCCCGCTGGACCGCGATCTCGACCGGGGACTGGCTTCGGGAGAAATCGAATTCGCCCAGACCAGCGGCAGCACGGAAGACCGCATCACCGTTGTGTTCCATGCCTCCTGGTGGGAAGCCTCGGAACAAGCGGCGTGGCAGTTGAACGCCCATGCGCGCCGCATCGCCACCGGGTCCCACCCGGAAGCGGTCTTGGCCTCGCCGTTGTGTGTCGGGCCGGGATACTCCCAACACCCCCAGAACAGGCAGGCGCGCACCCTTGGCCGTCACCTCTACCTCAACCAGAAGATCCATCCGGCAACATGGACCGACGACGATGTCCGCCACATGGCCGCGGACCTGGCCGCGTATCGTCCGGTGGCGCTGGAGGCCGACCCCGCCTATCTGGCGGCCTTCGTCCGGCACGCCGCTTCCCTGCATCTGGATCTCTTCCAGCCGGAAATGATCTTCCTGACGTACTCCTTCCCCT
>CAYWKN010000231.1:0-2848 GCA_964458765.1 uncultured Verrucomicrobiota bacterium
CCGGTCTGTCCCTGTAAAAAAAGTTGCATAACCACATAACGGTCTTAACCGACTCACTTACGCGATTCCTCCTGTTAGACCAACCACAAAACCTGGGGGCCACCCACTCAAGAATCCTGAAGCCCCTGAAGTATCTTCTTCCGTGTCCCCCGCGTTTTTCGTAGCTTGGCCTCTGCTGAAGGAAGGAGCATCCATGAGACACGCCCTGATCATCGCCGGCGGTTCCGGGACCCGCCTGTGGCCCATGAGCCGCGCCACAACACCCAAACAGCTTCTCCCGTTCATCCGGGGCCGCAGCCTCGTCCAGATCGCCGCCCGCCGCCTGGAAGGACTGGTGCCGCCGGAACGGCGCCACGTCTGCGCCGCCACCGCCCAGGAAGCGCTGATCCGCCAGGCCCTGCCGGAACTCGGCGCCAACCAGTACTTCGGGGAACCCTGCGGGCGCGATACCCTGAACGCCGTCGGCTTCAGCGCCGCCCTCCTCGCCCTGCAGGATCCGGAGGCCGTCATCGCGGTGTTCACCGCCGACCACATCATCGAACCCGTCGCGGATTTCCAGCGGATCGTCGA
Organism: uncultured Verrucomicrobiota bacterium; assembly: GCA_964458765.1. GTDB lineage: Bacteria > Verrucomicrobiota > Kiritimatiellia > CAIKKV01 > CAITUY01 > CAIVSY01. The sequence goes on from CAYWKN010000231.1 coordinate 571, forward strand.
AACCGGCTATCGCCTGGCCGAACAGCGCGCCAACACGCTGGTGACCTTCGGCATCCAGCCGACCCATGCGGCCACAGGCTACGGGTACCTGCAGCTCGGGGCCCCGCTGGACAAGGACGCCTCCCGCGTGGAGGAGTTCAAGGAGAAGCCCGACGCCCGGACCGCCGACCGGTACTTCGCGGCCGGCCCCGGCCGCTACCTCTGGAACAGCGGCATGTTCGTCTGGCGGGCCCGGACCCTGCTGGACTGCATCCGCCGCTACCAGCCGGAGGTCCACACCGGCCTCATGGCCATCGCCGCCGCCTGGAACACTCCCGAGCGGCAAGCCGTTCTGCAGCGGGTGTACCCGACGCTCAGGAAAATCAGCGTGGACTTCGCGGTCATGGAACCCGCGTCAAAAGACCCGGAAGTTGTCGTGGCCGCCGTGCCCATGCCCCTCGAGTGGCTCGACGTGGGCAACTGGACTTCCTTCGCCAGGACCTGCGCCGCCGATGCCGACCGGAATGCCGTTGCGGGCGGGAAAACCCTGTTGCTGCGCAGCGCCGGCAACCTGGTCGCCTCCAGCGATCCCTCCCACCTTGTCACCCTGATCGGATGCAGGGACCTCGTGGTCATCCACACCCCGGAGGCAACGCTCATCTGTCCGGCCGATCAGGCCGAGGCCGTCAAGGAGGCCCAGCAACAGGCCGCGGAGAAATTCGGACCGCCCTACGCCTGATGGCGCCGGCGGGGCAGTGGCGTGGAAGGGAACGGATTCTGACTCCTTGTTTCTGAGTAAATGTTCAACGTGTTGGAATGCAACATCCAACATCCAACAAGGAATTTCCAATTCCCAAGGGAGAGAAAAAGGCGAATGCGGCACAACTCTCACCCACTTGGATGTTGGACATTCCGTGTTGGATATTGGACATTCAGTTCCTCGAAAAACCTGAGCACCGCTCAGAGGCCAAACTGAATCCTGACTCCTGAATCCTGGATACCTGCGCCGTTACCACGGAAAACGACAAGGCACGAGGAGATTGCGCTCGTACAGCAACCGGACCAGCGTGCAATCCAGCGTGTGGCCGGCCTTGTAGGATTGCACCGCACCCACCAGACGCCCCGTGTGGACAAGGGACAGCGCGGCGACAAGATCCAGAATGGCCCGGTGCCAGACGGCCTCCAGCGACTTCCCTTCGTGCAGGAGCTGGGGCTTGTTGTAATACCCCCACCGTCCGGCCACCAGAATGTTGCGGGTCGTATACCCGAGGTGGCGCATGTCGGCGAACAACTGGCCGATGGTCTTCACAAAGGCCATCTGGACAAACGAGCAGTTCGTCCGCGCCAGCGCCCCGTGCCGCGCCGTCTCCGGCGTCAGCCGCATCTGGATGCGCTGTTTCCCGATGGCGGTCCTGAAATCCACCGCGCAATCGATATCCAGCGCCGGCACGCCGCCGGTGCATGGCTTGACGGTCAGGAAACTGCCGTTCGGCCCCAGGATGGCCACCGGCTCGCGGACCGTCACGTAGGACGCGGGCGCCGCGGTTTCCCGGACGCCGGCGCGATCGATCGCCTCCACAAGGTCCATGCTGCCGCGGTCAAACAGCGGCGGGTCGCCGGAATCCATCCTGATCATCACGTTGTCGAGCCGCAACCCCAGCCGCAACGCGACGATATGCTCGACCATGCGGACATAGTTGTGCGGCGAGCCGCTGCACAGGACAATGTTCCTCTGGGTGGTCCAGATGTTGTTCGCGGCGACGCGTATCGGCATCGCTTCCGGCAGGTCCGACCGGTGCAGCCACCACCCCTCGGTCTCGCACGGCTCGAAACGCAACGTCCGCTGGGCCTTGCCGAAGAACGTGCCCGGCCCGGTGACGGATACCGGCTCACGGATCGTGGTCAGCAACCGCCCCGGCGCATCGTTTTCCGGGAACCAGCGCATGTCCACCGGCTGCGCCAGGAATTTCTGCATCTCCCGTTCCAGAACGGGCGCATCTCCCTGCAGCAATACTCCGTGTGAAGTCTGAACCATGGAACCGTCTCCCCGGCAAAGTGGCCCATAAGAACCAAACCCCCGTCCACAAGTCAATTCACGATTCACCATCCACCATCCACCATTCACAATTCACAATTCCCCCGCCTTCGCCAAAGCCCCCGCGGGCAAGCCATCAACCATTGACCATTAGTAGGGCTATGCACTTGACTCAGCAGCCACACCGCTTCGGCATGCAACCCACCCCCGACCCCTCCAAGGCAGAGATTTTCAGGGGGGAGATGATTAGACTTCGGATTTGCG
>CAYWKN010000232.1:0-2838 GCA_964458765.1 uncultured Verrucomicrobiota bacterium
CACATACCCCCCCTGTTCCGGAACGCCGAACCGGTCCCACGCCCTCCCCTCCTGATCCACCGCTATCGGGAAATCCCCGCCCGCCTCCACCGCCAGTTTCCTCCCGTCCGCGCTGGCATCCGCCGCCGGCAGAACCCATGCGCTCGTGACACCCCGGCCCTCAAACTCCCTTCGAACCTGATCCAGCAAGTCCGGCTCCCCGGGAAACTGACGCCGCAACGACGCCTGGAGATAGGCTGACGAAAAACGCAGGACAATCACCTTGTTCCGCAGATCCGATTCCTGGGGCTCCTCGCCGTTCGGCGCGATTCCGCGCAACCACTTGACCTGGGAAACCCATCCGGACGCTAGCGGATCGTCTCTCGTCGAAAGAACCATCGGCTCCCGGCGTATGCGCCGGAGCGACGCTTCGTCCTCCCCCACGCCGTTCCTCGTACTGGCGCGCAGCACCAGGTCCACATCCTGTCCCATCGGCTTGATGCCCGGCAGTTCCCGGACGCCCCGGCCTTCCGCTTCGGCCCGCAACGACACCAGGTTCTCCCGGAGTTCGAAGAAGGCAAACTTCCCGTCGGCGTCGGTATTCGTCACAGCCACTCGCTCCGCCAAGGGCGGCATGGTCCAGACCGAAACCACGGCTCCGATTCCCCGCGCGGAATCGTCCCGGACGCAGCCCTGCAAGGATATCTGCCGCTCGGCATGCAGCACGATGGATCCCAGCGCAAACCATGTGGCCCCCGCCCGCAGGACGGCTCCGGCCGGGATCCCCGCCCCGGCATCCAGGACCAGCGCGCGATTCATCCGGAAGCCCCCTTTTTCGCCGACAAACGTATACCGGAGGCCGGGGATCAATCCATCCACAGTAAAAACCCCGTTGCTGTCGGAATATACCGGCGGCAGAATGCGCTCGATCGGCGCGGGCGCAGACTCTCCCGTTATCGCCGCTCCTCCGTCCGCCACCGGCGTCTCCTTTAATGCCGCCAGCCCTCTCCCGCCCAGCAACCCGAGGGGCCGCACCCTGGCTCCGGCCACGGGAACTCCCTGCATATCCAGCACACGGCCGCTGACAGCAAAGGTCGGCCGCAGGACAACCACCGACGGCTCCGCCCCCCTGACGTCACCCATCGCCGCCACTGCCGCTTCCGGTTTCTCGGGATGCTCGGCGTACAGCAGCACATACCGCCTCCCGTCCGCCCGCTGCCCTGCACTGCGCCGTTCGGCGCGGATCATCCCGTTGTCATCCGCCACCAGAACCGGCTCATTACCCCATTCCCCTGCCATGACCCATGCCTTGGCCACAGGCGATGGCTCGCGGCTGCCATCCCCTGATGTCATGATCCGGGCGCACACATGCACCCGCTCGGTTTCGCGTTCCAGTTCCTTGATCCCCTCCCGTGCCCCGGGTGCCGCGGGATGCTCCGGCGGAACCGTCCGGAGCAATTCCTGCCAGAGGCGACGCGCCGACTCCAGACGCCCGACCTGCTGCTCGCAGATTCCCATCCGGTAGAGGATACGTCCCGCCAGTCCCGGATCGCTGGTCCGGGCGTCCGGGAGAATGGACTGGTACGACAGCATTGCCGCGTCAAACCGTCCCCTGACTTCCTGTTCGAAGGCAGCGCCGAAACGGGATTCCAGCGATGGCTCCGCCCGCGCCGTCACCCCGGCGAGAAGAAGACAAATGAACAGACGGGGAATCATGTTATTTCGCGAACTTGTATCCCACCCCATGCACCGTCAGGATGTGCTGGGGCTTGTGGGGGTTCTTCTCGATCTTGGTTCGCAACATCGCCACAAACGTATCCAGGGACCGTTGCGTCCCGAAGTATTCCATGCCCCACACATCGCGCATCAGGTTTTCCCGCGAAAGCGAAGCCCCTTCGTTGGCGGCCATGTACGCCAGCAAGTCGAATTCCGTCCGCGTCAAGGATACTTCCTTCCCCTTGCGCGACAGGGTCCTGGCGACCATATCGAGTTCGCAGTCCCCGAAGCGATATTGCTTGGCCCCGAGGGACGGCTTGTCGGCGCGGGCAAGGACAGCTCGTACGCGAGCCAGCAGTTCCTTGATGCTGAAAGGCTTGGTGACATAGTCATCGGCGCCGGAGTCGAATCCCGCCAGCTTGTCGGTTTCCTCCTTGCGGGCCGTCAGCATGATCACCGGCATGGTCATGCGCTTGTTGCGCAAGGTCCGGCAGACGTCATAGCCGTTCATATCCGGCAGCATCACGTCCAGGACCAGCAGATCGGGAAGGCGTTCGACGGCAATCCTGGCCCCTTCGGTCCCGGATGTGGCCGTAAGCACGCGATAGCCGGCGACCTTCATATTTTCTTCCAGCCCAAGCATCAGCGACTCGTCATCTTCCACGATCAGCACAGTCTTCTGTCGGTTCATATTCCCTCCTTTGCTGCTTACTGGGTTTCAGAGTTGCAGGGTTACAGGGTGACAGGGTTGCAGAGGCCAACCCTACCATTCTGTAACTTTCTCACTCTGCCACTCTGCAACTCTGTAACTCTGCCACTCTGCAACCCTGCAACTCTGCCACTCTGTAACCCTGTAACCCTGTTCGCCCCCCATCCTCTACCAACCTCATTTCCCGGCGGGCAGGATAACCCGGAATTTGCTTCCTTCTCCCACGCGGCTCTCGACCTCCAACCGCCCCTTGTGTGCCCGCACCACGTGCCGGCACAATGCCAGACCGAGCCCAATCCCGTGCGCGTGCGTCTCCGCGGCAGTCCTGCCCCTGGTGTACGGCCGCAAGATCCGCCGGATCTCCTCCTTGCCCATGCCCGGCCCATGGTCGCGGATCGCCAGCTCAATGTGCGTCCTGCGCCGTGGCCTTCCCA
>CAYWKN010000233.1:0-2744 GCA_964458765.1 uncultured Verrucomicrobiota bacterium
GAGTGCCTACGGGGCCAACGACCTGGCGTTGGACTTCGTGGGGGCATCGGGGCTGTGGGACATCCTGACGTCCATCGAACCCGACCGGCTTCGCAAGGACAACGGCAAGCCCTGGCGGGCCCTCAATGCCGTGGAAGTGCTGCGGGAACTGGCGCGGGTCAAATGCATCGCCCACTGCGGGAAGATCCTGCGGGACGTGCGGCTGATGATGATCGCCGGCTTCAACGCCCAGGCGGTCCAGCGGGCGCGGTCCCGCAACCGGCCCGTGGTGGACCCGGAGACGCTGGCGAACCATCTGGCCCGCATCAGCCCCCGGTCTGCGGCCGGAGGATTCTGCCGGCACGTCGGGTTGCTGCGCCGCAAGCGATGGATTCGGGGGCAGACCTACGTGGCCGACGCCCACGAGATCATCGTGCCCTACGGCCGTCAGTCCCAGCGGATCGGAAAGGTGGGTGAGAAATACGGTTACAAGCTGGTCATCCTGCTGAACGCCACGGAGAACCGCGAGCGTGTGGTGGGCTTCATCCGGGCCCCCCTCCAGGCCAGCGAGCGGACCCTGCTGCGGATCATCCTGCGGGGACTAGCCCATGTTTGATATTCCGCGGCGAGTCGCCCTCGTGGAAGGCCGCCGTTGGCCGATTTGAGGGCTTCCAGCGTTTTCCGCCCGGAGCATGTGGTCACAACTCGTTTGAGATTATGTTGGCGTAGCGCTTGACAATACGTGGCGATGTGGTATAATTCCAGCGAATGTGAAGGGCACAAAGTAGTTCTCCCCTTCTCTCGCACCGGACGCACGCCATGTTCCCGCGCATCACGAAGGTGACCAAGGCCGGCAAGTCCTACGAATACCTCCAGATCGTCGAGTCCGTCCGGCGGGACGGCCGCACCGTCAAGCACGTGCTGGCCAATCTGGGCCGCCTGGACCTGATGGGCGATCGGCTCGATGCCTTGGTGCAGTCGCTGGCACGCTTCTGCCGCAACCCGCTGGTGCCGTCGGACGAGATCTCCGCCACGGGGTGCGGGGTGTGGGGGCCGATCCTGGTGGTGCGGCATCTCTGGGAGGAACTGGGGCTGTCGGAGGCGATTCGCCAACGGTGCGGGGGGCGCCGCCGCCAACTGGACCCGGCCGAGACGTCCTTCGTGCTGGTGGCGAACCGGCTGACACAGCCGGGCAGCGAGCACGGGCTGGCACGGTGGCTGGAACACACGTTCGTCTGCAAGCGGGACGGCCGGCGGTGGCAGCCGCAGTGGCTGCCCCCCCAACAGGTGTCGCGCCGGCAACGGGTGAAGGTTGCCAGCCCTCAACTGGACGGGTGGTATCGGACTCTCGACGCCCTGCTGGGGGCGAAGGCGGGCCTGGAACAGCACCTGTATGGCCGTGTCTGCGACCTGTTCAGCCTGAAGGTGGACGTGGTGTTCTACGACCTGACCAGCACGTTCTTCCAGCGGCGGGAACCCCAGGGGACTCTGCGGCGTCACGGGCACTCCAAGGACGGCCATCCCCGCGACGTGCAGGTGGTGGTGGGCGTGGTGATGGCCAACGGCTGGCCGATCACTCATTTCGTGTTTCCGGGGAATACGGCGGACAAGGCGACGGTGCAGCCGGTCCTCTCCGAGGTGACGCAGCGGTTCGGCATTGGTCGGGTGCTGCTGGTGGCGGACCGGGGGATGGTCGGCCAGGAGAATCTGGACTATCTGAAGGCCCAGGGGTTTCATTATCTGATGGGCATCCCGGGCCGGCGCAGCACGGAGGCGGCGGGAGTGCTGGCTTTGCTCAACGACAAGGAAGATGCGTGGGAGCGGATCGACAAAGACAACCGCGTCCAGCAGATCGCCCCAGGCGAAGGAAAACAGCGGTATTTCGTCGTGGACAGCCGCGAGCGCAAAGAGTATGAGCAGCGGCTGCGGGAGAAGTCGATGACCCGCGCCCGGCAGGAACTGGAGAAGATCCGGGAAGCGGTGGATCAGGGCCGGTTGAAAGACCCCGCCAAGATCGGGGCACGGGCCGGGCGGGCGATGGCCAAGAACCACGGCCAGCGCTACTTCAACTGGAAGACGGACTCCCGGGGCGGATTCCGTTTCAGCGAAGACCCCGGGAAGATGGAAGCGGAACTGTCCCGGGAAGGGCGGTATATCCTGTGCACCGAAGACCCGCAGATCACCCCGCAGCAGGCGGTGGAGGTCTACAAGGAACTGGCCACGGTGGAGGACGGGTTTCGGGATCTGAAGGATGTGATCGACATGCGTCCGGTATGGCACAAGACCGACCCGCGGGTGCAGGCGCACATTTTCGTGGCGACGCTGGCCCTGTTCCTGAAGCGGACGCTGCAGCATCATCTGGAGGCGGCGGGCGTGGAGTTGACGGCGACGCAGGCCTTAGAGGCCCTCAAGAGCATCAGCGTCACGGAGCTGGACGTGAACGGCCAGGCCAGACAGGTGGTCTCGCCGCCGGGGCCGGACGGATGGCGGGTGATCAAGGCATTGGGCATCCGGGACTTGCGCCCGCCGCAGGTCTGCTGCCCACCGTCCACAGGCCACTGAACGAGGCCCGTGAAAGGCGATGTGGTCACAAACGAAATTCTCCGTCCTTGTGCGACAAGGACTTACAGCGGCGAATGACAAACATGAGCTAGGAAAGGGATACGATTCGGACATCCTCCCAGGCCTGCGCACCGGGCTGCCCTGGCGAAGGCCCGACGGCACGATCACGTGTTACGACAATTACACGCACAAACACCAGCCTG
>CAYWKN010000234.1:0-2682 GCA_964458765.1 uncultured Verrucomicrobiota bacterium
GGCGGGGTGGAGTAGTATCGGGGTGTGAGCGCGAAACGGGCACAACTGACGAATGTGCGGATGGAGCGGGCGCTGCTGGTGCAAGTGGTCGTGGGCCGGGCCGGGCGCGAGGTCGCCGCGGATTCGCTGGAGGAATTGGAGCGGCTGGCGGACACGGCCGGCGCGGTTGTCGTGGGCACCCTGTCCCAGAACCGCGACGCGCCGAATCCGAGGTATTTCATCGGCTCCGGGAAGCTGGAGGAGATCAAGCTGGCCTGCGGGAAGACGGGGGCCAACCTGGTGATTTTCGACAACGACCTCTCCCCGGTCCAGGTGAACAACCTGGACATGGAACTGGGGATCAAGGTGATTGACCGTACGGAGGTGATCCTGCAGATCTTCGCCCGGCGCGCGCGGTCGGCGGAGGCCCAGATCCAGGTGGAACTCGCGCAGTTGCAGTATCTGGTTTCGCGGCTGCCGGTGTCCGAGAAGCAGGCGCGTTTCACCGGCGGCATCGGCATGAAGGGGCCGGGCGAGAGCCCGCTCAAGCTCCGCAACGCGCCGATCCGGGCGCGGATCCGCGATTTGGAGGGCAAGCTGGCGGCCATCCAGGACCGGCGGCACCGGACGCGGGCGAGGCGTCCCTGGCCGACGGTCAGCCTTGTGGGGTACACCAATGCCGGGAAATCCACACTGCTGAACGCCCTGGCGGCGGCGGACGCGTACGTGGATGACCGGCTGTTCGCCACGCTGGACACCAAGAGCCGGCTTGTCCGCCTTCCCGACGGGCGCGACACGCTGATTACGGATACGGTGGGTTTCATCCGGCATCTGCCGCACGGGCTGATTGCCTCGTTCCGGTCCACCCTCGAGGAGGTGAGCCAGTCGGACTTGCTGCTGCATGTTGTGGATACGGGGCACCCCTATGCGACCGAGCACTGCGAGGTGGTGTTTGACACGTTGCGGGAGATTGGCGCGAGCGACGTGCCGTCCCTCCTGGTTTTCAACAAGTGCGACCGTCCCGACGCGCAGGCGGCATTGCCCGGGCTGACGGGATCCTTCCCGGACGCCATGGCCATTTCAGCGCTGCACAAGGACGGTCTGGATGGGCTCAAGAGGCGGATTGCCGCCATGCTGCCCCGGACGGCCCGTTCAGGCTTCCCGCACGCCGTCGGCCATGCCTGATCCGTTCTCTCAGATTGTTGGAATGATGGGTTGACACGGACGCCTGAAATCCGGTACAAATGTTAAGGATGTGTTAAAGGGGGATGGGGCAGGGGGGTATATTGCCTTTTTCCCAGATGCATTACAGGGCGCGTTTTCTGTTGATGGTGAGCATGTTAGAGGGGAACAACCCGTGATATGGCGTGATACAAGGCGCGCGCTGCGAGGATGCCGCGGGAGGGGAATGCGGATTGCGGCGGGGTTTGCCTGTGTTGTGATCCTGTCCGGGTGCGTCACAACCCGTGAAGACGACTATGTGGCTTCCATCCTCGCCGAGGCAATCCGCGAATCGGGGGCCGAAGAGGGCTCGGCGGTGGCGGCCACCGTGCCGGAGGTGCGCCGGGAGCCGCTTGCGGTGAATGGTCCCGCTGTTGTCTCGGTGACGGGCGGTGGAAGAGTGTCGGCCAGTCCTTCGGCATCGGCCCCGACCGTGCGGCTGGGCGCGGCTCCCGCAATGGTGTCCGGAGGAAGCGTTTCCGGCGCGACGGTCAAGGTCTCGACCGCTGTGGCCATGGCGACAACTCCGGCCGAACCTGTGAAACAGTCGGACGCCGCGGCGGCGGCGGCGGGTGCGGCGGTGACGCTGAAGCCCGTGGAGCCGACGATCCAGCCCGACGCGGTACTCTGGGTGTCGGTCAACGAGGATCCGAGCCTCAACGGGCGGTATGTGGTCAATAATTCCTCGGCGATTGATTTTGGGTATGTGGGGCTGGTGTTCCTGCAGGATATGACGGCGGATCAGGCCCAGCAGGCCATACGCAACGTTCTGTTGGGCCGGTATCTCAACAACGCCACGGTGACGGTCAAGATCGCGAAGGCGTCGTACGATGTGGTTGGCGTGTTGGGGAACGTGGAGCGGCCTGGCGACATCAAGATCGGTCCCGGGGCCGGCATATCGTTGATGGAAGCGCTGCGGCGCGCCAACGGGCTCAAGAGCAACCGGGAGAGCAACCGGGTAAAGATTATCCGGGGCGGCCTGCGCAACCCGTTCGGTCCGGCGTCGGATGGCGAGGTCTTGTCGCTGATTGGCGATGACGGGCAGATGCGGGTGCCCGAGGTGTTCCTGCGCAACAACGACATGGTGTATGTGTTTGCCGCCGAGGCTCCGATGGCGGATGGGACCATCCGGGCGACCGGCGGCAAGAAGATTCTTCTCCTGGGCGAAGTGCCGCGCCGCGGTGTGCTGGAATTCGCGGAGAACGAGCCCTGCACGCTGATGCACCTGTTGTTCAAGATCGGCGGTCTGCCGCGGTTTGCGAAGGGTGACAGGATACAGGTGGTGCGCCGCCAGAAGGATGGCACCGAGACCACGTTTGTGATTGATGGCGAGACGCTGATGACGAGCGGGGATCCGCGCGATGACATGGTTCTGGAATCCGGCGATCGCGTGATAGTGCCCGCGCGCAAGTTTGCGTTCTTCTGATTCTGATTGGGTGTTGTTGTTCATCCGATACGACCCACCCCTGACCCCTCCAAGGA
>CAYWKN010000235.1:0-2662 GCA_964458765.1 uncultured Verrucomicrobiota bacterium
GCAAGTTGGCGTTCTGGTGCCCGGTGGATGTGCAGAAGACGATGGTGGACGGCTCGATTGACGATATCCGTGCCTACGTGCGCCGCATGGTCGCCACGCTGGGCAACCACCATGGCGGCCTGTGCAGCATGGCGTACTCGCAGCCGGAGGCGGTGGGGCACCTGCCCGACAAGACCGCCGCCATGTGCGCCGCATTTCGGGAATTGGGTGTCTATCCGCAGAGTCCTGGTACTCTCTCACACACGGCCCCACAATGAACATCATCTGGAATACCCCCAGTCGCGATTCCTCCGGCTCCATGCCGCTGGGCAACGGCGACATTGGCCTGAACGTGTGGGTTGAAGAAGACGGCGACCTGCTCTTCTATGTCAGCAAGACCGATGCGTGGGACGAGAACGCCCGGTTGCTCAAACTCGGCCGCGTGCGGGTTTCATTGACGCCAAACCCCTTTGGGAAAGGCGGCGCATTCCGGCAGGAACTCGACACCGCCACCGGCACGATTCGCATCTCCGCCGCGGCAGTCAACGTAAACTCTGTAGACGCGACGCCCCCGTCGCGTGGGGCGCCAAGCGGCGAGGGCGCCGCTTCTACCGCGGCGTGCTCGATCCTCCTATGGGTCGATGCCAACCGGCCCGTGGTACGGGTCGAGGTCGAGTCCGCCCGCCCGGTCGCGGCCCGCGTCGCCCTGGAACTCTGGCGCAGCGCCGAACGATTGGTCGGAAGCCATTGCGAAGCCGGACTGCGATCGGCGGAAGCGCGCGAGACGGTCTATCCGGACACCGTGCTGCCGACGGCGGACAACACGATGCTCTGGTGTCACCGCAACCGCTCCTCCTGTTGGGCCGCGACGCTGGAGCATCAGGACATGGCGTCCTGGATTCCGCAGGGACGCGATCCGCTTCTGCACCGCACCTTCGGCGCGCTGCTGTGCGGCGACGGGCTCGTGAAAGACGGCGACCAGGCGTTGCGCACGGCGACTCCGCAAACCCGCATCGCGGTGGCCATCCACCCGCTGACCGCGCAGACCGCCACGCAGGACGAGTGGGTGCGGGCGGTGACGAAACAGGCGGCTCGCAGCGATGCCGTCGCCCGGGAAATCGCCTTCGCCGAACACGCCGCCTGGTGGCGCGCCTTCTGGGGGCGGAGCTGGATCCGGGTTTCGGGCACACCCGAGGCCGAAACCGTGTCGCGTGGCTACGAACTCCAGCGCTTTATCAACGCCTGTGGCGGGCGCGGCGCCTTCCCGATCAAGTTCAACGGCTCGATTTTCACCGTCGATGCCCGCGAAAAGGACGAGGTCTTTGACGCCGACTACCGGCGCTGGGGCGGCGGGTACTGGTTCCAGAACACCCGCCTGACCTATTGGCCGATGCTCATGAGCGGCGATTTCGATCTCATGGAACCCTGGTTTCGCATGTACCTCGATGCGATGCCCTTCGCCATCGCCCGCGCGAAGGCCTGCTTCGGCATCGAGAACGCCGCCATGTTCCCGGAGACCATGACCTTCTGGGGGTCTTTCCTGAACGAAAACTACGGCTTCAATCGGGGGGATCTCCAGCCCGGTTTAAGTGAAAACACCTATATTCGTCGCTATTGGCAGGGCATGCTGGAACTGCTGGCGGTCTTACTGGATGCCTATGCCGTCTCGGGCGACGAATCGCTGTTGCGCGAGAAACTGCTCGTGCTCGCTCCGCCATTTCTCCGCTTCTACCGGGAGTACTATCCGCGGCGGGATGACGACGGCAAGATGCTCTTCAAGCCTTCGCAGGCGCTGGAAACCTGGCATGACGCCGTCAACCCGGCCCCGGATATTGCGGGACTTCAATGGGTGCTCGACGGCTTGCTGGCGTTGCCGGATGCCGCCGTGCCGGTGGCGCAGCGCGCGGAGTGGACGGAACTGCGCGGTCTATTGCCTCCTTTGCCAACGCGTTCCTATTTCTGGGAGAAGCGCAAGGAGGTCATTCCTGCTCTCCAATATGATGTCTGCAGCAACTCCGAGAATGTGGCGCTCTACACCGTGTTCCCGTATCGCCTGTTCGGGGTTGGCAAACCGGAGATCGAGGTCGGGCTTGCCACCTGGGCCGGGCGCCCCGTGAAGGACACCGGCGGTTGGCGGCAGGATGCGATCCAGGCGGCGCTGCTTGGACTAACCGACGAGGCCAGGGCCGCCGTCGTCAAGAACTTCTCCACCTCCCACGCAGGCAGCCGCTTTCCCGCCTTCTGGGGGCCGAATTTCGACTGGATTCCGGATCAGGACCACGGCAGCGTGGCCTGCATTGCCCTGCAGCGCATGGTGCTGCAAGCGGATGACGGCACGATCCATCTCCTCCCGGCCTGGCCAAAGGATTGGGATGTGGAGTTCCGGCTGCACGCGCCCGGTCGCACGGTGGTCGAAGGGCGGGTCAAACAGGGACAGGTGTGCGAGCTTCGGGTTACACCGGAAGCCCGTCGGGCAGATGTTCATGTGACCGAGATAGATGCGGTGTGAACGGTATGCTGACAGTCGAGATGAGAAAGGTAGAAGGAAGATAATACGCGTGAATATGGCGGGATTGACGGCGATGGTGTCACCGAACGACGTTGCGCGACATGCTTGAAAAGGTGCGTTTAGGCGCCGCCAATAAATAACATGTACAAGTATGCAAGAACTTGCTGTGGCACC
>CAYWKN010000236.1:0-2635 GCA_964458765.1 uncultured Verrucomicrobiota bacterium
GAGAAGGGGTAAAAAGGTGGTGGCGAGGGTCGGAATCGAACCGACGACACGCGGATTTTCAGTCCGCTGCTCTACCAGCTGAGCTACCACGCCGCCTTTAGGAAGTCCGAAAATGTAGACGACTGCCCCGCTCTTTTCAATGCCGTTTTTTGTATTGACGTATCGCAATACGTTGATATATTGGGCGGCATGAAAAACAAGACAGGTTGTCTGTGTGAAGTGCCGATGGAAGTGCTGGAACGCATGGCTGCCGCCCTGAAGGTCCTCGCACACCCCTGCCGCCTGAAGGTGGCCGAGGTGCTCCAGCGGGAAGGGGAGATGGCCGTGCACCACCTGATGGATCGAGTCCCCCTGCCACAAGCCACCTTGTCGCAATACCTCAACCAGATGCGTCGCGCCGGCCTCGTGCGGGCCACACGAAAAGGCAAGGAAATGTGGTACGGCATCGCCGACCCGAGCGTACTGACCATCCTGGATTGCATCCGGAAAAAGATGGGGTAGGGGGGCACAGACCACAGACTACAGACCACAGACTGGGGAGGTTCACGGTTCAACGGTTGCGGGGGAATTGGTGATCAGTGATCGGTAATCAGTCATCAGTGACACGGGAATCAGGACGTGACAAGTGTCGCGTGTCGGATGGCGAATGTCGGGGATGAAGAAGATCGGGAGAGGAAAAGAACTGGTATGAAAATGATTGTGATTGGCGGTGTGGCGGCGGGAATGTCGGCGGCGGCACGGGCACGGCGCCTGGACGAGACAGCGGAAATCGTCGTTCTGGAGAAAGGCAACCATGTGTCCTTTGCCAATTGCGGCCTCCCGTATCATATCGGCGGACGCATCCGGGAACGCGACAACCTTCTCCTGCAAACCCCGGCAAGCCTCAAGGCGTCCCTGAACCTGGATGTCCGCACCGGACACGAGGTCCGGGATATCGACCGCGCCCGCCGCATGGTGCGCGTCATGGAACTGGAGACCGGACGCGAGTACGAGGTGGCCTATGATAAACTGGCCCTGTGTCCAGGCGCCTTGCCCATCCGTCCGGGCCTGCCGGGCATCGGACATCCGCGCGTGTTTGTGCTGCGGAATATTGACGACATGGACCGCATCAAGGCGGTGGTGGACGCCGGCGCCCGGGCCGCCGTGGTGATCGGCGGAGGCTATATCGGCGTGGAGATGGCCGAAAGCCTTCGTGAGCGCGGGCTGGCGGTGGACCTTGTGGAGATGGTGGACCAGATCATGCCTCCTCTCGACCGCGAAATGGCGCGGGATCTCGAAACCCATATGCGCCAGCATGGCGTGGGGCTGCACTTGGGCGCCGCGGCGGCGGCCTTCCACGACGCCGGCGGCCAGGTGAAGGTGGAACTGACCAACGCGGAGTCCGTGACGGCGGATCTGGTCATCCTGTCGGCGGGGGTGCGGCCCGACACCGCGCTGGCGAGGCGCGCGGGGTTGGAAATCGGGCCGCGGGGGGGTATCAAGGTGACGCCCAACATGCGGACATCCGACCCGGACATCTATGCGGCGGGCGATGCCGTCGAGGTGGTGGATACCGTGACCGGGGATCCCGCTGTGATCCCGCTGGCTGGCCCGGCGAACCGGCAGGGGCGGATCGTGGGCGAGAACATCTGCGGCCGGCCCACGGTGTATGCCTCCACGCAGGGGACGGCGGTCGTCAAGGTTTTCGACATGACGGGAGGGGGAACCGGGGCGACGGAAAAATCACTCCAGCGGGCAGGGCGGTCGTTCCGGAAGATTTATCTGCATCCCTCCGGGCATGCGGGCTATTACCCCGGAACGGCGCCGATGCATATCAAGGTGCTGTTCGATCCGGAAAACGGGCGCCTGCTGGGTGCCCAGGTGGTGGGCTATGACGGTGTGGACAAGCGTCTCGACGTGCTGGCCACGGCCATCCGGGCGGGAATGACCGTATATGACCTGGAGAATCTCGAACTGGCCTATGCGCCGCCTTATGGCTCCGCCAAGGATCCGGTCAACATGGCGGGTTTTGTCGGGGCGAATCTTCTGCGCGGTGATGTGCGGCTCTGGTATGCGGAGGAATACCCGGCGGGCACGGCTGGCTCGTTGATTGTGGACGTGCGCGGCCCGCAGGAATACGAATTGTGGCATATCCCCGGGGCGGTGAATATTCCGCTCGGCCAGTTGCGCAACCGGTTGGATCGCATCCCCCGCGACCGGGACGTGCGGTTGTACTGCAAGGTTGGCTTCCGGAGCTACCTGGCGTACCGGATCCTGAGGCAGCGGGGGTATGAACGGGTGGCGACACTGGCGGGCGGTTCCCTGACCTTCTGCAATTATCACGATCCCAAGGCCTGCACGGGGGTGCCTGAACCCGCGGTGCTGCCATATGCCGAAGAGGCCGCGGCGGCCAAGGCGGCGCCGGCCGGCAGGGAGGTTGAGTTGGATTGCCAGGGGTTGCAGTGCCCGGGGCCGATCAAGAGGCTGAAGGAGATCGTGGATACCCTGGCGCCGGGCGACAGGGTGCGGGTGCGGGCGTCCGATCCTGGCTTTGAGGCGGATGTCGTGGCCTGGTGCAGGCGGCAGGGACACGAGGTGGGCGAAGTCGGGCGAAAGGGCGCGGTGACGGAGGCGGTGGTGCGGAAGGGGGCGGGTG
>CAYWKN010000237.1:0-2617 GCA_964458765.1 uncultured Verrucomicrobiota bacterium
GGCCAACACCACCACGTCAGCCCCGGCAACCGCTTCCGCCCGGTCGGCGGTCCACGCCAGTTGCGGCGGCAGCGCGACCCCCGGCAGATAGTCCAGGTTCTCCCCCCGGACCCGTATCGCCGCCAGGGTTTCCGGGAACGGGCCCCAAAGCCGCACCGTGTGCCCGTTCCGCAGCAGAACGATGCCCAGGGCTGTGCCCCACCCGCCATCGCCGATAACCGCCACCGTCGCCATGGCACTCCTATCTCGATTCCCCCGGGCCGGAGGCCGCGGCTTTCTTCTTCGAAAACCGGTGCTCCGTACCCGCCAGGAGCCGCTGGATGTTGGCCTTGTGCCGCCCGATGATGAGCGCCGCCAGCAGCGTCAGCGCCACCGGCAATTCCATTCCCCACCCGCGGTACAGCACCCACGCGGCTCCCGCCACGGCAAGGGCCGCCGCGATCGAAGCCAGCGAAACATACCGCGACGCGGCAAACACCGCGATCCAGCACAGCAGCCCGATCCCCGTCGCCGCCGGCGCGATCCCGATCAGGGCGCCCGTGCTGGTGGCCACCCCCTTGCCGCCCCTGAACCGCAAATAGACCGGCCAGGTGTGACCGGCAATCGCCAGCGCCGCGAAGGCCAGCCCGAGCCATTCCGGAACCGGCGCGCCGCAAAGGACCGCCGCCAGCCCGGGGAACCCCCACGCAGGCCCCCATCCCTTGAGCGCATCCGCCGCAAACGTGAGGATGCCCAGCGTCTTGCTGACCGACCGGAACACATTGGTCGCCCCGATGTTTCCGCTGCCGACCTTCCGGATATTCACCCCCCTGGCCCGCGAAATCAACAAGCCGAACGGGATCGCCCCGACGAGGTAGGCCAGAACGCCCAGGGCCATCGTCACCACCCAACCGGAATCCGGGCAACACGTATTCATAGTCTCGAGCCTCTTGTCTGTCACCGTTCACCGATAACCGATTACCGGTCACCGGTCACTGGTGCTCCTACTTCCCGCCCTTCTTCGCCCGCTGCTGCCAGAGCAACTGGACGATCATCATCACCTGGTTGGCCGTCCAGTACAAGACCAGCGCCGAGGGCATGGAGTAGAGGAACAGCAGCATGATCACCGGCATGAACATCATCATCTTCTGCTGCGCCGGGTCTCCCGTGGAGGGCGTCAGCTTCTGCTGCCACGCCTGCGTCGCCGCCATGATCAGGGGCAGCAGGTTGAGCGGCAGCGGCAGCACTCCGGCAAACAGGTTCTCCGGTTCGCTCAGGTCGGCCACCCACAGGAAGCCCGCGAACCGCAGCTCAATGGCGCTGCGCAACACGTTGAAGAGCGCGAAGAACACCGGGATCTGGATCAGCATCGGGAGACACCCGCCCATCGGGTTGATCTTGTGCTCCCGGTACAGCGCCATCATCTCCTGCTGCAGCTTCTGCGGCTTGTCACGGTACTTCTCCTGCAGTTCCTTCATCTTCGGCTGCAGTTCCTGCATCCGCTTCATGCTCTCCGTGCCCTTGTGCGTCAGGGGCCAGAAAACGATCCGCACAATCAACGTCAGCAGGATGATGGCCACGCCGTAGTTGGGAATGACCGCGTACAATCCCTTGAGCCCCATGACGAGGATCTCGCACACCCATTTCAGCATGCCGAAATCCATCACTTCCTTCATGTGCCGGCCAAGCGGCTTGATGGAGGAAAGCTCCTTGGGACCGACGTAGTATTGCAGGGAACGGGTCATGCCCTCGCCCGGCGCCAGGCTGCACTCGGCAAAGCGCAGCGCGCCGGCCACCCGGGAAGGCGTGGCCGCCGCCACCCACGTGCGGCTGTCGGCGGGATTCTCCGTCGGAGCCACCACACGCTCGGCTATCAGGTCGCAGCCCGCCGCCCCATCCTTCGGCGCGAGGATCTGCACAAAGAACTTGTTCTTGACGGCCATCCAGTCAACGTCCCTGTTGATCCGTTCCCGGATGCTGGCCGGCAGCATGCGGGTCATCTTCGGCCGGCCGACGCAGCCATGCCCCCGGATCGGCTCTTCCTGGAAATAGTCCGCGAGCATGAGATCCCCGGAGAAGAACCGCTTGCTGGCCCAGTGCCGGACCCCCTCCCCGCCGGTGGACGGCAGCGTATCCACGCCCAGGAACTCCACCCCCTTCATGGCGCTCTCGCCCTCCAGCATCTCCATGTCGCCCAGCGTCAGGGCCAGGGACGGAACCTGGCGGGGCGCCTCGGCGGTGTTCACCCAGCGGTCCTCCACCGAAATCGCATAACGATCGCCCAGGGCGATCTGGCGTTCCAGGCGCACGCCGTCGGCGCCGACCGCCTCGAGCCGGGCGGCCGCTCCGTTGGAAACAACGCTGATGGAGAAGTCCGGCACGGTCCCCTCCGGCCCGCCCTCGTACACAAGCGCAGGCACGCGGCGGAATCCGAGCACGACCGACCGGGGATCCTGCCTCGTCAGCGCATATTCCGGCAACTCCGCCGCCACGATGCCGCCGCCCCGGGACGAGACCGTCAGGCGGACATAGCGGTTGCTGAGCACCCGTGTTTCCTCGGCAGCCCGCGATGGCGCCGCCGTTTGCAGGACGGCCGCCGGCACGGGAACCGGCGCGGGCTTTTCCGCCGCCGGAACAT
>CAYWKN010000238.1:0-2583 GCA_964458765.1 uncultured Verrucomicrobiota bacterium
CGAGGGATCTCCATTTCTCCCGGAATACGTTAGCGGATTTATGAAACGGCCTACTTAGTCACTCCAAATGCGCTATTTAGGTTTAGCAGTTGGAATCCGACATAGTGCGGTGACTATATTTGGTCAATCGGCATTGACTAAGCGTGCGAATGCTGTCAGTATCCGGGGTCATGAAAGACGAAGTCCTGATTCACAACCTCTTCAGGGAGTCTGCCGAACGGTTCTTCCGCGAAGACCCGCATCTGCGGCGCGCCGCTCTGCAGCCGTTCTCGTATGTCGCGCCGGTGATCCATTCGCCGGAATGGATGGAGCCCGGCATCCTGATGATTACCGGCGGCCGTCAGGTCGGCAAGACAACGTGTCTGAAGCAGTTCATTGCCAAGGTGTTGCGAGAAGGCAAGGCGCGGCCGGATCATGTCTCGTTCCTGGCCGGCGAACTGATCCGGGACGACACCGAGCTGCGGCGGGAAATCATATCGGAACTGGAGGGCAAGCAGGGCTGGCAACTCGTTATCGTCGACGAAATCGGCTATGTGAAGGATTGGGACAAGGCGGTCAAGTTCCTTGCGGATGCCGGCAGTCTGGAAACGACCACGCTGATCCTGTCGGGATCGGACAGCGCGATCCTGCGCGAGGCGATGAAGCGCTTTGCCGGTCGGCGCGGACGCTCGGCGCAAGTGGACTTCGTGTTCCATCCGCTCGGCTTCGCGGAGACGGTCGCGCTCAAGGAACCCGAATTGAGCGGTCTGGTCGCCGCTTGTCGGAGTACGGACTGTTCGCGCGATCTGCCCGAGTACCGTGAGGCGGTTCCGCGACTGGAAAAACTCTTCGACGAGTATCTCTTGCATGGCGGATATCTGACGGCCATCGCGGACGTGCTCCGGGGCGGACGCATCGAGGCTGCAACATTCCGAACGTATGCGGAATGGTTGCGCGGCGACATCCTGAAACACAACAAGCAGGAGAAGTACCTCCTGGAGGTGTTGAGGGGCATGATGCGGACGTACGCGTCGCAGGTGTCCTGGGTGTCGCTGGTCAAGGATCTCTCGATCGAGCACCACAAGACGGTCAGCGACTATGTGGCGATCCTGGAGGATATGCACGCGGTGATCGTCCAGGAAGCGCTGGTTGAACATACCTTGTCGGCTGCGCCCAAGAAGGCGAAGAAACTGTATTTCGAGGATCCGTTTATCTTTCACACCGTTGAAACCATGTTGGGGAGGACGATTCCGGAAAGCGCGGCATCCTTGGCTGAAACGGTGGCGGTAACTCATTTCGGACGGAAATACGGGAAGACCTACTACATCAAGGGCGCCAAAGGAGAGGTGGATGTCGCCTACCTGCGGAACGGGACGTTCTGGCCTGTCGAAGTCAAATGGACCACGCAACTCCGGCCGGAGGAACTGAAACAAGTGATGCTGTACAGGAACGGTCTGATCCTGGGTCGCCAGCGTGAACCGTCGCGTATTGCTCATGTTCCGTATGCCCCTCTTATCCGGTACTTGCTGGGGGCATAGGCGCGGCCGCCCGCTCCGGCTCGCCCAATGCCGCCCAGTCCCTTCTCGCTCTTCCCCCCGGCACGGTGGCTGTTGGCGGCGGCTTCCAGATGCGAGAGCAGTTCCGCCTGCGCGTCGAGCTTCAGTTCGGGGTCGCCTTCAAGCCCGGCGGCGGAGTGTTCAAGTGTTGTGAACAGCACGCCTTCGCCGATGGCTTTCTGTCTTCGGTTTCTTCAGGGTCGTGGCCTAAACGGTGTTGTAGGCGAGGAGTTCCGTGGCGCGCGCGGCATTGAGAAACATGAACTTGAAGCGGGTGTAGGCGCCTTTGCCAATCCCCATCTCCGGCACCGGATCGTCCAGATTTCCGTCCTCGGCGTGCTCAACTGCAGCAGCAGCCGGCCGACTTCGCGCCGGGTTCCGACTTGCGGCGCAGCCGCCAGGTGTCGTCATCGCCCTTGACCAGCAGGATGACGGCCAGGACGATATAGATGAAGATATTGGCGACGGTGGCGTGGTCCTGGACCAGCATCTTGCCGAACGCCAGGGAAAGAAGGGTCAGCGCCGTGGTGAACAGCACGCAGTTGCGGCAGATTCCGAGGATCAGGCCGAGACCGAGCAGCAGTTCCACCCAAGGCAGGGCATAACCGTATGCGGTTACCAGCGGCCCCGAAAGAAAGGTCTTGGAGTAGGCGGGGACCAGGTATCCGTTCACGAACCCGCCCACGCCGCCCATGATCTTGCCCAGGCCGGCAAAGAAGAAAAGCACGCCCAGCGCCCAACGGCCGACCGCCAATCCCGCACTCTTTCCGTCCATACAGCAGCACTTCATGTTGTCTCTCCTGTTTGTGGGTTATCGGGACGTCACACACCCGTGGGACATTCACCAACGGGAATATAGTCCCAAGCCTCAAAGTCCGCAACAGGTTCGGAAGGGTGTTGACATCAGGCTTGACTTTGACCGGGCAATAGCATAAAAACCCGCCCCATTTACGGAGGCAGGAGAGCACAAGGCGGGGCAATCCGCCAGGTGCAAACAGGCCGGTATGGAGATCCATAAAGGGCTCTGTGCCGGCTGTTCTGCTTTAGG
>CAYWKN010000239.1:0-2573 GCA_964458765.1 uncultured Verrucomicrobiota bacterium
ACATCGTGGAAGCCGAGTCCCTCCTCCATACCACCCGCGCGGAGAGAGTCGCCGCCGAAGTGGATCTCGCCCGCAAGGAAATCGAAGCCGCCGCCCAGGCCCTGCTGCAGTCGCGGGTACAGGAAATGCTCGATACCGCCCGTTCCGCCGCCAGCAACCAATCGCCGGAAGCGACGGAAGAGGCCCTCGCCGGCATCCAGCGGGTGGCGCCGGATTTCGCCGAGGCCCATGCCGAACGCGCCCGCCTCCTGGCTTCGCGGGGCTGGCTGGACCCCGCCATCGCGCAATGGCGCGAAGTCGCCCGCTGCGCGGCGGAAGGCAGCCCGCTGGCCACACAGGCCCGCGACGAACTCCAGCGCCTCGCCGGCGCAAAGGAACATTTCGTCTTCCCCTTCACGGGCCACATCCGCATCGTCAATCCGGAGTTGACCAAGTTCCCCGA
This sequence comes from uncultured Verrucomicrobiota bacterium, assembly GCA_964458765.1. GTDB lineage: Bacteria > Verrucomicrobiota > Kiritimatiellia > CAIKKV01 > CAITUY01 > CAIVSY01. Next base: position 443 of record CAYWKN010000239.1, read on the forward strand.
AACCGCGGAATACCAGGAGATGCGGGTGCTCTCCTTCGCCCTCGAAGCCGCCGCCCAGGAAAAGGAACTGCGCGCCGATGCCGTCCGGGTGTCGGTGCAGTTCTATGACCGGGATGCCGCCACCGGCCTCATCCATCCAACCTCCGCCACCCTGACGCCGCCCGCCCTTCCGCCCGGCCCTTGGCTGGCCGAATCCCGCAAACCCCTTTCCGCCTCCTACGTCCTGCCGCCCGGCGTCCCGCGGAAGGGACCCTTCTACGGCTGCCTGATCCGCGTACGCTATCACGGCGCCCTGCAGGACGAATGGATGCAACCCAAGGACCTGCCCGCCGACGTCCAGATGGACACGCCGGCCGCCCCCGCCCCGCCGGCCGCCAGGCCCTAGCCCGCGAAAGGAATACCATGCGCGACAAGATTTCGGCCTGCGTCCTGTGCTTCAACGAGGAATCCAAGATCGAACGCTGCCTCGCCAGCCTCACCTGGTGCGACGAAATCGTCGTCCTGGACAGCTTCAGCACGGACCGCACTCCCGAGATTTGCCGCAAGTTCACCGACCGTTTCTTCCAGCGCCAATGGCTGGGCTACGTGGGCCAGCGCAATACCGTCCGCGAATTCGCCACCCATCCCTGGCTGCTGTTCATGGATTCCGACGAGGAGATGTCGCCCGCCCTGCGCGACGAGATCCTGGAGGAATTCGAATCCCCGGCCCACAAGTACGCGGGCTACGAATTTCCCCGCCAGGTCTACTATCTCGGCCGCTGGATCCGCCACGGGGAATGGTATCCCGACCTCAAACTGCGCCTCTTCCGCAAGGAATACGGCCGCTCGGAAGGGCAGGAACCGCACGACAAGGTCGTCGTCCGGGGCCCCGTCAAGCGCCTGAAGAACCCCATCTGGCACTACACGTACGACGATCTGGCGGACCACATCAACACCCTCAACCGCTTCTCGACCATCACGGCGCAACAGCGCTTCGTGCAGGGATGCCGCTTCCACTGGTCCGACATGCTCCTGCATCCCGTCTGCCGTTTCATCAAAGGCTACTTCTTGCGCGCCGGTTTCCTGGATGGACGCCACGGCCTGGCAATCGCCCTGATGGCCTCCTACGGCTCCTTCCTGAAGTATGCCAAGCAATGGGAACTGGGCCTCAAGCACAAGATCTACTTCAAGGAACTCCCCGATCCGGCCAGTATGAAGAAAGGATTCCAATAGAGCCCCGCGGCCCCGATCCGCGCCCGCCACCGGGAGTTCCCGGCGTGCGGCATCGGGAAGACGGGATACCCGGCGCCAGGGCTGACAGGCTGTTCGTTCTTTCCGCCACGATGCATCTCCTCCGCCCATCCCGATCGCGCCAACACCGATGCCGCCTGCTGTCCCTCGCCATTCCCCTGGCCGTCTCCGCCATCGCCCGCGCCTTGTCCGCCGCCACCCCGGAGACGGCTTTGACCCTCGAGGACGCCATCCGCACCGCCCTGGCCCACAACCGCCGGCTGGCCCATGCCGCCCTCGGCGTGGAACGCGGCGCCCTCGGGGTCGAGGCCGCCCGCCAGGAGTTCGCCGTTTCCCTGACGCCCAACGCCGGCGTGACCGCCGCGGACGGCGATACCGACTGGCGCTACGGCATGCGCGCCGCGAAGAAACTCGCCTGGGGCGCCGAACTCGGCCTCGGCGCCGAAGTCCACCGCTACCCCGCGTTCGTGGATGAGCCATGGCGCTCCGCCGTCAAGGTGGATGTCCGCCAGCCGCTCTTCCGCAACTTCGGACGGCTCGTCCACGAGGAACCCCTGACCGCCGCCGGGGAACAGCTTGCGGCCGAACGCCGCCGCTGGGAACTGCAGAAGGCGGACCTGGTCGTGGATGTCGCCCGCCAATTCGAGACCATCGCCCGCCTGGAGAAGCAGACCGCCTGCGACACCGCCACGCTGGCCCGCGCCGAGCGGCTCCTGGACCTGACGCGCGCCCGCGAACAACAGGGCCGCGTCTCCCGCGTGGACACCCTGCGCGTGGAACTCCAGCGGGGGCAGACGCAAGCCCGGCTGGAGACACACCGCGAAACGCTGTTCGCCGCCCGCCGCAACCTGGCGGAACTGCTGGGGTACCCCCCGGAAACCGACCTGACGCCCGCCCCTTC
>CAYWKN010000240.1:0-2550 GCA_964458765.1 uncultured Verrucomicrobiota bacterium
ATGAGCCCAGAAAGTCTAATCATCTCCCCCCTGAAAATCTCTGCCCAGGAGGGGATCAGTGCTAATGCATTACTACCCAATAAAGTCCCCTCCTCGGAGGGGTTAGGGGTGGGTTCTTCTGGCGAGGGTGGAAAGCCCTTATCTTAGCGCCATTCGGGTCTGCCCTTGTTTCTGAGTAAATGTGCAACGTGTTGGAATGCAACATCCAACATGTCCAACATCCAACAAGGAATTTCCAATTTCCAAGGGAGAGAAAAAGGCGAAGGCAGGGCCGGTTGTCCATTGATTCGCACAACTCTCACCCACTTGAATGCCTGCCCGCAATGCTACGCATAGCGTTGCAGGCGGGTTGGACATTCCGTGTTGGATATTGGACATTCAGTTCCTCGAAAAACCTGAGCATCGCTCAGCGAACAAGGGACGCCCAACACCCTGCGAAAATCGGGGAAGGAAAGCGGAGGGACAGGGGTGTCGGGCCTGCCACGCCGGAGGCGGGTCAGGCCAGGGGGAGCGTGAGGGTGACGGTGGTTCCCCGGCCGGGGCGGCTGACGATCGCGAGATCGCCGCCAAGCGCATGAGCCCGTTCCCGGATGCTGAAGAGACCGAACTTGTTCAGAATAGTGTGGGCGGGATCAAAACCGGAACCCTTGTCCGAGACTTCGATGGCGATGACATGGTCTCGTACGCGGCGGATGGAAACATCGGCGGTCTTGACGCCGGCGTGCTTGATGCAGTTCATCAGGAGTTCGCGCACCGCCTCAAACGCAAAGATGCTCAGTTCGTCCGATTTCAGCGTGAAGGCGCGCCGCGCCTTCAGGGAGACCTTGAACTTGAACTGGGCGCGGAGATCCTCCGCCAGCCATTCCAGCGCGGCATGCAGGCCAAACTCGTACAGGATGGGCGGACGGAGCTGGGAGGTGAGGCCGCGGCTGATCCGGATGATCTGGCGGACTTCCTGCAAGAGCCATCCCGCCGTGGATGTGACGGCGTTGTGGGGATGCCGCTCCTTGAGTTCCTGGATCCTGTACTGCATGGCCACGAGGTGCTGTTGCAGGTCCTCGTGCAGGATGTGGGCGATCCGCCGCCGTTCCTTCTGTTCCGCCTGGGTCAATTCCAGGGCCAGGATCCGGAGCCTGGCGGTGCGGTCCTGGACCTGACGTTCCAGTTCCTCGTGAGAGTCCCGCAGTTGCTGTTCCATCCGCTTTTGATGGGTGATATTCACCGCCGCTCCCATGACCCCGACGATGTTGCCTTTCACGTCCCGCAAGGGTTCGGTGGTCATGTCAAAGATCATCTCGCCGGCCTTCGTGTGGGCCACGACTTCGTCCCGGCGGCTGGCGCCGGTTCGCAGAACCGTGCGCTTGATCCGGGCGTAGTGGCGGGCATCCGCGGCGGGATACAAGTCGCGGTCCTTTTTGCCGAGCACATCCTCGATCCGGAATCCGGGTGCGGAATTGTAGGCCCAGGTGTACACGAGGTTGCGGTCCTGGCTGAAGGCGGTGATGGGGGCCCCCTGCAGCGCCACGCGGAACCGTGTTTCCGAGAGTTGGAGATTCTCCGTCAGGCGCTTGAGATCCTCGATATCGGGCGCAGCGCCCAGCCACATGAGGATCCGGCCGTCCTGGTCCTTCAGGGGGTAGGCGCGGGCCAGGTGCCAGCGGTAGGCGCCGTCCGCGGCTCGGCGCAGGCGGTATTCGCATTCGTAGAATTCACCTCCGGTCACATCGTCCCGCACTTTTTTCAGGACGCGGCCGCGGTCCTTGGGATGAACGGCTTTCATCCATCCCTCGCCGCGGACCTGGGCGAGGGTTTGGCCGGTATAGTGGAGCCAGCGCTGATTGCAGTCGATGCACTTGCCCTGGGGGTCGCAGCGCCAGGCCAGCATGGGGATGGCTTCGAGCCAGATCTTGTATCGCTCCTCGTCTTCCCGGAGGGCGGCCTCGATCTCCTTGCGGTCGGTGATGTCCACGATCTGGGCGATGGTGAAGCGCATGCGGCCCCGGGAGTCCTTGACCGGACGCGAGCTCACGGCGCCCCACAGGACGCGGCCGCTCTTGTGGAGGTACCGTTTCTCGAACCGGCTGATGGCGGAACCGTGGCGGAAGAGACTGCGGATGAGACGTGTGCTTTCCGGCCAGTCACCGGGGTGGGTGATATCTCGAATGGTCTTCTGGAGGACCTCCTGTCTGGAATACCCCAGGAACCGGCAGAAGGCGCGGTTGGCATGGAGGAATCGGCCCCGGGGGCAGACCAGTGCCATGCCGATGGGAGCGTCCTCGAAGATCAGACGGTCCAGCATGGCGACAGGGGTGGGCGCGGGAGACGCTTTACCAATGGTTCGCATATCCGCCGGCATTTATGCTTGTAACGGATTGCATAGGCAAGACCTATTCTCGCTGCTGGAAATGGCCGGGTGCAGCACAAGAACGTTGGTCGAGGGGAGAACCCACCCCTAGCCCCTCCAGGGAGGGGAACTGGGGAAGAACCCACCCCTAGCCCCTCCAGGGAGACATCTGAGGAAGTCCGTCAATGATGATTGTGATGTTTTGT
>CAYWKN010000241.1:0-2530 GCA_964458765.1 uncultured Verrucomicrobiota bacterium
AAGAAGAGGAAAAGATTCACCACCCGCTTCGCTGGAGACACGAAGTCACGGAGAAGACCTGAGATCCTCTCTCCCAGCCTCCTTTCCTTCTCCAGGAAGACGTTGTGCGAATTTGGCGCAGGGCGAAAGCCTGGACATGCACATGAAAAGCGCTCCAGGAGTCACCGCCCTGCGCCAAATTCGCACAACACTTGGGTTTGGAGTTCACAAGAGAACGAACGACGGTGTCCTCTTCTCCGTGTTTCCCTCTCCGGGCCTCTGTGGCTCAAGCCTGGTACTCCAGGCGGGTGGTGAATCGTCTTTACTCTCGACCAAACGTCAGGAAATTTGATGCGTTTGCCCTGGCGCGGCATCTCCACATCTCGACAAGAGGGGGCCGCTATGGTATGAAACGCGGCCATGAATGCGTCATTGAAGCTTCGGGAGAGCATTGCCGATGTCCGGCGTGTGGTGGTCAAGATCGGGAGCCGGGTCCTGGTGCAGAAGACCGGCCGGCCGGAACACCGCCGCATCCGGTCGTTGGTGTCGGAACTCGCCCGGATCCGGCAAAGCGGGATTGAACTGGTTGTCATCACCTCCGGGGCCATCGGCGCGGGCATGGAGGCGCTCGGAATGGCCGAGCGGCCGAGCGGGTTGCCGGACCTGCAGATGGCCGCGGCCGTCGGGCAATGCCGTCTCATGACAACCTACGACAAGCTGTTCGCCGGCAAGAAGTGCAAGGTCGGCCAGGTGCTGCTGACGCATGACGATTTCAACCACAAGATCCGGCTTGCCAACGCCCGGCGCACAATGGAGAACATGCTGCGTCACAAGGTGATACCGATTGTCAACGAGAACGATGTGGTGGCGGACGATGAGATCCGCGCCGACATCAAGCTGGGCGACAACGATTTCCTGGCTTCGCTGGTTGTGCGAATGATTCGTGCCGACCTGTTGATCATCCTGTCCACCACGGATGGCTTGCGGGCCCCGGGCGCCAATGGGAAGACCCGGAGGGTGGCTTGTCTGGAGAAGGTTGACCGGAAGACGCTGGCGCTGGTGACGGGGCAGAAGGGCAATCTTTCCAAGGGCGGGATGGGGTCCAAGCTGCGCGCGGCACAGGTGGCGGCGCATGCGGGGTGTCATGTGGTGATTGCCGACGGGCGGAAGCCCGCGAACCTGGGCCGGATCATCCGGGGCGAGGATGTGGGGACCTTTATCATGGCATCGCTGTCGGGTTGAAGGGCGCCGGAACACGGCGGGGGGCTTTCGTGACAAGGGGTGAACATGGGTATTCATGAAGACATGCTGGCGGTGGGGAACCGGGCGGTGGAAGCCTCGCGCGAACTGGCAAGGCTTTCGGCCCGCAAGAAGAACACCATCCTGCAGGTGATGGCCGATGAAATCGAAGCCAGGCGCGAGGCGATCAAGGCGGCCAATGCGGCCGATGTGGCCGCCGCCAAGGCTGCCGGCATGACGCCGGCGCTGGTGGACCGGCTGGTCTTGACCGACTCGCGGATCCAGTCCATGGCCAGGGGGCTTCGCGATGTTTCGGGGCTCAAGGATCCGGTGGGAACGGCCATCAGCCGTTGGATCCGGCCGAACGGTCTGGAGATTGTCAAGGTGCGCGTTCCGATCGGGGTGATAGCGATCATCTACGAATCCCGTCCGAATGTCACGGCTGACGCCGCCGGGCTTTGCTTCAAGACCTCCAACGCGGTCATCCTGCGGGGCGGCAAGGAAGCGATGCAGTCCAATGCGGCGATTGTGGAGGCGTTGCGGGCCGGCGGGCGCAAGAAGGGGATGCCGGCGGATGCCATTCAACTGGTGATGACCACGGACCGGGAAGCGGTCCGGGAACTGGTGCAACTCGAGGGCAAGGTGGATGTGGTGATTCCGCGTGGGGGCGAGGGGCTGATCCGGGCGGTTGTGGAACAGGCGCGGGTGCCGGTGATCAAGCACTACAAGGGCGTGTGCCATGTGTACGTGGATGCCTCGGCGGATCTGGCCATGGCGCTGGAAATTTGCGAGAACGCCAAGTGTCAGCGGCCGGGAGTCTGCAATGCCATGGAAACCCTGCTGGTGCATCGCGATGTGGCCGCGAGTTTCCTGCCGATGGTGGCCAAGCGGCTGGGCGTGGAATGCGGCGTGGAACTGCGGGGCGATGAGGAATCGCTTGCGATCGTGCCGGGCATGAAGGCCGCCACGGAGGAAGACTGGTACGCGGAGTACCTGGACCTGATCCTGGCCGTGCGGGTGGTGCCCTCGGTCAAAGGCGCCGTGGACCACATCAACCGTTACGGCTCGAATCATTCCGACGCCATTATCGCCGCCGCGGCGGATGCCCAGAAGGTCTTCACGCAGGACGTGAACTCGGCCGTGGTATACGTCAATGCCTCCACGCGCTTCACCGATGGCGGCGAGTTCGGCATGGGCGCCGAGATCGGGATCAGCACCGACAAGCTGCACGCGCGCGGCCCGATGGGGCTGGAGGAACTGACGACCTACAAGTACGTCGTGCGCGGGACCGGTCAGGTGCGGGAGTAGGGGG
>CAYWKN010000242.1:0-2528 GCA_964458765.1 uncultured Verrucomicrobiota bacterium
CCCATCGCGCGGTCGGTGGAAAAATACAACAGCCGCGCCAGTGCTTCGCCATGCGCCCGGCTTTCGAAAAAGAAATCCGGATCGGGCCCCGCATCGAACGGGGGCCGATCCAGATTCCAGAAGTCCGCGTAATGGATCATGATTTTCCGATCAGGTCGTGAAAGGTCGCCTTCATCCGCTCGATGTAGGGATCAAAAGCGTACTCACGGTTCACGAACGCCCGGCCCTGCTCGCCCAGGCGGCGCGCCTCATCCTTGTGGGCGAGAAGGTAATCGATCTTCCCGGCCATCGCGCCCAAATCCATCCAGGGGATGAGGAAGCCGGTCTCGCCGTCCCGCAGCCAGTCCCGGATGCCGCCCGCATCGAAACCGACCACGGGCAACCCGTAGCGCAACACCTCAAGACCAATGGTGGCGATCGGCTCGGGCCAAAGCGAGGGAACCGCCACGAGCGAGGCTTCCCGGTAGAACGAGGCCAATCGCTCGAAAGGCACGAAACCGGGGAACTCCACCCGGTCCGACAGGCCCAGCGTTTTCGCCAGAGTCTCGCACTCGGCCTGATGGGAACCGGACCCGAGCACGGTCAGTCGAAACGGCTGCTTGCACAAAGCCAGAGCCCGCAACAAGGCATCCAACCCTTTCCCCCGGATGATCTGCCCCGCGAAGATGATACGGTTGATGTCCGAAAAGGTGCTGGAGAAAGCCTGTCCTGCCGGCGCCGGGATCGGGGGGAAAATATGGATCCGATCGGCGGCAAACCCCTGCCTGACCAATTCATCCCGCATGTATTGCGTCACGACAAACATGGCGGAGAACCGCCGGTTCAACTCAATGCAACGCATCTGACGCCGGTAACTGACCCAGCTCACGCCGAACCGCCCGCGCGACCGATCCCGCTTGAGAAACGCCAGGCAGGGAACCAGGCAGCAGGGACCGGCTTTCCGGGTGCAAATACGCCGGTTCCACGGGAAGTACTTGTAGCTGCGCATGCAGTAGATGTCGTGGTCGTGTTCCATGCGGACCAGCGGCCCGCCCCAGTCAGTAAGCGCCTCCAGCACGGGATTGGCGATGCACTTGTGAACGTAGACCAGGTCCGGAGCGGATTGACGCAGGACGTCGGCCACGCGCTCCCGGGTCGCGGCAGGCGGACCGTCGAAGGCAACCTGGTAGTTGACGGGAAACACCTTCTCGAACGCCGCCTCGTCCTTCCCGCTCCGGGTCCAGTAGAGGCATTCCAGGTCGAACGCCTCCGCCAGGCGCGGCGCGGTGACCAGGATATTCTGCTCGGCCCCCGCCAGGCGGCCAAACGTCTCGTGCACAAACAGGATTTTCCGTTCCATGTCGCGTTTCCTACAGAAGGCAAACCTCAGGCCAGACGGTGCGCTTCCGCCAGACATACAAAGGCTCCGCGCGGTCCCGGATCGTGATCGTCTCCACGTCTTCCGCCATGACCGCCCGGCGGCCTCGCACCATGACATCACGGCGAACAAAACCGGACTCCTTCCGCTGGCACGGCGCCGGCGCCGCGACCCGATGCGCCAGCAGCGCGTACACATGGGCCGCCCAGCCGTACGCGGGCAGCGCATCCCGCCAATCCGGCGGGTCCCGCGGCGGCAACCCGGATCCGAATCCGACCGCCGTATCGAAACCGCCCGAGTCCGTCTGCAACGCCAGCAGCCAGTCGCGTTGCGTGTTCCACAGCGCTTCATCCATCCGGCCCGCGCGGCACAACGCCCACATCGCGCCAGCCGTGGCGCCGGCAAAGAGCGGCGCGACACGCTGAGGACGCCCGGCAAACGCCATGCAGGCGATCCCGCCCGCGGTCCGAAATCCGCGTTTGACGAAATCGGCCAACCGGTCGCTCGCCTCCGCAAAACGCCTGTCTCCGGTTCCGTGGTGAAGGAGCGTCAACGCAGGCAGACAGCGCGCCGCCAGATAGGGCGAGGCCGAGGCCCGGTCCGTGCTGGAAACGGGCAGCGCGCCCGCCAGCGGCCCGTCGCGGAACTGGCTCTTCAGAAGGGACTCCGCCGCACCGGCAATGTAGGGGGTCCACCGTTCCGCCGTGCCCGTGAGTTCGCCGTACGCAAACAGGGTTTCGACGATGGCCGCCACGGCGGGCGGGGCGTAGACATCGAAATCGCTCTGCAGCCAGTTGTTGAACGTCCTCAGGGTTTTGTTCCAAAGCGACTTGATCAGACGCTCTTCCACGAAGCGCTCCAGCATGGCTTCCGAGCCTTCCGGCCATGCCCTTCCCGCCTCCCGCAGATGGCATCCGGCTCGCAGGACGGCGGCCATCACGGCGGGCTCATGAGGCATTCCCCCTTCCATGGGGTTTTGCTCGAAACAGGAATTCCGGAAGGAACCATCCGCCAGTTGCGCGCCTTGCAGGTCTCGCAACGCCCCCTCGATGCGGTCGAGGAAGTGAGGGTCCGCCGTGTGCCGGTGGCGGGAGACCCAGCCGTCGAGCAGTCCCTCCCAGCGCCAGTCGTGCGCGGGTCCGCACCAGGCCATGGCCGTGCCGCGCAGGCC